>NC_013740.1:1800000-2100000 GCF_000025305.1 Acidaminococcus fermentans DSM 20731 | reverse complement strand
CGGGTGCGGCAAAAGTACCCTGCTCAAGACCCTGAACCGGATGAACGACTGGGTATCCGGGTGCCGGGTGGAAGGACAGATCCTGTTCGAAGGAAAGGATATTTTCAAGGAAGTGGACCCTCTGGCCCTCCGGTATCGGGTGGGCATGGTGTTCCAGCAGCCTTCTCCTTTTCCCAAGAGCATTTTTGACAACGTGGCCTACGGGCCCCGGGTCCAGGGCATCACCAACAAGGCCCAGCTGGCGGACATCGTGGAAAAGAGCCTGCGCCAGGCGGCCATCTGGGACGAACTGAAGGACCGGCTGGACAAAAGCGCCCTGGGGCTCTCCGGCGGGCAGCAGCAGCGTCTGTGCATCGCCCGGACCCTGGCGGCCCAGCCTTCGGTGATCCTCATGGACGAACCCACCTCCGCCCTGGATCCCATTTCCACCCAGAAAATCGAAGACCTGGCCCTGGAATTGAAAAAGGACTACACCATCGTCATCGTCACTCACAACATGCAGCAGGCCAGCCGGATTTCCGACAAAACGGCCTTCTTCTACCTGGGTGAACTGGTGGAAATGAACGATACGGAAACCCTGTTCACCAATCCTTCCGAACCTCGGACGGAATCTTATATCACCGGCCGGTTCGGCTGAGAGAGGAGCCATTATGAGAGATGCCTATGTAAAGACCCTGGTGGAAATCCAGGACGATGTGCGGGTGCTCATCGGCAATCTGGAAAAGACCCTGGAGGAAACCAAGACGGCCCTGTTCACCCAGAATCTGGACAAAGCCCGGATTGTCCGGGATGGGGACGATCAGTTCGACGAACAGATCCGGGGGATCATGCGGAAGGACCTGACCGTCCAGGTGCTCCAGTCTCCGGTGGCTTCCGACTGGCGGAGCCTGATGGGGACTTTCCGGGTGCTCAGCGAACTGGAACGGATTGCGGACCACTGCTCCGACATGGCCCTGTACATTGCCCGGATTTTGGAACGGAATCCGGTGGTGAAGCCTCCGGAAGGGTTTAAAGAGATGTACGAGGATATGCAGTCCCTGCTGGAAGAAAGCTTCCGGTGCTACCTGGAAGGGGACGACGAAAAGGCCCGGTACATCGGGGACAAGGACGATATCGTGGACGCGGATTTCGAGCGTCTGCTGCCCCGGCTCACCGACGCCATCAAGGATGACCCGGCAGATGTGGCCTCCTACGTGGATTACGTGCTGCTCCTGAAATACATGGAACGGACCGCCGACCACGGCACCAACATCGGCAACTGGGTGCTGTACATGAAAAAGAACCTGTTGAAAGGGGACAACGGGTTTACGATGGACTGAGGAAAAAGGACTGCTGCGTGCGCAGCAGTCCTTTTTTTGGTCGCGGGTCGCGACCCGTGACCAGGGGGCTGCTTCAGCAGCACCCTTAAAATTTGACACAAATTTGACAAACCGTTGACTGGAATCTGACAGAGACCGCCTATAGTTATACCTGTGCAGACAACAAGTTCATTTTTGCTTTCCCTGCACCAACCAGCAGGGAAAGGTTTAGGAGGCATATCCATGGAAAAAAAGTGGCTGAAACGAGCGATCCTGTCAGCGGTGCTGGGAAGTTCCTTCCTGGGCCTGCTGCCCTCTGTGGAAGCGGCGGAAGTCCGCATCCTGCCGGTGGACCGGGCCAAATTCTGGGCCGGAGCCAAATTTGACTTCGATGTGGAAGTCAAAGGGGACCAGCAGCTGAAGGACGTGGCCATCACCGTCAACGGCCAGCCTGCGGACAAATTCTTCGGGCAGAAACTGGTGAAGAAGGATCTGGGCAACGGGGTCACTTCCTACCGGGCTGACCAGGTCACCTTCCCCAAGACCGGTGCTTATGAAGTGAAGGTCACCGCCCAGGACGGGGCCGGCAAAGGGGTTTCCGCCGCCGGTTATACCGTGGTCAGCGAAAAGGCGCCCAAACGGGCCAAGAACGTGATCCTGTTCGTGGGGGACGGCATGAGCCTCCAGGCCCGGGAAATCGCCCGGATCCTGTCCAAGGGTCTGACCAACGGGAAATACAATGATCTTCTGGCCATGGAAAAACTGGAGCACAATGCGGTGATCACCACCAGCGGCTATGATTCCCTGGTCACCGACAGTGCCAACTCCGCTTCCGCCTATGCCACCGGCCACAAATCCGTGGTGAACGCCATGGGGGTCTATGAAGATTCCACCAAGGATCCTTTTGATGACCCCAAAGTGGAAAATATCTCCGAAATCGTGAAACGGACCCGGGGCATGTCCGTGGGGGTCGTCACCCAGGCCGAATCCACCGACGCCACCCCGGCTGCCATGATCGGCCATACCCGCCGCCGGGCCAGACAGGACTGGCTGGCCAGCAGCTACCTGGACCAGTACCACCGTCCCGATGTGATCATGGGCGGAGGCTCTGCCCGGTACCTGCCCAAGAGCACCCCGGGATCCAAACGGAAGGACGATGAAAACGTAATCCAGGAATTCAAGGACCTGGGCTACACCTTTGTGGGCACTTCCACGGAAATGAAAGCGGCGCCCAGCGACAAACCGCTGCTGGGGCTGTTCCACACCGGTACCATGAACGTGTACCTGGACCGGGAAATGCTGAAGGATCCCCAGGTGCTGAAAGGGTTCACCGACCAGCCCAACCTGATGGACATGACCAAAAAATCCCTGGACATCCTGTCCAAGAATCCCAACGGCTTTTTCGCCATGATCGAAGGGGCTTCCATCGACAAGCAGCTCCATGTGATGGACTGGCAGCGGGCAGCCTATGATACCATTGAATTCGACAAGGCCATCCAGTATGCGGAAGACTGGAACAGGAAACGGGGGAACGATACCCTGATCATCGTTCTGGCCGACCATGCCCATGGGGTTTCCATCAGCGGCACTTACCATGAACGGGATGGGAAGAAAGGCACGGAAGCCGTCCGGGTGTACCAGAATTCCGTATTCCCCACCTTCAAGGATGAAAATCATGACGGATTCCCGGACAATCCGGATCCGGATGTGACCCTGGCCGTCCAGTACGCCAACCATCCGGAATACTACGAAAACTACCACTTCATGAAGAAACCCACCCCGCCGGCCCTGTCCGTAACGGAAACCAAACAGGAACAGTCCGCCATCGGGGACAAGGTGGAATTCCATCAGGTGACCAAGGCCAGCTCCAAGGCCAACCCGGCCCGGATCCATCCGGGAGACCCGGCGGAACTGATGCCTGCCAACACTCCCAAGGACGATCCCCAGGAATGCCACAGCGCCGATGATATTCTGCTGAACGCCGGCGGTCCCGGTTCCGAATACTTCAAGGGCACCATGGACAACACGGAAGTGTTCTTCGGGATGCTGCGGGCCCTGGGTATCGACGGCAACAAAACCAAAGTCCACCTGACCCAGGCCAGGAAGTGACATGGCCTGGCTGAAGCGGGGGCTCCTGGCCCTGGTGCTGACCCTGTCCCTGGCCCTGCCGGCTGCAGCGGAGGAGCTGTCTTTCGGAGAGCTGTACAGCGGCTATTCCTCCGAAGGACTGACCTTTTCGGATAAAGTCCAGAACCTGGCGGGGGGCACGGTGACCATGACAGGCTACATGGCTCCGCCCCTTACGCCCACCATCCGGTTCTTTGTGCTGACGGAAGTGCCCATGTCCGTCTGTCCCTTCTGCTCCACGGATGCGGACTGGCCGGACAACATTGTGGTGGTGAAACTGTCCGATCCGGTAACGGCCCTGCCCTATGATACCCCCATTACGGTGACCGGAATCCTGGAGACAGGCAGTGAAACCGATGAAGAAACAGGATTTGTGAGCCAGCTGCGGATCGTGGCGGACTCCATAGATGAATAAGGCAGGAAGGGAGGCTCCCGGCCGCAGCGGCGGCCGGCCCCTCCTTTTTTGCGCAGGAGGATGGAAATATGCTGGAAGTGGAAAATCTGATCTGTGATTACCCGGAAGAAGGGGGCAGGACGGTCCGGGGACTGACCCTGCCTTCTTTTCAGATGGACGAAGGGGAAGCCTGGGGGGTGGAAGGACCCTCCGGCAGCGGCAAGACCACCCTGTTCCACTGTCTGGCCGGGCTCCTGACGCCTACCCGGGGGCGGATTGTCCTGGACGGGGTGGAGCTGACCGGCCTTTCTGAACCGGAACGGGCCCGGTGGCGGGGAAAGAACCTGGGTTATGTGTTCCAGGAACCCAAACTGCTGCCCTTCCTGACCCTGGAAGAAAACATCCGGCTCAGCGGCCGGCTGGCCGGGCAAACCGTTTCTTCCGGGCAGATCCGGGAACTTCTGGCTCAGGTGGATCTGCCAGACTGCGCCGGGCGGTTTCCCCGGCAGCTCAGTGGGGGCGAACGGCAGCGGGCGGCTTTCGTCCGGGCCATTGTCCGGCGGCCCCGGCTGCTCCTGGCGGATGAACCCACCGCCAGTCTGGATGTAAAAAACAGCCGGCGGATCCTGGAGCTGCTCCTGGGGTATCAGGCCCGGAGCGGCTGTCTGCTCCTGTGCGCCAGCCATGATCCGGCGGTCCAGGCCCGGTTTGCCCGGAAGCTGGAACTGCGGAAGGAGGAAGCGTGATGCTCTGTCTGGCTTTTCTTTCTTTGTGGCGGCGGCCCCTCCGGTACGGGCTGCTGATTCTTCTGACGGCGGTGGCCTGTGCCCTGCCGGTGTTTGTGATCCAGATGGCCGGGGGCCTGTGCCAGGGCCTGAACCGGGCGGCGGCTCCCTTTCCCATCCTGGCAGGGGCCAAAGGGTCTCCCTACCAGCTGGTGCTGAATACGGTATTTTTGCGGGACCGGCCCATCGGGAACATCCCTTATGGGGAAGTGGATGACCTGCGGCAGAGCGGCAAAGCCGACAGGGTGCTGCCCCTGGCTTTCGGGGACAGCTACCGGGGGTTCCGGCTCTGCGGCACGGAACCGGAAATCTTTTCCTATGTGGTGCCCGGGGAACACAAGCCCTGGCTGCGGCCTGCCCGGGGACGGAGCTTTGCCGGTACCGGGGAAGCGGTGCTGGGAGCGGAAACCGCCCGGCTCACCGGGCTCCAGGTGGGAGATGTGTTCCAGTCCAGCCACGGGTTCATTGGCAAAGGAAAAGCCCACCATCATCCCTACCGGGTGGTGGGAATCCTGGCTCCGGTCCAGGGACCCTATGACAAAGCCATCCTGGTTCCTCTGAAAGACATCTGGGAAGCCCATGCCGGTCATGGAGCCGCCCTGGTCTCCGGCCAGAAGGGGGAAGTGACTGCCATCCTGGTCCGGCCCAAGGGGTATGGTCAGGCCATGGCGCTGCTGGCCGCCTGGCAGCGGAAAAAAGGCGGCCCCTCCCAGCTGCTGTTCCCGGCCCAGAGTCTGATCGCCCTCTATGGGATGGTGGGCCAGAGCCGGCAGTTCTGGATCACTCTGTCCCTGGGCCTTTTGGGGGCGGCCACCCTGGTGACCCTGCTGGCCCTGTATTGGGACGGGACTTCCCGGATGGAAGAATGGGCCCTGCTCCGGGCCCTGGGAGCCAGCCGCCGGAAAACCCAGGCTCTGCTGCTGCTGGAACAATTCCTGCTGCTCCTTCTGGGCAGCACCCTGGGCTGGTGCCTGGGATGGGGCGGCAGCCTGCTGGCGGCAGAAGGCATCGGGCAGCAGGCGGCGGTGCAGATGAGCTGGGTTCCCCTGTGGCAGGGATTCCTGGCCCCGGCGCTCCTTTTGGGCGCCGGGACCCTGGGAGGGCTGGTCCCCCTGTGGCTGCTGCGGAAGAAGGATATTGCCCCGTATCTCTGAGGGGCTATGGTATAATGAGAACCATACGGACGGAAGAAATCGAAAGAAAGCAGGAAAAACCATGACTTTACAACAATTGCGCTATATTGTGGCCATTGCCGAAGCCGGAACCTTCAGCGGAGCGGCCAAGACCCTGTTCATCACCCAGCCCAGCCTCACCAAGATGGTCCGGGAACTGGAACGGGAAATGGGCATCCAGATCTTTGAACGGACCAACAAGGGGGTCCACCTGTCCCGGGACGGGGAAATCTTCCTGGGCTATGCCCGGCAGGTGCTGGAACAGGCAGATCTCCTGGAATCCCGGTACAAGAAACAGGCCGGGGGCAAGCAGGAATTCACCGTGTCCACACAGCACTATTCCTTTGCGGTGAACGCCTTTGTGGATCTGATCAAACAGTACGGGGGCGATACCTACGATTTCAGCCTCCAGGAGACCCAGACCTACACCATCATCGACGATGTGGCCCACATGCGCAGTGAAATCGGCATCCTGTACTACAATGCTTTCAACAAAGCCGTCCTCCAGAAAATCTTCAAGGCCAACGACCTGGTGTTCCGGGAACTGTTCGTGGCCCGGCCCCATGTGTTCCTCAACGCGTCCCACCCCCTGGCGGGACGGGACAGCGTTTCCATGGAAGAACTGGCTCCCTATCCCTATCTGTCCTACATCCAGGGAGACCACAACGCCTTCTATTTTTCCGAAGAGATCTTCAGCACCCTGGTCCGCAGCAAAAACATCCGGGTCACTGACCGGGCCACCCTGTTCAACCTGCTGATCGGGCTCAACGGCTATACCGTGTGCAGCGGGGTCATCGACCAGAAACTGAACGGAGCCAGCATCATCGCCGTGCCCCTCCAGAAAGAAGGGGACATGCACATCGGCCTCCTGACCCACAAACAGACCCATCTCAGCCGCCTGGGTAAGGCCTATGTGGAGGCCCTGGAGCGGTATATCGCAGGGCAGGTGGGGGAGAAAACAGTGAAGAGTGCAGAGTGAAGAGTGAAGTGCGGGTCAGTTTGAATAAACCGTACCCCTTGTCAAGGACAGTTTCTAAAAGTAGGACCCCTTGTTTTAGACAGTTCAACAATCCTGGTACCTTTAAAATGGACGTTTGGTAATTGTCTATCAGAAGGCCCCTAACCATCCAATCTTATGCACTGGCTCCTTACTCATAAAATGGCTGCTTTTGCCATTTTATGAGGTGAGCTGGTTCCCCAGCTCACAGGCTCTCCGCTTCAATGTAGGAACCTCGGGCATCTTGGGAATATCGAGCGGATAAACCCCTGTTGTTACAAATTGGTAGAACTCGTTTGGCGACAGTTTCGCCAGTTCCCACTGGTAGCGCTCGTTGTTGTAATAATCCATGTAATCATCTACGATGGCCTTCACCTCCCCAAAGCTCACTGCTGCTGCAATTTTCTTTTTCACATGGTCTTTCATACGGCCGAAGAAGCTTTCCTGCGGCGCATTGTCCCAGCAATTCCCCCGCCGTGACATGGATTGTCTGAGATCCTTGTCATGGAGGATATCGATGAAGCTGTGACTCGTGTAATGGCAACCCTGGTCAGAATGCACGATGGTTTCAGCATGCAGTGAGACGCCGTGATCTCGAATCAGGTTGTTCACCGTTTCTACCACGAAATCCACCTCCAAAGAATCGCTGAGGACATACGCCAGAATCTGCTTGGTATAGGCATCCAGTATGGTGGAAAGATAAGCAAAGATCCCATTGTAAGGAAGATAGGTAATATCTGTCAGCAGTACCATGCGAGGACCATAGTCCTCAAACTGGCGCTGCAGCAGATTATCGGCCACCGTATTGGTCTTCAGGGCTTTCGCCAGCTGCCGATAGGGATTCGCCTTCCTGATGGGGCAAAGCAGGTGGAACTTTTTCATCAGACGACGGATTTTCTTCACATTCATAATGACGGGCGGATCCCATGTGGAGCAGCTCCATATAGATGCTGCGGGCGCCCCTTCTTGTACCCTCGTCTTTTGTAAGCGGCAAGGATCAGTTCAAAGTCCTTGCGGTCCTGTTCTTGCTGGGCCTGCCGAAATGCTTCCGCCTTTACCCAGGCATAATAACCGCTTCGGGACACGCCTGCCATCTTGCATAAACTGCTGATGGAAAGTCTGTTCTCGCTGGTACTTACCGTCTTTTCTATGATTTCGAACACACAAGAGGAATCGTTCATGAGCAGAGAACCTACCTTTTTGTGTTCTTGATCGCGGAAATTTTTTTTAAATATTCCACTTCCTGCCGCAAGTATTCAACTTCATGTCTGAGGGCCTTAATGTCATCTTCAGGCTTGACCTTGGCGGCGGTGTCAGACCTGTCGGCGGGTCTCCTGCCTTCATAGAAACAACCATATTTGGCATATTCCTCTTTGATATGCTGGAGAGCACCGCCAATGCGTCTTTCGCCCAGCACAGCAGGGTCAAAGCCGTATTTTTTGAAGATGTCTTTAGGATAGACTCCTTCCATATATTCGGTGTAAAAGATTTCTTTAAAGGACTTCCTCAGGACCAGGGTAGAGCGGCTTACGCTATACACATAAGGGTTCTGACGCAACGCTGCAATCTGTTCCTCAGTAAAAAGTTTTCTGCTCATGTGGATTCTCCTTGGCTTTATTGGATTTGAGGATACCACATACATATGATTGTGTTCAATAGGTTGGGTCCAAAATGAGCACGTCAATTTTAAAGGATTCAAATTGTAGCCTGTCCAATTTTATGGGCAGGTGCTACTCTTAAAAAGTGTCCACACTTATGGGTACAGTATAGAACGGAGAATCCATTGCGGAACCGTAGGGGCGTCACCAAGGCCGGCGGAGCCGTGCCGCCCGGTGCGCCCGCAACAGGCAACGGCAGGATATGCACGGGTCCCCTGGGGCTTCACGCCGGGAGACCCGCCTCATCATAGCCGACAGATAAAGATACTATACATCAAATCAATACATATATCCATATATGTGTAACAAATTGCACAAATTTTGCCATATTTCCTGCTTTATTGTATAATAGCTCTCATGGAATCATAAAGGAAATCAATACGCCTCATGAGGAAAACAAAAGGGAGACACAGCACAAGGTGGGAGACGCAATGGAACTGAAAGAACAGCGGTATGTGTGTACGCTGGCGGAATACGGAAACCTGACCCGGGCGGCGGACCGGCTGTATATTTCCCAGCCGGCCCTGAGCATCTACATCAGCAATTTGGAAAAACATCTGGGGACCCCTCTTTTCGACCGGGAAGGCAAAAAATTCGAACTGACCAAGGCTGGGGAACGGTATGTCCTCCATGCCCGGAAAATCCTGGAAGAATCCAACCAGTTCAATGAAGAACTGAACATGATCCTCAGTGACGAAGTAGGCCGTCTGCGGCTGGGGATATCCCTGCTCCGGGGTCCCTGGCTGCTGCCCCGGGTGCTGAAGGCCTTCGGGGAAAAATGGCCCCATGTGGAACTGACCCTGCGTCAGGGGAACATCATGTTCCTGAATGAACTGCTGAACAACCATGAACTGGACATGATCATCGTCAACGGGGAAAACTGGGACCGGACCATGGAGTTCCGGGAACTGTTCGAGGAAGAATTCCTGGTGGCCGTACCCCAGGGCCATCCTCTCAACAGCCAGGCGGTGTTCCGGGAAGGCCATCCCTACGGGATCCTGGCACCGGAAGCCCTGAACGGCCAGGTGCTCCTGTCCACCACCCAGGAACAATCTTCCCGGGACCTCCAGGACAGGATCTTCCGGAAGCACCAGATCCGTCCCAGCCATATTTATACCATCCGGAGCATCGAACTGATCCTCCAGATGGTGGCGGAAGGATTCGGCATCACCCTGGTCCGGGAAGCCTACACCAAAACTTTCCGGTATGCCAAACCGGTGAACCTGTATCAGCTGGACGTGCCGGAACACCGGCGAAAAGTGGTGGCCGCCTTCCACCGCCGGGAAAAAGTGCCCCGGTACATGGAGGACATGATGGAAATGCTGAAAAAGAGAGGGCTGGAAATCATGGCCGGAAGATTGTAAAGGAGAAAGCCTTTTAGTTTTTAAATATAGCTCTTAATAAAAATATATTTCGAAAAAGTCCATTTTACTGGTATCCTTTAGTTGGATAAAGGATGCAGTGAAATGGATTTTTTTGCATATCGCCGTTTCTGTCCCGTATCTATACAAATGCGGACCAGGAAACAGGAAAACGGGCAGTTGCAAGCACAAAAATGGACAAAGGTATTTACATAATTATGAGATAAAAAGAATGAAATATTCATGATTTGTATCAAAAAGTGTGGTATAATACATAAATGTTCTTCTGTAAAAAATAAATGTTCTTAAGCAGTAAACCGTGCTGAGAATGTGGACGTCCTGAACAAACGAGATCCTTGGAAAAGAAAGCAGGAAAGGTAAAAACATGGACAATCAGATGAGAAGAGAAAAACTGTATGAGATGCTGGAAAATGCGGAAGAACCCCTGACCGGAGTGGTTCTGTCCAAAGCCCTGAATGTGACAAGGCAGATTATTGTAAGCGATGTGGCCCTGCTCCGGAGCAGCGGGAAAAAAATCATTTCCACTGCCCGGGGGTATCAGCTGGCAGGAGAAGCACAGGAAAAAGGGTTCCATCAGGAAATCCACTGCCAGAGCCGGGCCATGGATGACGGAGAACTGGAAGCCGAACTGAATGTGGTGGTGGACAATGGGGGCATCGTCCATGGTCTGGTCCTGTCCCATGAGGTCTACGGGGTGATCCAGGTGCCCATGAAACTGTACAGCCGGCGGGATGTGCGGCAGTACATGGACCGGCTCCGGGAAGAAAAAGGTCCTCTGATCGTAACACTGACCCAGGGCCGTCATACCCTGCTGGTGGAAACCCGGAATGACGAGGATATGGATGCCCTGGAAGAGGGATTGAAGGAACTGGGGGTGTTGGAATAAAGAAAAGATCCCCTATGGTTCACATCATGAAATGTCCGAATAGTTCAACAGCTGTTGAACTGACAGGTACTCAATCCATAGACAACAAATACCCTGCTGCTGGCCAGCAGGGTATTTGTTTGGACAGAAGAAAACAGCGTGAGGAAATGAAATGAGGAAAGACGGGCGGAAGAAAAACAGCAGAACAAATATAATATAAACAGCAAACCGTAGAGAGTAGTTGATATATAGGCTGATGTTCAATAAAGATATACAAAATGCAATATAATTTATTTATAATATATACATATTGTAAATAAAATGCCTGATTGATAGGATAAAAAAGCAAACAACGAAAAATTTGCTGGGGAAAAGGAGAACTTATGAAAAGAATCAATCAGGCAGTACGGAAGCAGACGGAAAAGGGCCGTAGGGTTGTGCCGGAACAGGTGGCAGCCGGACCAGAGGGAAAGGGGAAAAAGCTGCGGAGTGCCGCTTTGACCCTGCTGATCCTTTCGGCTCTTGGCAATTGCACCTATGCGGCAGACACTGCAACGGGAGCGGGAAACGGTGTTGCATATGGCACAGGGAGCAATGCCCCCAAAGCTGAGAATGTGGCCATTGGGAAGGGGGCGGGGATTTCCTATTCCAATGGCGCCAGCAATGCCACCGGGGATATTGTGGTGGGCAATGGAGCCAACATCAACAACTATGCCAGCCAGGGGGGCAGCATCGCCATCGGCAAAAATGCCAAAGTGGAAAACATGGCCGGCGGAGGGGAAGCCAGTTTTGCCTTCGGGCAGACCACCTACAGCGGCAGCTGGTTCTCTTCCCCACGGATCCCTGCTGACCCTACAAAAGTCGTCGGCAGTATCGCCATCGGGGACAATACCTTTGCCCGTACCGGCAGTACCATGATCGGGTCCCACAATTACAAGGGAGAGCTGGGAGATACCACGGTGGACAGTGCTTCCACCCGGACTGATGCCCTGAACGTTTATGCCACCACCATCGGGGCCAACAGCTTCAGCAATGGGGCGTTCACCACCAGTACCGGTGTGTACAACATCATTTCCAGTGAGTATAACGGTGGGCGGCTGGCCAATCCGGTAAAGAACCTGGGGGCCACCATCAACGGAGCCCTGAACAGCATTGAATCCAAAACGGGAAGCTATTACTCAGGGATTGCCAATACCATCAGCGGGGTGGCCAACCGGGCTTTCAATTCCAACGGGGCCCTGATTTACGGGGCGGGGAATGAAATCACCAATTCGGTAACAAGTCTGAGTGGTGTCCCTTCAGACAGCGGAGCTTCCGCCAAAGAATTTGCGGAAAAACTGAGGACCGCCATTGCCGCTTCTGACAGCGGCGGCGCCACCCTGGCCATCGGTGGTGGGAACAAGGCAGATTACACCGAGAAGACGGCTATCATCGGGGTGGGAAACCAGGTGACCGGGGCCAGCGCAGCCGTCAGCAGCCACAATATGGTATCCGGATACAAGAATACCGCTTCCAATGTCCAGCATGTGTCCGTAATCGGGTCCGGCAATACGGTGAAAGATACGAATACGGCGTTGCTGCTGGGGGACAAAAGGACTTTGTCCGGGGCCACCAACAGCGTTGTGCTGGGGTCAGCAGATAATATGACCACCACGGACCAGAAGAATGTGGTGATCCTGGGGCACAATGCCAACGCTACTGCAGAAGGGGGAGTGGCCCTGGGAAGCGGTTCCCTGGCATCGGTGGGAGCCGGGGAAGCCGGCTATGATCCCTCCACCAAACAGGCTTCCACGGATACCTCCTCCACCTGGGTGGCGACGGGAGCCGCAGTGGCCGTGGGCAGCGGAACGGAGCTGACCCGGCAGATCACCAGTGTGGCCGCCGGGACCCAGGATACGGATGCCGTCAATGTGGCCCAGTTGAAAAAAGTCAGCGCGGTACTGAACCAGGCAGCAGCAGAAGCAGGGAAACATTCCACTGTTTCGGCAGGGGACAATATCCAGGTGCAGAATACTGCGGGTGCCGGAGAAGCAGCCAATTATCAGGTGTCGATGAAAAAAGACATTGCCGTGGACACCATTACTGCCCAGAAAGCGTATGTGGGAGATGGGACCATTGCAGCAGGTTCCAAAGAAGCTGTCAATGGGGGCCAGATCTATGGCATCCAGAAAGAGGTGGAGAAAAACACGGGAGATATCAGGAATCTTTCTGGAGATGTCCAGAACATGAGCCGTTCCATCACCAAACTGGATGCCCGGGTGGACCGGGTGGGGGCCAATGCGGCAGCCCTGGCGGCTCTCCATCCTCTGGATTTCGATCCGGATGACAAACTGGACTTTGCGGTGGGGGCCGGCAGCTACAGCGGGGCCAATGCCGTGGCCCTGGGGGCCTTCTACCGGCCCAATGAGGATGTGATGTTCAGCCTGGGCGGCAGCGTGGGCGGCGGAGAAAACATGGTGAATGTGGGTGCCACCTTCAAACTGGGTCAGCACAACCATGTGTCCAACAGCCGGGTGGCCATGGCCAAGGAACTGAAAGATCTGCGGAAGGAAGTGGAAAACCTCCGGGGCGCCCTGGCCGATGTGGCCGCCGGACGGAAGCTGGATCCCACTCTGACCAAACTGTTCCCGGATGTGGAAAAGAACCACTGGGCCTACAACGAAATCGCCCAGCTCTACGGGAACGGCATCATGGAAGGGTATCCGGATGGAGAATTCAAAGGCGACCGGATGATGACCCGGTATGAATTCGCCATGATCGTCTATCGGGAAATGCAGAAAGGCGCCCGGCTCAGCGAACGGATCCTCAACGAATTCGAACCGGAACTGGAACGGATCCGGGTGGATACCATTGCCAAAGACAGCAAAGGGAATCCCACCATCCAGCGGGTACGGGTGATCAAAGGAAGAGGATAAGGGGGATAGAGCAGAGGAAAGAGTGAAGAGTGGAATGGTTTGACTGGAGAATCCATTGCGGAATCGTAGGGGCGTCACCAAGGCCGGCGGAGCCGTGCCGCCCGGTGCGCCCGCAACAGGCAACGGCAGGATATGCACGGGTCCGTAGGGGCCTCACCGCCGGGAGACCCGCCAGATTACAGAGAGACTTCTGAAAAAAACCGTAGGGGACGCAGGCCCGGCGCCCCTCCTGCTGTACAGGGACAAGCGTCCGCCCGGCGGGCTCTATGAAAAGGCGTTGGACACGTGTCTGACGCCTTTTTCTTTCTGCATAAATTATCCAAGAATTCCCTTCAACAAGCGGTTAATTTTCAGTTATAATGAAACCGTGCACTTTACTACGGTACAATTGGAAAGGAGGGTAGCGAAGGTTCAGCAGTTCGATTTTTTTTGTATCAGAATTTACAGAATTAAACGACAAAGATTGGAGGAACAACCCATCATGAAAGAATCCAACTGGAGTGTACTGCTGGGGGCGGCCTTCCTGATGGCCACCTCGGCCATCGGACCGGGGTTCCTGACCCAGACCACCGTGTTCACCGGCAAGCTGGGGGCCAGCTTCGGTTTTGTGATCCTGGCCACCATCCTGATCCACGCCATTACTCAGCTGAATGTGTGGCGGATCATTGCGGCGGCCAAAAAGCCCGGCCAGGATATTGCCAACGCCCTCTTGCCCGGGCTGGGGTATTTCGTATCGGCTCTGGTGGTGGCCGGGGGCCTGGCCTTCAACATCGGCAATGTAGGGGGCGCGGGCCTGGGGCTCAATGTGCTGCTGGGGGTGTCCCCGGTGACCGGGGCTCTCATCAGCACGGTGATTGCTGTGTTCATCTTCCTGAATAAAAGTGCCGGGGCCCTCATGGACCGGTTCGCCCAGATCGTGGGGGGCTTCATGGTGCTCCTGACCATCTATGTGGCCGTTACCTCCCATCCTCCGGTGGGGCTGGCTCTGGCCAAAACCGTCATGCCGGATACGGTGGATGTGATGTCCATCGTGACCCTGGTAGGGGGCAGTGTGGGCGGCTACATCACCTTCGCCGGCGGCCACCGGCTGCTGGATGCGGGGATCACCGGGGTGGAAAACATGAAGGAGGTCAACAAGAGCTCGGCCATGGGCATCGGCATCACCAGCCTGATGCGGATCCTGCTGTTTTTGGCCACACTGGGGGTCATTTCCCAGGGGCTGACCCTGGATCCGGCCAACCCGCCGGCTTCTGTGTTCAAACTGGCAGCCGGTGACCTGGGCTACAAGATCTTCGGTCTGGTCATGTGGTCTGCGGCCATTACCTCCGTGGTGGGCTGTGCCTATACCTCTGTTTCCTTTATCCGGACCTTCAGCCCCACCCTGGAAAAATATCACCGGTATCTGATTATCGGCTTCATCCTGTTCTCCTCCTTCATTTTCTCCTTCATCGGCAAACCGGTAATGGTGCTGGTGGTGGTGGGGGCTCTCAACGGGCTGATCCTGCCCATTGTGCTGGGCTCTCTGCTGCTGGCGGCCAAGAAGGAAAAAATCGTGGGGGCCTACCGTCATTCCTCCTTCCTGTTCTATACAGGCTGGCTGGTCTTTGCAGTGATGCTGTACATGAGCCTCCAGACCATCCTGAAGATGCTGGGCTGACAGAAGGGGAGGACTTTATAACAAATTTGACAGGCTGGAGGTGTGTATACAGTATAATGTGAAGAAAATGTGACGTAGTTAATTAATAACGAGAATCATGGTAATATCCTAAATGTTCGGTATGTAGCAAAGGAAAGGGGTAATATTATGAAAATTGATTTAAACTCTGATCTGGGAGAAAGTTTCGGCGCCTACAAAATCGGCATGGATGACAAGGTCCTGCCGCTGGTGACTTCCGCCAACATTGCCTGCGGATTCCATGCAGGGGATCCTTCCGTGATGAAAAAGACGGTGGATCTGGCGGTAAAGAGCGGCGCAGCCCTGGGGGCTCATCCCGGATACCCGGACCTGGTGGGTTTCGGCCGTCGGAAAATGGCCGTTTCTCCGGCAGATGTGTATGCCATGGTGGTGTATCAGGTGGGGGCGCTCAGTGCTTTTGCCAAAGCGGCGGGCACCCGGCTCCAGCATGTAAAGCCCCACGGAGCCATGTACAATATGGCGGCCAAGGATCCGGCCCTGGCGGAAGCCATTGCCCAGGCCATTTATGATGTGGATCCGGAAATCATCCTGTTTGCCCTGGCCGGCAGCGAAAGCGTCAAGGCTGCGGAAAAGATCGGTCTGAAGGTGGCTTCGGAAGTGTTTGCGGACCGGAGCTATCAGGAAGACGGTTCCCTGACGCCCCGGACCCAGCCCGGTGCCATGATCACGGATGAGGATGCTTCCATTGCCCAGGTGCTGTCCATGGTGCTGAAGGGCCAGGTGACCACCCTCAGCGGCAAGGTGATCCCGGTGAAGGCGGATACCATCTGCGTCCATGGGGATGGGGAAAAGGCACTGCTGTTCACCCAGAAAATCCGGAAGGCCCTCCAGGAAAACGGGGTGGAAATCGCTGCTGCCGGAACCTTCCTGAAATAACAGGTGAGGGTCCATGCCGGATGGCTAATGTCCACGGGGTACCCATTGTAAAGAACGCGGATCTGAGCGTGCTGTAAAAAAAGAGAAAAAGCACGGGACCCGACCGTTCCAGAAAAAACCATAACAGGATCCAAATGAGGGGGAAGTTTGTTATGAAAAAAGAATCCAACATCAGCGTACTGCTGGGTGCTGCCTTCCTGATGGCCACATCCGCCATCGGACCGGGCTTCCTGACCCAGACTACGGTATTTACCGGCCAGCTGGGGGCCAGCTTCGGCTTTGCCATCCTGGCCATGATCATCATCGATGCCATTGCCCAGCTGAATGTGTGGCGGGTGATTGCTGTGGCCAAAAAGCCCGGCCAGGACATTGCCAACATGGTGCTGCCGGGCCTGGGCTATCTGGTGTCCGCCTTTGTGGTGTTCGGGGGCCTGGCCTTCAACATCGGCAACCTGGGGGGTGCCGGCCTGGGGCTGAATGTGCTGTTCGGGATCTCTCCCATTGTGGGGGCTTTGATCAGCGCGGCCATTGCCATCTTCATTTTTTCCAGCAAGGAAGCCGGCACTCTGATGGACAAGTTCGCCCAGATCGCCGGAGGTGTCATGGTGCTCCTGACCATCTATGTGGCGGTCACTTCCCATCCTCCGGTGGGGGAAGCAGTGACCAAGACTTTTGTGCCTGACCATATCGACCTGATGTCCATTGTGACCCTGGTAGGGGGCAGCGTGGGCGGCTACATCACCTTCGCCGGCGGCCACCGGCTGCTGGATGCGGGCATCTGCGGGGTGGACAAGCTGGACGAAGTGAACCGCAGTTCTCTGACGGGCATCGGGATCACCAGTGTCATGCGGGTGTTCCTGTTCCTGGCGGCTCTGGGGGTCATCAGCCAGGGCTATACCCTGGATCCGGCCAACCCGCCGGCCTCTGTGTTCAAACTGGCCGTAGGGGAAGTGGGCTACAAGATCTTCGGGGTGGTCATGTGGTCCGCGGCCATCACTTCCGTCATCGGCTGCGCCTACACCTCTGTTTCTTTCATCCGGACCTTCAGTGAAGGCCTGAACAAAAATTACCGGTATCTGATCATTGGATTTATCATTTTTTCTGCTGCCGTCTTTGCCTTCATCGGCAAACCGGTGAAGGTGCTGATCCTGGCCGGGGCCCTGAACGGGCTGATCCTGCCGCTGGTGCTGGGGGCTCTGCTCCTGGCCGCCCGGAAGAAGACCGTGGTGGGGGATTATCATCATCCCCAGTTCCTCACCGTCACCGGCTGGATCATCTTTGCCGTAATGCTCTGCCTGGCAGTGGAAACCGCAAGCAAATTACTGCCCAAACTGTTGGGATAGAAAAGGTGGAATGACCATGGAAAAAGCTGCAGAATATTTACAGGCAGCCCAGATCCGTCCGGTGGGAGAAGGAGCCCTGATGGTCTCTTTCGGCAGTACCATCGATCCGGAGATCCTGCGCTGCGCCCGGGCACTGGTTACAGAACTGGAACAGCATCCGTTTCCGGGACTCCTGGAATTTGAAGCTTCCTATACCGGGGTGACGGTGTTCTACGATCCCCTGGTGCTGGCCCGGGAATCTTCCCTGCCGGAAGATCACTGGCTGTCCAAAGGATATCGGGAAGCGGCGGCCCGGGTAAAGACCCTGCTGGAAGGGATCCGGTTCACTGCGGAAGCGGAACGGGACAAGATCCGGATCCCGGTGTGCTACGGAGGTGAATACGGACCGGATCTGGAAGAAGTGGCGGAGTATCATCACCTGACCCCGGAAGAAGTGGTGAAAATCCACACCGGCGGGGATTATCTGGTGTACATGATCGGATTTGCTCCGGGCTTCCCCTATGTGGGAGGACTGCCGCCGGAAATCGCCACCCCTCGGAAGAAAACTCCCCGGCTGGTGATCCCGGCCGGATCCGTAGGTATTGCCGGGTCCCAGACCGGGGCCTACCCTCTGGAAACCCCCGGAGGCTGGCAGCTGATC
Organism: Acidaminococcus fermentans DSM 20731; assembly: GCF_000025305.1. Classification (NCBI taxonomy): domain Bacteria; kingdom Bacillati; phylum Bacillota; class Negativicutes; order Acidaminococcales; family Acidaminococcaceae; genus Acidaminococcus; species Acidaminococcus fermentans. The sequence continues at coordinate 2,081,852 of NC_013740.1, read as the reverse complement.
GGCCGGACGCCCCTGGCCCTGTTCCGGCCCTGGGATCTGGAACACCCCAGCCTGCTCCAGGCCGGGGACCGTCTGGAATTTGTCAGCATCACTCCGGAAGAATATAAGGAACTGGCAGCGAAAGAGAAGGAAGGTGCCCAAAAATGAAGATCATCGTGAAAAAAGGCGGCCCTCTCACCACGCTGCAGGATACGGGGCGGTACGGATTCCAGAAGTACGGGGTCCTGGTCAGTGGGGCCATGGACCTGTTCAGCCTGAAGCTGGGAAATATCCTGGTGGGCAACAAAGAAAGCGAAGGGGCCCTGGAAATGACCATGAGCGGGCCTTTCCTGAAACTGCCGGCTGGCCTGGTTTTTGCCCTGACCGGGGCGGACCTGGGAGCCAAACTGGGGGGCAAACCCGTGCCTCTCAACCGGGCGGTGTATGTGAAGGAAGACAGTGCCCTGTCCTTCGGTTTTGCGGCAAAAGGCGCCCGGGGCTATCTGACGGTGGCTGGGGGCTTTGCAGTGCCGGAAGTGATGAACAGCAAGAGTACCTATCTCCGGGCCAAAATCGGCGGGGTGGGAGGCGCTCCCCTGGCGGACGGCACGGAACTGGAAACGGGGGACCTGACGGCGGAACAGGAAAAACTGGCGGCAGCCCTGGCCGGACTGGGGGGCAAGCCCTTCAGTACCCTGGGCTGGTCCGTGGGGACGGAAAGCCTGTTTGCCGGGGAACCCATCCGGGTGACCCAGGGACTCCAGGCAGACTGGTTCTCCAATGCCACCCTCCATGCCTTTTTCCGCAGCGGCTACACCATTACGGCCCAGTCAGACCGGATGGGGTACCGGCTCAGCGGGACACCGCTGCCCTATAAGGACAGCAGCCTGGAGATGATTTCTGAACCGGTGACCTTCGGATCCATCCAGGTGCCGGCGGACGGGAATCCCATCATCCTGATGGCGGACCGGCAGACCACCGGGGGCTACGCCAAGATCGGCCAGGTAATCCAGGCGGATCTGTCCCGTCTGGCCCAGATGAAGCCCGGTCAGACCATTTACTTCCAACCGGTGACACTGACCCAGGCGGAAGAAGCCCTGGCCCGGCAGGCGGATTTCCTGACGGATGCGGCGAAAATGGTGAAACGGTAAAAAAATCCGGAAGGGACTGTACCCAGCGTGCAGTCCTTTCTTTTTTCCTGTATAATAGAACCGATATGGTCCGGCGTCGGACCGGCAGAAGGAGGAATTGGACATGACTTTTGCTGTGAAGGACTATTTGAAAGATCTGGAAACCCTGGTGAACATGGACAGTTTCAGCACCTGTCCGGAAGGCACGGCCCGGGTGGCGGACTGGATCCGCCGGCGGCTTGATGGGGCCGGCTGGCAGACAGAACTGATTTCCGTGGGGGACCAGGTGGGGCCCTGCCTGAAGGCCGTGTGGGGAAATCCGGACCATTATGACGTGATCCTCCTGGGCCACATGGATACGGTGTTCCCCATGGGGACCGTGAAGGACCGTCCCTTTTCCATCGAAGGGGACCATTACAAAGGCCCCGGTTCCGCGGACATGAAATGCGGAGACCTGTTCATGGTGTATCTGGCGGAAGCCGTCAGCCGGAAAAACCTCCAGGGGAACCTCTGCCTGCTGTTCAACCCGGATGAGGAAATCAGCTCCCGGTACTCCCGGCCGGTGATTGAACGGGAAGCCCGGAAGGCCGCCCATGCCCTGATCATGGAAAGCGCCCGGCCCAACGGGGATTTGGTGAACCAGCGGAAGGGAATCTGCAAGTACACCCTGACCTTTGAAGGCATCGCCTCCCATGCCGGGGTGAATCCGGACAAGGGGGCCAGCGCCATCAACGAATTCATCCGCTGGGGAGAAAAAATCATTCCTCTGGCAGACCGGGCAGCCGGGACCACGGTGAACATCGGTCTGGTCCAGGGAGGCACTGCTGCCAATGTGGTGCCGGCCCAGTGCCGGTGCGTCATCGATGTGCGGATTGAAAAAAACAGCGAAGGAGATCGGATCGACCGGGCCATCCGGGAGCTGGAAGCCCATCCCTTCGATCCCCGGGTGAAGGTCCGGGTGGAAGGAGGGGTGGCCCGGCCGCCCATGATGCCTTCTGAAAAGACGCTGGCTTTCTGCCGTCTGGCGGAAGAAGTGGGCCGGAAAGAAGGGGTGTCCTTCCAGTGGCAGGCCGCCGGCGGGGGCAGCGACGGCAACTTTACCTCCGCCCTGGGCATTCCCACCCTGGATGGACTGGGCCCTGTGGGCGGCAACGGCCATGCAGTGACGGAATATGGGGTGATCAGCAGCCTGGAGCCCCGGTTCCGGTTCCTGAAGGCCCTGGTGGAAGCGGTGCTCAGAAAATGAGGGATACATCGCTGGTGTACCTGCTGGATGGTGCCGGCCGGGTGCTGCTGGGGCGGAAGCGCCGGGGTATGGGCGTGGGAAAATGGAACGGGTTCGGGGGCAAGATCGAACCGGGAGAGACCATGCGCCAGTGTGCCGCCCGGGAGCTCCGGGAAGAAAGCGGCATCACCGTCCGGCCGGAAGATCTGGATCTGGCGGCGGACCTGTATTTCGATCAGCCTTCTGATGGCCGCTGGTCCCACGGGGGCATGGTGTATTTTGTCCGGAAATGGCAGGGCGAGCCCCATCTGTCGGAAGAAATGGAACCCCGGTGGTTCTCTCTGGACCAGCTGCCTTATGAGGAAATGTGGGAGGCCGACCGGATCTGGCTGCCCCAGCTGCTGGCGGGGAAACAGCTCCGGGGGACCATCCTCTTTGCTCCGGACGGGGATCATGTGATCCAATCAATTTTTCAGGAGGTCCATCTGGATGAAAAGAAATGACTGGCCGGAAACCCTGCTGGCCTGGTTCGACGGCAGTCGGCGGGCGCTGCCCTGGCGGGAGGAGCATCCCCGGAATCCCTACCATGTATGGGTGTCGGAAATCATGCTCCAGCAGACCCGGACCGAAACGGTAAAAGGATATTTCCAGCGGTGGATGGAACAGTTTCCCACCATCCGGGATCTGGCCCAGGCCCCGGAAGAACAGGTACTCCGGGCCTGGCAGGGCCTGGGCTATTACAGCCGGGCCCGGAATCTCCACAAGGCGGCCCGGCAGGTGATGGCGGAATGGGGTGGTCAGCTTCCCCGGGAACGGAAGGCTCTGGGGAGTCTGGCGGGCATCGGGGCCTATACGGTGGGCGCCATCCTTTCCATGGCCTTTGGAGAGAAGATCCCGGCGGTGGACGGGAATCTGCTCCGGGTGCTGTCCCGGCTGTACGGGGTGGAAGAGGACATTTCCGGGACCCAAGGGAAGAAAACCATCACGGCCCTGGCGGAAGAAGCCATTCCCGGGGACCGGCCGGGAGATTTCAACGAAGCCCTGATGGATCTGGGAGCGGAAGTGTGCATCCCCCGGCATCCCCGGTGTGAAGCCTGTCCCCTGACCGCTTTCTGTCAGGCCTGGAAAGAGGGGAAGACAGAAACCCTTCCCGTTAAAAAGCCCAAGGCTCCGCAGAAGGAACTGGCTGCGGCCTGCGGACTGGTGGTCCGGGAGGGTCGGTATCTGTTCCACAAGCGGCCGGCCAAAGGGATGCTGGCCTCCATGTGGGAATTTCCCATGGTACTGGAGCCTGGGGCAGAAAAGGCCCGGAGCAGCCTGGTAAAACTGCTGGAAACGGAAGCTGGTCCTGCCGTGTGGCAGCATCGCCATGTGTTTACCCATCAGATCTGGAACATGACTGCCTATGTGATGGAAAGAGCGGAAGTCCCGGGGGGAGAGTGGTCCTGGTTCAGCCCGGAAGAGTGGGAAAAGGTCCCGCTGGCCGGTCCCCATGCCAAATTGGCCGATTGGCTGAAAAAAACTGTTGACAGAAATGAGAAGGTTTGATATTATATACAAGCTTTCTCTTTGAGGAAGCAGACAAGTCAGAGGAATTGAGAACAAAGAAAAAAGTTGTTGACAAATTCCAAATGATTTGTTAATATAAATGAGCTGTTACAAACAGCGAGGTTGGAACCCTGAAAACTGAATATTGTTGACAGATGTGCGGGTCAAGTCACTTTTAGTGATGAGATCGAGTCACCTGGATGACAACCAGGTTAAAAAATCAAAGCTAGTTTTTCAAGAGCCAAGCGGCTCTTCAAAATACCTGTTTTGGAGAGTTTGATCCTGGCTCAGGACGAACGCTGGCGGCGTGCTTAACACATGCAAGTCGAACGGAGAACTTTCTTCGGAATGTTCTTAGTGGCGAACGGGTGAGTAACGCGTAGGCAACCTGCCCTCTGGTTGGGGACAACATTCCGAAAGGGATGCTAATACCGAATGAGATCCTCTTTCCGCATGGAGAGAGGATGAAAGATGGCCTCTACTTGTAAGCTATCGCCAGAAGATGGGCCTGCGTCTGATTAGCTAGTAGGTGAGGTAACGGCTCACCTAGGCGATGATCAGTAGCCGGTCTGAGAGGATGAACGGCCACATTGGGACTGAGACACGGCCCAAACTCCTACGGGAGGCAGCAGTGGGGAATCTTCCGCAATGGACGAAAGTCTGACGGAGCAACGCCGCGTGAGTGATGAAGGCCTTCGGGTTGTAAAACTCTGTTGTCAGGGACGAAAGCACCGATCTATAATACATTTTGGTGTTGACGGTACCTGACGAGGAAGCCACGGCTAACTACGTGCCAGCAGCCGCGGTAATACGTAGGTGGCAAGCGTTGTCCGGAATTATTGGGCGTAAAGAGCATGTAGGCGGGCTTTTAAGTCCGACGTGAAAATGCGGGGCTTAACCCCGTATGGCGTTGGATACTGGAAGTCTTGAGTGCAGGAGAGGAAAGGGGAATTCCCAGTGTAGCGGTGAAATGCGTAGATATTGGGAGGAACACCAGTGGCGAAGGCGCCTTTCTGGACTGTGTCTGACGCTGAGATGCGAAAGCCAGGGTAGCAAACGGGATTAGATACCCCGGTAGTCCTGGCCGTAAACGATGGGTACTAGGTGTAGGAGGTATCGACCCCTTCTGTGCCGGAGTTAACGCAATAAGTACCCCGCCTGGGGACTACGATCGCAAGATTGAAACTCAAAGGAATTGACGGGGGCCCGCACAAGCGGTGGAGTATGTGGTTTAATTCGACGCAACGCGAAGAACCTTACCAAGGCTTGACATTGAGTGAAAGACCCAGAGATGGGTCCCCTTCTTCGGAAGCACGAAAACAGGTGGTGCATGGCTGTCGTCAGCTCGTGTCGTGAGATGTTGGGTTAAGTCCCGCAACGAGCGCAACCCTTATCCTATGTTACCAGCACGTAATGGTGGGGACTCATAGGAGACTGCCAGGGATAACCTGGAGGAAGGCGGGGATGACGTCAAGTCATCATGCCCCTTATGTCTTGGGCTACACACGTACTACAATGGTCGGCAACAAAGGGCAGCGAAGCCGCGAGGCGGAGCCAATCCCAGAAACCCGACCCCAGTTCGGATCGCAGGCTGCAACCCGCCTGCGTGAAGTTGGAATCGCTAGTAATCGCAGGTCAGCATACTGCGGTGAATACGTTCCCGGGCCTTGTACACACCGCCCGTCACACCACGAAAGTTGGTAACACCCGAAGCCGGTGAGATAACCTTTTAGGAGTCAGCTGTCTAAGGTGGGGCCGATGATTGGGGTGAAGTCGTAACAAGGTAGCCGTTCGAGAACGAGCGGCTGGATCACCTCCTTTCTATGGAGAACCGAAGGAGTCCAAGGACTCACTTCTATTCTCGTCGACGCACATCTGTCAAAACAATATTTGGTTTTGAGGGTTTTACCCTCAGGCAATCCATGGGCCTATAGCTCAGCTGGTTAGAGCGCACGCCTGATAAGCGTGAGGTCAGAGGTCCGAGTCCTCTTAGGCCCACCAATTTTTGAATTGAAATGGATTGTTGAAATAGTTTTCATCTGTTCTTCTGAACAGCTGAAATATAGCGGGGGCGTAGCTCAGCTGGGAGAGCACCTGCCTTGCAAGCAGGGGGTCAGGAGTTCGATTCTCCTCGTCTCCACCACATGAACCTTGAAAACTTCATAGAAGAGACAAAACAAAGTCTTATCTGATGTGATGATCAGATAAGCACCTCTGATCTAAATGCGAATTTAGAAACGAGTAACGAGAATACCAGGGAACGTAAGTTCCTTAGTAATGAGAACCGGGATTTTAAAGCAATTTAGAATCCGGAAAATTGCGAAGAGAAATTGCTCTGATCCGCGAAGCGAGAAAGAGAGCCACCGGAGACTATACTCCAGTATGTCGAGGGTGGCGAACGACGAGCGACAAAGGAGCAGACAATTTATCGAAGCAATTTTAAGTCAAGCTACTAAGGGCATACGGTGAATGCCTTGGCACTAAGAGCCGATGAAGGACGTGGTAAGCTGCGAAAAGCTACGGGGAGCCGCAAGCAGGCTTTGATCCGTAGATGTCCGAATGGGGGAACCCACCATCCGTCATGGGATGGTATCCTTCGGGAAGGGAACCCGGTGAACTGAAACATCTAAGTAGCCGGAGGAAGAGAAATCAAACGAGATGCCCACAGTAGCGGCGAGCGAAGAGGGCAGAGCCTAAACCAGAGAGCTTCGGCTCCCTGGGGTTACGGACTGGCATAAGCGAAGTCCAATCTAGTCGAATCACCTGGAAAGGTGAGCCACAGACCGTGAGAGCCGGGTAGATTAAAGATTGAATGAGTGGCCAGTATCCAGAGTACCGCGAAGCACGAGGAATTTTGCGGGAAGTCGGGGGGACCACCCTCCAAGGCTAAACACTTCTTAGTGACCGATAGCGCATAGTACCGTGAGGGAAAGGTGAAAAGAACCGCGGGAGCGGAGTGAAAGAGAACCTGAAACCGTATGTCTACAAGCAGTCGGAGCGCAAGCGACGGCGTGCCTATTGAAGAATGAGCCAACGAGTTACGGGCGCCAGCGAGGTTAAGCAGAAAATGCGGAGCCGTAGGGAAACCGAGTCTGAAAAGGGCGAAGAGTTGGTGTTCGTAGACCCGAAACTGTAGTGATCTACCCATGATCAGGTTGAAGCACGGGTAAAATCGTGTGGAGGACCGAACCGGTGAGTGTTGAAAAACTTTCGGATGAATCGTGGGTAGCGGTGAAATTCCAATCGAACGCAGAGATAGCTGGTTCTCCTCGAAATAGCTTTAGGGCTAGCCTCAGGCAGTAAGCATAGGCGGTAGAGCACTGATCGGGATAGGGACTGTAATGGTTACCGAACCCTGTCAAACTACGAATGGTTATGCTGCAGAGCCTGGGAGTCAGACTACGAGAGATAAGTCCCGTTGTCAAAAGGGAAACAGCCCAGACCATCAGCTAAGGTCCCCAATGCCATACTAAGTGGAAAAGGATGTGGGGTCTCATAAACAACCAGGATGTTGGCTCAGAAGCAGCCACCATTTAAAGAGTGCGTAATAGCTCACTGGTCGAGAGGCCCTGCGCCGAAGATTCCCGGGGCTAAAGTATGGAACCGAAGCTATGGATGCATACGTAGGTATGCGTGGTAGAGGAGCGTTCCCATCGGGTTGAAGTCGTCCTGGAAGGGACGGTGGACTGGTGGGAAGTGAGAATGTTGGCATGAGTAGCGAAAAGAATGGTGAGAATCCATTCCACCGAAAGCATAAGGATTCCTGAGCAACGATCGTCGTCTCAGGGTAAGTCGGGACCTAATCCGAGGCAAAGAGCGTAGGAGATGGACAACTGGTTGATATTCCAGTACCGGCAGTGATCGTTTGAACGAAGGAGTGACGCAGGAAGGCAGGTCCGCACGAGATTGGTAGATCGTGTGCAAGCGTGCAGGCTGGTTACCAGGCAAATCCGGTAACTGAGGCTGAGGCGTGATGCGGAGGGAACTTGTTCCCGAAGGGATTGAGCCTACGCTGCCGAGAAAAGCTTCTAGTGAGAAAGCTGCCGCCCGTACCGTAAACCGACACAGGTATGCGGGGAGAGAATCCTAAGGTGCGCGGGAGAACCCTCGTTAAGGAACTCGGCAAAATGTACCCGTAACTTCGGGATAAGGGTAGCCACAAAGGTGAAGGGACTAGCTCCCGGAGCCCGGTGTGGTCGCAGAGAAGAGGCCCAAGCGACTGTTAACCAGAAACACAGGTGCCTGCGAAAGAGAAATCTGAAGTATAGGTGCTGACACCTGCCCAGTGCTGGAAGGTTAAAGAAGGATGTCCGGGTTCGACCCAAAGCATTCGACTGAAGCCCCAGTGAACGGCGGCCGTAACTATAACGGTCCTAAGGTAGCGAAATTCCTTGTCGGGTAAGTTCCGACCCGCACGAAAGGTGTAACGATTTGGGCACTGTCTCAACGAGGGACCCGGTGAAATTGAAATACCTGTGAAGATGCAGGTTACCCGCGACTGGACAGAAAGACCCCATGGAGCTTTACTGTAACCTAATATTGGGTTCTGATACTTGATGCACAGGATAGGTGGGAGGCATGGAAGGCAGTCCTCTGGGATTGCCGGAGCCGACGTTGGGATACCACCCTTCAATTATCGGGATTCTAACCGAGCGAGTAACGATCGCCGGGACAGTGTTAGGCGGGCAGTTTGACTGGGGCGGTCGCCTCCCAAAGAGTAACGGAGGCGCCCAAAGGTTCCCTCAGCGCGGACGGAAACCGCGCGCGGAGTGTAAAGGCAGAAGGGAGCTTGACTGCGAGCCAAACACGGCGAGCAGGTACGAAAGTAGGGCTTAGTGATCCGGTGGCATCCAAGTGGAAGGGCCATCGCTCAACGGATAAAAGCTACCCTGGGGATAACAGGCTAATCTCTCCCAAGAGTCCATATCGACGGGGAGGTTTGGCACCTCGATGTCGGCTCATCACATCCTGGGGCTGAAGTCGGTCCCAAGGGCTGGGCTGTTCGCCCATTAAAGTGGTACGTGAGCTGGGTTCAGAACGTCGTGAGACAGTTCGGTCCCTATCCATCGCGGGCGCAAGAGATTTGAAGGGGGCTGCTCCTAGTACGAGAGGACCGGAGTGGACGGACCGCTGGTGTACCAATTATCCCGCCAGGGGTACAGTTGGGTAGCTACGTCCGGAACGGATAAACGCTGAAAGCATCTAAGCGTGAAACCATCCTTAAGATGAGATCTCTCACAGCGTAAGCTGGTAAGACACCTGGAAGATTACCAGGTTGATAGGCAGGGTGTGGAAGCGTAGCAATATGTTAAGCTGACCTGTACTAATATGTCGAGGGCTTGACTTAAGTGAGTCGCCGATTGTTTGCAAGCGGAAGCGCAGCAAAGAATCGTGCCAGCGAACTTACTCAGAAGGATGCGACGAAAAGGAGCATCCGTGAGTATCCTCTACCGCGAAGCGGCTGAGGCATACGAAATAAGAGAGTAAGTGAGCGAAAGAAGCTCGTAACGTTACGTCCGAAAGAACGTATATGTCTCTTCATGAAGTTTTGAGGGCTCATGCCTTCAATTGAAAATCCGGTGGCGATAGCTAAGGGGATCCACCTGTTCCCATGCCGAACACAGCAGTTAAGCCCTTATACGCCGAAAGTACTCGACTGGAAACGGTCCGGGAGGATAGGGAGCTGCCGGTTAAGAGAGAACGCCTGCATCGAAAGATGCAGGCGTTTTTGTGTATGTCATTGGTCAACGGTCACTCGGACCCGTAGGGGCTGCACGCCGGGCAGCCCGTATTGATTTCATTCGGCAGTTGACAGCTGACAGCTGACAAAGAGGGGCTGTTGCCACAGCAACAGCCCCTCTTTTACGTCCGTTATGCGGTTTTTATTACAGGAACAGTCCGGCTCCCGGGCCGATGGGCAGGCCCAGCAGGATCCAGATGCCCATGAGGATGCTCCAGGAGATCAGGAAGGTGATGGAATAAGGGAGCATCATGGAGATCAGGGTCCCCAGACCGGCATCTTCCTTGTATTTCTGCATGAACACCACGATCATGGCGAAATAGCTCATGAGAGGGGTGATGATGTTGGTGGAAGAATCCCCGATCCGGTAGGCTACTTGGGTAAGGGCGGGGGACAGGCCCAGCCGGTACATCATGGGCACGAAGATGGGCGCCATAATGGCCCATTTGGCAGAGGCGGATCCCATGAACAGGTTCAGGAAGGCGGACAGGAAGATGAACAGGATGATCAGTGGCAGTCCGGTGAGGCCGGCGGCTTCCAGGGCATCGGCTCCTTTGAAGGAAACGATGATCCCCAGATTGGTTTTTCCAAAATAGGCAATGAACTGAGAGGCAAAGAAGGCCAGGACCATGTAGCCGCCCAGGGATTTCATGGCGGCGGTCATGGCGGTGACCAGATCATGGGAGTTGTTGATTTTTCCCACGATTTTTCCGTACACCAGGCCGGGGATCAGGAACAGGAGCAGGATGGCGGGAATCAGTCCGTTGTGCATGAAGGCCTTCAGGGTATATTCCCCGGTGGCTTTTTCCAGAGTCCGGAAGACGGCGTTTTCCGGGAACATGAGGAAGGCCATCAGGACCACATAAGCCAGCAGAGCCAGGGTGGCCTGGCCCAGGGCTTTGTTTTCCAGGGGAGTCACCGGCTGGTTGTCCGGTTTGTAGACCCCGGTGTAGGTGCCCAGGTTCTTCTCCACGATCCTGTCGGTGACAAAGGTTCCCACAACGGTCAGCAGGATGGTGGACACGGCCAGGAAGTACCAGTTGCAGGTGGGATCCAGGACCATGTCGATGCCGGCGGCAATCAGGGCCTGGTTGGTAATCCCGGTGAGCAGAGGGTCAGTGGTGCCGATCAGCAGGTTGGCGGAGAAACCGCCGGATACTCCGGCAAAGGCGGCGGCCATGCCGGCCAGAGGATGCCGTCCGGCCATGGCGAAGATCATGGCCCCGATGGGTACCACGATTACATAGCCGGCATCAGAAGCTATGTTGGACATGACCCCGGCAAACACCACAATGGGGGTCAGGAACCGGGGATTGGCGTTCATCAGGAGTTTTTTCAGGGAAGTGTTGAACAGGCCGGACCATTCGGCCACACCCACCCCCAGCATGGCCACCAGTACGGTGCCCAGGGGAGCGAATCCGGTATAGTTTTTGGTGGCGGAATCGAACATGTACCGGAGACCGTCCCCGTTCAGCAGGGAAACGGCTTTTTTGGTGACTTCCGCTTTGGCCCGGGCGTCGAAATAGGTGACGGTCATGCCCTGGGATGCGGCAATGTGGGAAACAACGATGACGATGAGGGAGAGGATGAAGAAAAGGATCGCAGGGTGGGGCAGTTTGTTGCCGATGATTTCCACTCCTTTCAGGAAACCTCCGATTTCCTGGGGATTTTTCTTCTGGGTCGGGTTGGTCATGGATGGTGCCTCCTTTTGGATAACAAACAGGGTGTGAATTGGGTAGAAATGAAAAGCACAACGGACTGAATACTATGACTATTTTAACAAAAAGCAAATAAAAAAGATAGCCAAAAAGACGAAAATGTCTGTGAATTACGGACAATGATACAAAACAGTCAGAGTATCAAACGGAAAACCGATTTCTGTTATTTTTCACAATGGTTTGTGCTATAATCATAGGAAAGCATGCAGAATCCCTGCAGAAAGGATGAACTACTATGGATGACAAGAATCCCGACAAACAGTCCAAGCGTGTCCGACTGTATTATATTGCAGCCATTTTGCTGATCCTGGTTATCAATACGATCATCAGCCCCATGTTCTTTCAGCCGAAAGTCCATGAAGTCAGCTATACCAATTTCCTGAGCATGGTGGATGAGGGGAAGGCCACCAAGGTGGAAATCACCAAGGACCGGATTGCTCTCCTGTGCAACCAGGAAGGCAAGGAACAGATCTATGTGACCGGACGGGTGGATGATCCGGAACTGGTCAGCCGTCTGGTGAAGGCCAAAGTGGAATTTTCCCAGGTCATCCCCAAACAGGAATCTCCCATTATGAGTTTCTTCAACAACTGGATCCTGCCCTTCCTGCTGTTCATGGTGATCGGCCAGCTGATCATGCGCTATCTTGGGCCCAAGCTGGGCGGAGGCAACATGATGAGCTTCGGCAAGAGCAATGCCAAAGTGTACATTGCCGCCCAGACCGGCAAGACCTTCAAGGATGTGGCCGGTCAGGATGAAGCCAAGGAAGCCCTTCAGGAAATCGTCAATTATCTGCACAACCCGGCCAGATACAAGGCCATTGGTGCGGTGATGCCCAAGGGCGTGCTGCTGGTGGGGCCTCCCGGCACCGGGAAAACCCTGCTGGCCAAGGCTGTAGCCGGGGAAGCCAAGGTGCCCTTCTTCTCCATCTCCGGTTCCGAATTCATTGAAATGTTCGTGGGCATGGGGGCTGCCCGGGTCCGGGATCTGTTCAAACAGGCTCAGGAAAAAGCGCCCTGCATCGTGTTCATCGATGAAATCGATGCCATCGGCAAGAAGCGGGACAACGGTGCCTTTGGCAGCAACGACGAACGGGAGCAGACCCTGAACCAGCTGCTTTCTGAAATGGACGGGTTCGACGGCAGCAAGGGGGTCATCATCCTGGCCGCCACCAACCGTCCGGAAGTCCTGGACAAGGCGCTGCTCCGGCCGGGCCGGTTTGACCGGCGGGTACCGGTGGAACTGCCGGATCTCCAGGGTCGGGAAGCCATCCTGAAGGTCCATTCCCATGATGTGAAGATGGATCCTCAGGTGGATTTCCATACCATCGCCCTGGCCACCAGCGGTGCCTCCGGGGCAGAACTGGCCAACATCGTCAACGAAGCCGCTTTGCGGGCCGTGCGGATGGGCCGGTCGGAAGTGATCCAGGAAGACCTGGAAGAAAGCGTGGAAGTGGTCATTGCCGGGGCCCAGAGAAAGGGCGCAGTGATTTCTCCGGAAGAAAAGAAGGTCATTGCCTACCACGAAATCGGCCATGCCCTGGTGGCGGCCTGCCAGAAGGATTCGGCTCCGGTCCACAAGATCACCATCATCCCCCGGACTTCCGGGGCTCTGGGCTACACCATGCAGGTGGACACCCAGGAAAAGGTGCTCATGAGCCGGGAAGAACTGTACAACAAGATCGTTACCCTGACCGGGGGACGGTCTGCAGAAGAAGTGGTGTTCAACCTGGTGACCAGCGGTGCCTCCAACGACATCGAACAGGCCACCAAGCTGGCACGGGCCATGATCACCCGGTTCGGCATGACGGAGGAATTTGACATGGTCGCCCTGGAAACAGTGAACAATGCCTATCTGAGCGGGGATACCTCCCTGTCCTGTGCGCCGGAAACGGCAGCCCGGATCGATGGGGCGGTGTTCGACCTGGTGAAGAAAGCCCACAAGGAGGCCCGGGAGATCCTGGAAGCCCATCGGGAAAAAATGGACGAGCTGGCCCAGTATCTGCTGAAGAAGGAAACCATCACCGGGGATGAATTCATGGCCATCCTCCACGGGACTATGGAGCAGGCAGAACCGGAGACGGTGGAAACCACCGCTGTTCCGGAAACGGCACAAGTGGAACAAGGCCAGGAGCCGGAAGCCTAGAGGGCCGGCCGCCGGGGCTTTCATGGTGGTTGTAGGGGGCTGTCGCCAGAGCCGCCCGTCCATCCGGGTAGTCCGCAAAATGCTTCAAATGCCCAAAAGGGCTGCTGCACAAAACGTGCAACAGCCCTTTTTCTATGATATAATGGACTCTCTGCAGAATGCTACAATTTTTAGAAACAGGATGAGAAAAATGGAAACACGCACGAAACCCTGGAAACAGGGAAAAAGTATCTTTGATTATGTCAAAAGCAACCTGGACAAGGACGGCTTTTTTATCCGGGGCACCCTGGAGGACCGGGCAGTGGTGACCGGGGACAGTGATGTACTGCTGCAGCCCGGGGCGGCGGACGCCTATCTGGCCAGCAACAGCCAGGGGGAGGAAGCAGTGGGAGCTGTGGGGAACCAGATTTATCAGGTGCTCCGGGCCTATGCGGAAGACCCTACCCCGGAAAACGCCACCATGCTGTACATGGGGATCTCTTCCACCCCCTGTATCCTTTATTATGAACCACTGGTGGATGCCCTCAGTGAAGAACGAATTCCCCAGCCGTTGTGGGAACTGGCCCGGGAATGGATGTACGAGGCTTCCAGCCGGGAAACGGTGAAGCTGGCCATTGTGATCTGCGGGCTGTACATGCTCAATGAGCAGGACTTGTCGGTGAACTGGCAGCTGAAACGGGATCTCCTGCTCCTGGCCCGGTGCGAGGAATTCACCAGTTTCGTGATCTATGCCCTGGAACTGAGCCATCAGCTGGAACAGAAAGACCTGTGGGACATGCTCCAGCACACCTCTGGCTGGGGCAAACTCTGCGCCATGCAGGCTTATGATTTTTCCGCTCCGGAAGACCAGGCCTGGCTGGTGATCCACGGCTGCGAACTGACCATTGACTATCCGGCGGTATCCCTGATGGTCTTTTCCCGGGTGAATATCCCGGCCCTGCTGGATGAACCCCATCTGGAACATATCCAGTTCCAGGGCATCTGCCATATCCTGCTGAACTATCTGGCGTTTCTGCTGGGATTCCAGCAGCTGGAGGCACCGGAGGACGGCAAGCTGCCGGTCATCGACCTGTTCTCGGTAATGAAGAAGTTGCTGAAACACGCCCGGGAATACCATACGGACCTGACAGACGGGGCGGCTCTCATCAACATGGTGGGAGGAATCCGGACCATGGTGGAGGATGAATGCTGGGATTATCTCACCATGAACCAGTGCCATATCCTGATCAGCGATATGGAAGCCCTGGTGTTCTCCCAGGACTGGCTGCCCAGGATCAAGGCCAACCTGCTGGAAGAAGACGGGCAGGTGAACCTGCTGGTGGTCCAGATGGCCTATGCCCTGGACCTGGATATCCATCGGGAACTGTGGGACCTGCTGAAAAAAGATCCCAAACGGACGGAACTGTACGGTTTCCTGCTGGACACCGATGACAAACGGCGGTTCAACCGGGTGATGAAGTTCGCCCGGGAACACGCGGACGAATACCTGCAGGAGGAATATGTCATGGAGCCCCTGCTCCAGGCTCTGGGAGAGCACCCGGGGGAAGGGGAGGACCTTCTGGAAGAGGCCCTGACATCCATTTATGATTCCTGCAGGAATGAGGCTCTCAGCGTGCTGGACAGCTGGCCGGATAAGAACTGGTCACCCCGGATGCGGCTGGCCCTGGTGAAGGCAAGGGAAATGAGCCAGCATCCCCTGCTGAAGCTGCGGGTGGATGTGCTGCTGAAGAAAAGGACACTGGATTTCGCCAATTTCCTGGATGTGATCCATGAGCATCAAAAATAGGGGGAGTGAAAAATCCCCCCCTGGTCAGCTGTCAACGGCCAAAGGAAGCCAGTAAAACTGGCTTTGAACAACGGCAACAGTTGTATCAATCACTCCCGTAGGGGCAGCAGGCCCGGCTGCCCGTCAAATCAGCGGTTGTCCATGTGTTGTGCGGGGCGCCGGGCCTGCGTCCCCTACGGTTTATTTTGTTCAAAAGCAATTTGCAAAATTGATTTTGAACAAAAAGAGCTGTGAAAAAATGAGACATCATTTTTTCACAGCTCTTTTTTATCCGATTTCTTTTACCACAACGGTCAGGGGACAGCCCATGTTCTTCCGGAACCACTTGGTCAGGGTATGGAGCTGCTGGAGTTCCACGGAGGGAGTCCGGCTGGCAGTGATGGTCAGTACGGCACTGCCTCCCAGGATGGCAGGCTCGATGGACTGGATGGCTCCGGTCTGGGTGTAATCCAGGCATTCTGCCAGAGCCAGGAGCAGGGCCCCGTTGCTCAGCCGTTTCATATCCGCTTCCGGGATCAGCTTCCGGTAGGGACGGTTCCGCAGGTAGCCCCGGTTCACTCCATGATGCCAGGCGGCCAGGATGGCGGTGTACACCACATCCAGGTGGTTCAGCCCGAACAGCTTCCCGTTTTCGATCAGGTACCCGCTGTGCCGGGTGTGATTGTAGTAGTTGATGGTGATCCCTGTATCATGGAGCAGGGCGGCGGTTTCCAGCAAGGGTTCCCACCGGGCTGCTTCCAGTTTGTGGAGGGACTGCCAGCCCTGGAACAGCTGAAGAGCATACCGGGCCACCAGCCGGCAGTGTTCTTCATCAGGGGAATAGAGGTGGATCATGTTTTCCCGGGCCGTTGCCAGGATATCCGGGACAATCAGAGGCCGGTCCGTGTGTTCGTGGAGATATTGGGAGAACAGGCCTTCCCGGAGCCCGCAGCCGGAGACAATCAGTTTCCGGGCTTTGCTCCGGTCCGCCAGGGCCTTGATGATGGAGGAACCGGCAATGATCACGTCCGCCCGGTCGTTGGACAGGCCGGGGATCCGGCGCCGGGTGGCCAGGGTGGTGCCCGGCAGGGTCTTGTACCATTCCTTGAAGTCCTGGACGGCGAACTGGTAATTGTGGAGCTTGGACGTAAAGTATTTGGTCCGTTTCTGCTCGATCTTCCCAACGGAACGGGCGGTGCCTCCTACTCCGATGAGAGGCAGGCCGCAGCCGGCGATCCAGGGCGCCTTCTGCATCTGGTCGTTGATGGCCCGGCGCATTTTGTTCAGAGCAGCCGGATCCGCCATGTTGTTCAGTTTGAAGTTCTTGGTCAGGTTTACGCAGCCGATGGGCAGGCTGACGCTTTCCACCAGTTTCCGGTCCCGGACCAGGATCACTTCCGTGGAGGCACCTCCCAGGTCGAAGATCACTGCGTCATTGACGGCGATGGTGTTGATGACACCCAGATAGCTGAGATAGGCTTCCGTTTTCCCGGAGATGATTTCCAGATTGATGCCGGAAGCCTGGGAAGCGGCTTTGGCCAGCTTGGCCCCGTTTGGAGCGTTCCGGATGGCGGCGGTGGCCACCGCAATGGTCTCGTCCACATGGAAAATCCGGCACATGGAGGCGAAATTCTTCAGGCAGTTGGTGGTGGCGGCAAAGGCTTCTTCCGTCAGATAGCCTTTCCGGTCCGTCTTGAGTGCCAGCCGCAGCGGGTCCTTCTGGTTATAGACCAGGTTGCAGGCATGGGACGTATGGACTTCCATGATGACCAGGCGGGCTGAGTTGGAGCCCACGTCGATAATGGCAATGCGTTTCATAAAATCCCCCGATTCACAGGTGTATATAAAAAAACTATACTCCCCGAACGCTGTTTTTTTCTTATAATAGAAGTGTTAAACTAAAACTAGTATAACACGATTGCTGCACTGAGGGTAGGAGAAACAGAGTTATACCCGGGGCAAGGAGGTATTTATGGCCAGGAAAAAATTGCGGTCTGCAGCGGTGATCCATCTGGGGTCAGAGAACATCACCATGCAGCTGATGGAATATACCGGTCTGGATGACATCCGGATCATTACGGAACTGCGCAGCAGGGTCCGGCTGGGAGAAGAAACCTTCCAGACCCGGAAAATTTCTTTTGGAACCATGCTCCAGATTGTGGAAATCCTGAAAGGCTACCGGCAGGTGATGCGGGAATACGGAATCAAATCCTATATCCTCCAGGCCACCACTGCTGTCCGGGAAGCGGAAAACCGGCAGTATTTCCTGGACCAGGTGCTGGTGAAAACCGGGTTCCAGATCGAAGTGGTGAACATGTCCCGGGAAATCTACACCAAGATGGCATCCCTGCTGCGGACCCTGGAGACCCACGGAAACATGCCCCTGCCCCGGGAAGGGGTGCTGCTGGCGGATATTTCCTCCGGTGGCCTGGGGCTCACCTATGTGAAGGACCGGGAAGTGAAGTTCCAGCAGAACCTCCATGTGGGGCTGGTCCGGCTGAAGGAACAGT
This sequence comes from Acidaminococcus fermentans DSM 20731, assembly GCF_000025305.1. NCBI lineage: Bacteria > Bacillati > Bacillota > Negativicutes > Acidaminococcales > Acidaminococcaceae > Acidaminococcus > Acidaminococcus fermentans. The sequence goes on along the minus strand of NC_013740.1, from coordinate 2,064,094 downwards.
TCACCCGGAATGAGCGGTCCAGCATCCATTTCGAACAGGCCCTGAAGGAATATCTCCAGGACCGGATCGGCGTGGTGGCGGAAGAACTGGCCGATGAAACCATCGGCATGCTGGTGCTTACCGGGACGGAAAGCCAGGTGCTGCTGGATCTGTTCGGGAAGGAGCGGGACCGGAAGGAAAACATTTCCTTTTCGGCCGGGGAAGTGGAAGAATTTTACCACCGGATCCACCGGCTGAAGGAAAGCCAGCTGGAAAAGCTGTTCCGCCTGAATCCGGAAGAAACGGAAGTGGCCCTGCCGGCTGTGACCCTTTGCCAGCTGCTGATGGAAATGTCCCGGGCGGAAAAGATCCAGATGCCCGTGGACCGGTTTGTGGACGGGATGAAGATCCTCTACATCGCCCGGCAGCTGGACCGGAAATTCCTGGAAGAGATGCTGGATATCCAGATGAGCCTGGTCCGGAGCATCGGGAACCGGTTCCATTACGATGCCCCCCATGCAGCCTGGGTGGAAACCATGAGCTGCCGGCTGTTTGATGCTCTGGCTCCTTCCCAGGGACTGGATGAGGAAGATAAGATCCTGCTCCGGGCGGCAGCCTATCTGCACAATATCGGGAAATACGCGTCCATGCGGACCTACGACCGGTACAACTACTATCTGATCGACAGCGCGGACCTGCTGGGGTTCAGTGAGGAACAGTGCCACACCATCGCACAGATTTCCTATCTGTATACTCTGGAACGGCCGGAACTGAACGGCAGCGAGCCCAAAGATTTTGGCAGCGGGATCCCGCCTCTGGTGGCCAAACTGGCCGGCATTTTGCGGCTGGCGGATTCCCTGGACATCAGCGGCCGGCAGAAGATCAGGGACTGCAAAGTGGCCATCCGGGGCAACGAACTGCGGGTCCGGGCCAAAAGCCGGGAAAACCTGTCCCTGGAAGAGTGGATCTTCAGCAAACGGAGCGGTTTCTTTGAAGAAGTATTCGGCCTGCGGCCGGTTTTGGAGAAAGCAGAGGAGAAATGATGAAAATCGATCTGAACAAACCAGAATATTACGTGAACCGGGAACTGAGCTGGCTGAAATTCAACCTGCGGGTACTGCGGGAGGCCGGAGTGCGGAACCTGCCCCTGCTGGAGCGGCTGCGGTTCGTGGCTATTTCTGCGTCCAACCTGGATGAATTCTTCATGGTCCGGGTGGCCGGGCTGATCGAACAGAAAGCGGCAGGAGTGGACCATGTGGATGCGGCAGGCCTGAATGTAGAGGACCAGCTGCGGAACATCGCCCTGTCCGCCCACAACCAGATGAAGCTGAAGTACCGGTACTTCTTTGCTCTGGTCAATGAACTGGAAAAATATGCCATCCGGTTTTCCCGGGTGAAGGACGTGGAACCGGACCAGCGGAGAGAACTGGAAAACTACTACCAGGAAATGGTCTTTCCGGTGCTGACACCCATGGCGGTGGATGCGGCCCGTCCCTTCCCCTTCCTGGCCAACAAATCCCTGAACATTGCCGTGGAGCTCCGGGACCAGAAGGGAGAACAGAAAATCGCCTTCGTTCAGGTGCCTTCGGTGCTGCCCCGGTTCATTTCCCTGATGGGCCGGGATGGGGAACGGTCCTATGTGTTCCTGGAAGACCTGATCATGGAACACTGCCAGGACCTTTTCAAAGGGCTCACCATCGTGGACATGGTTTCCTTCCGGATCACCCGGGACAGCGACCTGGAAGTGGAGGAAGACGCCACCCGGGATCTGATGAAGGAAATCGAACGGTCCCTGCGGAAACGGAAGCGGGGGGCTGCGGTGCGGCTGGAAATCAACGCCACCGATGACAAGTACCTGAAGGATTTCCTGGTGGAGAATCTGGATCTGGAACCCCGGGATGTATATGAAATCCAGGGGCCTCTGGATCTGACCTTCCTGAACAAATTCATCGACCAGCCGGGGATGGACCAGTGGAAGTTCACTCCCTACACCGGACAGCAGCCGGAAGAACTGCCGGATTATGAGGATCTGTTCGGGAAGATCCGGGAACATGACATCCTGCTCCATCATCCCTATGAAAGCTTCGACCCCATTGTGAAGCTGGTGTCGGAAGCGGCGGAAGACCCCCAGGTGCTGGCCATCAAACAGACCCTGTACCGGGTCAGCGGCAATTCTCCCCTGGTGGCGGCCCTGGCCCGGGCGGCGGAAAACGGCAAGCAGGTGACTGCCCTGGTGGAACTGAAAGCCCGGTTCGACGAAGAAAACAACATCGTCTGGGCCCGGCGGCTGGAAAAGGCCGGCTGTCACGTGATCTACGGGCTCATGGGACTGAAGACCCATTCCAAGATCATCCTGATCGTTCGGAAGGAAGCGGACGGGATCAAACGGTATGTGCATCTGGGCACCGGGAACTACAACGACAAGACCGCCAAGCTGTACACGGACCTGGGGCTGCTCACCGCCAACGACCAGTACGGCCAGGATGCTTCCGCCTTCTTCAATGTGCTCAGCGGTTATTCTGAACCGCCGGTGTTCAACAAGCTGGTGATGGCTCCCATCGGCCTCCGGGAAAAGATCTACGAACTGGTGGACCGGGAAATCGCCCATGTGAAAGCCGGGGGCACCGGGTACATTGCCGCCAAGATGAATTCCCTCATCGACCAGCCGGTGATCCGGAAGTTCTACGAAGCGTCCCAGGCCGGGGTGAAAATCGACCTGATCGTCCGGGGCATCTGCGGCCTGCGGCCCGGGATCAAAGGGGTCAGCGAAAACATCACCGTCCGGTCCATCATCGGGCGGTTCCTGGAACACAGCCGGGTGTACTATTTTGCCAACAACGGCAATGAGGAATTGTACCTGTCCAGTGCGGACATGATGCCCCGGAACCTGAACGACCGGGTGGAACTGCTGTTCCCGGTGGAACGGAAGGCCCATATCGACCGGGTGAAGGAATTCCTGGACCTGTGCCTGAAGGACAATGTGGGAGCCCATGGCATGCTGGCCAACGGGACCTGGCGCCGGGCCTATCCCCACGGCCGGAAGCGGATCAGCGTCCAGGCGGCCATGATGCAGCGGGCCAAATCCCATGCGCCCAAAAAATCCATGCCCATGGAACAGCGGCTGAAGCCCATGGTCCGCAGGGAAGAATGACGGCGGCACCGTTTTTGTGATATAATGGCTTATCATAAAGAGAGGTGCGGTGCGAGAAATGGCAGTGCAAAGTGTTACCTTAAACTACAATGGACATTATGGATATCTGGATTACAACGAAGAAACCCATGAAATGACGGTTTTCATTCCGGATGGGGAAGCAGCGGCCCAGAAAGTACGGGACTTTTTGAACCAGCCCCGGAAACTGGAAGTCCCTACGGACGAATGCACCTACCATTTCGGGGAAATCACCGTGGATCCCCGGAAAAGCTGGGAAGACTGCCAGCAGGCGCTTACCCGGCTGTGGGTGAATACCGGGGTGCTGGTGGAATGGAGCATGCCGCCCCGTATGACCAACGATCTGTAAGTTATGCACAGAGTTATCCACTTATGAACATCTGTGCTGTGGATAGTGTGGATAACCGAAGCCTGAACGGGAGAAAACCGTGTACCAGCGGGGATCCCGCCTGTGGATAAACAGGCATCGAAAAGTAAAATGGGGAGGGTGCCAAGGTGGCAAAGCGCTTTTATGAACTGGAAGTGGCAGGGGTGAAACGGTCCCTGCCGGTAATCAATATTTCGGATACCCTGGCCATTGCCGGATTCGTGATCCTGGGGGATACGGAAATCGTGGAAAAGACCGCGGCAGAGCTGGCCAAAAAGGTGCCGGAGGGGACGGACATCCTGATGGCGGCAGAGACCAAGGGGATTCCCCTGGTCCAGGCCATGGCCCGGATCCTGGGCATGCCCCGGTACATCGTGGCCCGGAAATCCATCAAGGCCTATATGGAACATCCCCTGATTGTGGAGGATGAATCCATCACCACCCAGGGCAAGCAGATGCTCTGCCTCCAGGATGAGGACATCGACCGGGTCCGGGGCCACAAAGTGACCCTGGTGGACGATGTGATCAGCACCGGAGGCTCCATGAAGGCCCTGGAAGAACTGGTGGCCAAAGCCGGAGGCACGGTGAACGGAAAAATGGCCATCCTGGCCGAAGGAGACTCCATGGGACGGAAGGACATCACCGTCCTGGCCAATCTGCCGCTGTTTGAGGCGGAGTGAAGTTGGTCTGTCAATGGTTAAATGTCAATGGCCAAAGGAAAGAACCCGCCTGAATGGACGGGTTCTTTTATTATGCAAAATCCATATTGTGTCTGATATGGCAATAATTATATTTTTTACTGTTAATTAAAAATTTGCTTGCAAATTTTATCATTCGGCAATTGACCATTGACAACTGACCACGATGGGGGCCTTCATTCAGGTAAAGGCCCCCATCTGCACCATCACCATATAGCACAGAGTCCCTCCGGCCATGGAGAGGAGAAACTGGCGCTTCCACAGGTGGAGCAGGATCACCACGCCCATGGACAGCAGTTCCGGAAGTCCGTGGGTACCAGTGGTGAAGGAAACGTCCTTGAGGCAGTAGATCACCAGGAGACCGAATACTGCCGATGGCAGCACCGTGCCCAGGTACCGGACCCGGGCCGGGGTGGGTTTCCCTGCCGGGAACAGCAGGAAGGGCAGGAACCGGGTCAGCTGGGTGCTGATGATGGCCAGGAACAGGATGGCAAGATGCTGGAAGAAGCTCATGGCCGGGCTCCTTTCTGTTCCAGGTTCTTCTGAAGCAGCAGCAGGACGGCCAGGATGGCCCCCAGGGACGGCAGCAGGAAGTGCTGCGAGCCGGTCAGGTTCAGCATCACCAGGGCAATCCCCAGTCCCAAAAGGGAGCTTACATGGCTGTCTTCCTTCAGCCACTGTTCCAGGAAAATCACCACGAACATGGCGGTCAGGACGAACCCCAGCCCCCGGGTGTCGAACCGTAGACAGCCACCGAACAGGCCGCCCAGGGTGGCACCGATGAACCAGTACATATGGTCCAGGAAGGTGATGAAGAACAGGAACCAGCCACGGTCCACATTTTCCGGGATCCGGGCGGTATAGTTGATGGAAAAGGTTTCATCGCAGAGCCCGAAAATCAGGTAGAGCTTTTTCCAGCCGGTGCCCTTGTACCGGTCCAGCATGGACAGACCGTAGAATAGATGCCGGGCATTGATCATCAGGCTCACCAGGAAGACCTGGGCGGGATCGAAGACTCCCACCATCAGGTTTACCAGGACGAATTCCACGGAACCGGAAAAAATCAGGAGACTCATGAACATGGGGTACCAGAAGGGGAACCCGGCAGCATGCATCCAGATTCCATAGGTGAGCCCCAGGAACAGGAAGCCGGCCAGGATGGGCAGAGTATGGGGAAAGGCACAGCGCAGGGCCTGGATCCGCCGGTCCCGGACAAGGGAAGGCAGGCTGGCGATGCAGGGACGGGAAAGGGAAAGAGAGCTTGGCTTCATGACGGTACCTCCAATTCGTATCATTTGCACCATCAGCATATCATGGAAAATACGTACAATCAATCAGGAAAATGTATGCATTACAAAATTGTTTGAAAAAACAATCCCGGTATTCTTTTCATAAAACCAGAAAAAAGAAGGGAAACAGGGAAAAAAGCCAACAAAATGATTGATATTCCATACAATAATCAGTATAATTGTATGGAATACAATTGCAGGAGGTATTTATGGCCGTCAATTCATTTCTTACCTATCCGCTATCCTGGAAACCGGACCGGGAAACCCTTACCCGTCCCATCTATCTGTCCCTGGCCCGGCAGCTGAAGGAAGCCATTGCTTCCGGTACCCTGGCTCCGGGCACCCGTCTGCCTCCCCAGCGGGAACTGGCCCGGTTCCTGGGCATCAATTTCACCACGGTGACCCGGGCTTACAAGCTGTGCGAACTGAAGGGCCTGCTCCAGGCGGTTACCGGCAGCGGCACTTTTGTGTCGTCCAGTGCGGCCCGGTCCGTGACCATTTCCACGGAAGCGGCCCGGCCGGCGCTGATCGATCTGGGGTTCGAGAATCCCTTCCAGGTGCTGCCGGATCAGATCCGGAATCTGGCCCGGGAAATCGCCGGGCGGAAGACTTTTCCCCGGCTGCTGGATTACGCCTGTCCCACCGGCATGCCCCATCAGAAGGCGGCCGGAGTCAACTGGCTGAAGAACATCGGGCTGGAAACGGACCCGGACCATCTGGTGCTGGTATCCGGCACCCAGAACGGCCTGGCCCTGGCGCTGCTGGCCCTCTTCGACCCGGGGGACCGGATCGGGGTGGATACCTATACCTATGCCAATTTCATCGAGCTGGCCCGGCTCCACCATCTCCAGCTGGTGGCCATTGGCAGTGATGAAGAGGGAATGCGGGCGGATCTCCTGGAACGGCAGCACCGGCTCAACGCCCTGAAGGGTGTATTCCTGATGCCCAGCTGCTGCAATCCCACCACCCGGATGATCTCGGAACGGCGGAAACAGGCCCTGGCCCAGGTGATCCGGAAGGAACAGCTGATCCTGGTGGAGGATGACATCCACGCCTTCTTCACCGCCGGCACCGTAGCCGATTACCAGGGCCCCCTGGCCCGGCTGGTTCCGGAACAGAGCCTGTATGTGAGCGGCACCTCCAAACCTTTGTGCGCCGGGCTCCGGGTGGCCTACCTGGTTTTCCCGGACCGGTTCCGGGAGCCCCTGCTCCAGGCCCTGTTCAATGTGAATGTGAAGACTTCTTCCCTGGATGGAGAAATCATTACGGAACTGATCCTCACCGGTACCGCTACCGCCATGGTACGGAAAAAACAGGAACTGGCGGCCGAACGGAACCGGCTGTTTTTCCGGTATTTCCCGGAACTGGAAGGCCAGGGCCATCCCCTCAGCTTCTACCGGTGGCTGCCCATTCCGGATACCCGCAGCGGGGCGGAAGTGGAGCAGGACCTCCAGCAGCAGGGGATCCGGGTCTATCATTCGGACCGGTTCCTTTGCGGCAAACGGGGGCTCCAGGCCTATCTCCGGGTGGCTCTTTCCACGGAACCGGACATTGTCCGGCTGGAACAGGGGTTGGTCCGGCTTCGGGACTGGATCCGGGGAAAGAAAGAGAAATAGGGCGGCCGGAACGGAAAAAGGCTTTGCTTTTTCAGTCCTTTCTGGGGTAAAATGAAACGATATACTTTTGCTTTTGCATGAGGGGGTAGCTTCTTTGAAAATCATAGACCTGTTAAAGAGTCCCAAGGTCTGCGTATCCTGCGAACTGTTCCCGCCCAAAAAGGGCAGTGAACTGGAACATGCCCAGGAAATCGTCCGGACCATTGCCATCCAGGGAGTGGATTACATGAGTGTCACCTATGGAGCCGGCGGGACGGCTGTGGGCAAAAGTGTGGCCCTGGTGTCCGAAATCGAACGGTGCGGGGTGCCGGCCCTGGCCCATCTCACCTGTGTGGGAGCCGATGAAGGGAAAATCGAAGGAGTATTGGACCAGCTGAAAGATGCCCATGTGGAAAATGTACTGGCGCTCCGGGGCGACCTGCCCCAGGGCCAGGACCATCCTCTGGGAGATTATGCCCATGCCAGCGACCTGGTGAAAAAAATCAAAAGCTACGGGGATTTCTGTGTGGGAGGCGCCACCTATCCGGAAGGCCATCCGGAAGCCGCCGGGCTGGATGAAGACCTGGAACACACCAAAATGAAGGTGGAAGCCGGCTGCGATTTCCTGGTGACCCAGATGTTCTTCGACAACAGCATGTTCTACAACTTCATGTACCGGCTGCTGGCCAAGGGCATCCAGGTGCCGGTGGTGGCCGGGATTATGCCGGTGACCAATCTGAAGCAGATCGAAAAGATCTTCACCCTCAGCGGTACCCCGGTGCCGGCGCCTCTCCGGGCCATGGCGGAACGGTTCGCCGACCATCCGGCGGCCCTGAAACAGGCGGGTATGGCCTATGCCATTGGCCAGATCGTGGACCTGATCGCCAACGGCTTTACCAATATCCATATCTACACCATGAACAAGCCGGAAATCATCGGCGGCATCCGCAGCAATCTGTCGGAAATCATCCGCTGCTGAAAGGAGACGGGCCATGGGGAATCTGCGGATCCAGTTTGATGAAAAAGAGGCTCTCCGGTATTTCGGGGCTCGGCCGGGGGATGACCAGGCGAAAGTCACCGTGGACCGGGCCTTTCTCCAGCTGCGCAACGAAGTCCAGCCCCGGAACATCCTCCAGCAGTGGAGCTGCCGGGTGATCCAGGGAACGGAGCGGGAAAAGGGCCGGGTGATTTTGGAGAACGGCACGGAATTTGTCAGTTCGGGCCTGGCCCGGCATCTGGAAGGCTGTGATGCCCTGCTGCTGTTCGGGGCCACCCTGGGAGCCCGGGTGGATACGGCCCTGCGCCGGATCAGCATCCGGAGCATTGCGGAAGGAGCGGCGGCCCAGGCGGTGGCCTCTTCCCTGATCGAAAGCTACCTGGATCAGCAGGAGATCCTGTGGAAAGAGGACCTGCCGGACACCTGGCAGTACCGGAGCCGGTTTTCTCCCGGATACGGGGACTGGGATCTGGGGGAACAGCAGAAGATCTTCCGTCTCCTCAACTGTCCCAAGACCATCGGACTGACCCTGACCGCCGGGGGCATCATGGCCCCCACCAAAAGCGTCACGGCGGTGATCGGCATCGACCGGAGCGGGAAAGAGCCCCGGGAAACGGAAATGGGCCGCTGCGGGAAGAAAAACAAATGTGCCGCCTGCGGCAATGTGGATTGTCCTTTTCGTCAGGAGGAATCATGAATTTTACAGAAGCTTTGCATACCAGACGACTGTTCTTTGACGGAGCCATGGGGACCATGCTCCAGGAAGCCGGCCTGCAGCCGGGAGAACTGCCGGAAACCTGGAACCTGCTCCATCCGGAGAAGGTCCGGGCCATCCACCAGGCCTATGTACGGGCCGGAGTGGATATCCTGAAAACCAATACCTTCGGAGCCAACGGGCTGAAGTTCGGGGCAGCCCACGGCCAGCCGGAAGTGGAAGAACTGGTCCGGGCCGGGGTGGAAAATGCCCGGGCGGCGTTTGCTGCAGAAGTCCGGGACGGATTTGTGGCCCTGGATCTGGGCCCCACCGGGAAACTGCTCCAGCCTTTCGGGGACCTGCCCTTTGCAGAGGCGGTGGCTTTGTACGCCGCCCAGGTGAAGGCAGGAGCCGCTGCGGGAGCGGACCTGATCCTGATCGAAACCATGAGCGACAGTTACGAAGCCAAAGCGGCCATCCTGGCAGCCAAGGAAAATGCAGACCTGCCCATTGTGTGCACCTTTACCTTTGATGAGGATGGGAAGCTGCTGAACGGGGCGGATGTGACCACGGCCCTGGTGATGGCAGAATCCCTGGGGGTTTCTGCGGTGGGGTTCAACTGCGGCCAGGGTCCTGACACCCTGGTGAAGCTGGTGCCTCAGGCACTCCAGGCGGTGGATATCCCCCTGGTGGCCAATCCCAATGCCGGGCTGCCGGTCCAGAAGGACGGGAAGACCGTGTTCCACATCGATGGGGAAGGGTACGCTCCGCTGATGGTGCCCTTTGCAGAAGCCGGGGTTTCCGTGCTGGGAGGTTGCTGCGGCACCACCCCGGACCACATTGCCCGGCTCATCGAAGCCTGCCGGGACATTCCCCTGCCGGCACCCCGGTCCGGGGCTCCCTGCGCCATTGCCGGTTACGGCAGGGCGGTGGATTTTGAAGGGATGCCGGTGATCATCGGAGAACGGATCAATCCCACCGGGAAACCCCGGCTGAAGGAGGCCCTGAAGTCCCAGAACATGGACTATGTATGCCAGCTGGCCCTGGAACAGCTGGACAAGGGCGCCCAGGTACTGGATGTGAACGTGGGGGTGCCCGGGGTGGATGAACCGGCCCTGATTGAAAAGGTGATCCTCACCCTCCAGTCCATCACCTCCGTCCCGCTCCAGATCGACACCTCCAACATCGAAGCCATGGAACGGGCCCTGCGGATCTACAACGGCCGTCCCCTGCTGAATTCCGTCAACGGCAAGGCGGAAAACATGGCGGACGTGCTGCCCCTGGCCAAAAAGTACGGGGCGGCCCTGGTGGGGCTGTGCCTGGACGAGGGAGGCATTGCGGATACCGCGAAAGGCCGGCTGGAAGTGGCGGACAAGGTAATCGCCGAAGCCGGGAAGTACGGGATCCCGGCCAGGGACATGGTGATGGATCCCCTGGCCATGACCATCAGCACCGGAGGGCAGAATGCCCGGATCGACCTGGAAGTGATCCGGCAGCTGAAGGCCCGGAACATCAAGACCGTCATGGGGGTGTCCAACATCTCCTTCGGACTTCCCAGCCGGGATGCGGTGAACAGTGCCTTCTTCGCCCTGGCCATGGAGGCGGGGCTTTCCGCCGGGATCATCAATCCCAACAGCGGAGCCATGATGGGAGCCTACATTGCCTACGGAGCCCTCAGCGGCAAGGATGAAGGCTGCAAGAAGTATGTGGAATACTTTGCGGACGCGCCCCAGATGGTGGCTGTGGCCAAATCCCAGGGGGGCGCCAAACCGGCGGCCAAAGGTCCCCAGAAGGAATATCCTCTGGAAGAGGCCATTGTGAAAGGGCTCACCAGCCAGGTGGAAAACGGGGTACGGAAGCAGCTGGCGGAAGGAAAACCGGCTCTGGACATCATCAATGAATCCATGATCCCGGGCCTCAACATCGTGGGGGACCTGTTCGAAAAGAAGAAGCTGTTCCTGCCCCAGCTGCTGGTCAGCGCCGATGCGGCCAAAGCCGGATTCGAAATCCTGAAGCAGTCCATTGCCAAAGGAGCCAGTACGGAAAAAGGAGATCCCATTGTGATCTGCACCGTAAAAGGGGATATCCATGACATCGGCAAGAATATCGTGAAAGTGCTGCTGGAAAACTACGGGTACCAGGTCATCGACCTGGGAAAGGATGTGCCCCCGGAAGAAGTGGTGAAAGCCGCCCGGGAACATGATGCCAGACTGGTGGGACTCAGTGCCCTCATGACCACCACCGTGGGTTCCATGGAAGAAACCATCCGCCAGCTCCGCCAGGCGCTGCCGGACTGCCGGGTGATGGTGGGGGGCGCCGTGATGACGGAAGAATACGCCCGGACCATCGGTGCCGATTTCTACGGAGCCAATGCCGTAGCCAGTGTCCATTATGCCAACCAGTTGTTCCATAAATAAATCCAATACAGAAAGAAGCGATGCAACCATGAAAAGACCTTTGATCGGCGTCTCTGGAAGCCACATGGTGGATGACCACGGACCCTTTGCCGGGTACCACCGTTCCTATGTGAATGACGACTACATCCGTTCCGTGAACGAAGCCGGAGGGGTGGCCATCCTGGTGCCCTTTACGGAAGATGAGGAAGCCGCCCGGGAAATCATGAGCCGGGTGGACGGGCTGGTGCTCAGCGGGGGCCATGATGTGTATCCCCTTCTGTACGGGGAAGAACCCTGCCGGCAGATCGGTCCGGTGTGGCCGGCCCGGGACCGGTTCGACCAGCTGCTGCTGGCGGAAGCGGAAAAGCGGGGGATCCCGGTGATGGGCATCTGCCGGGGCTGCCAGATTATCAATGTGGCCCATGGGGGAACCCTGTACCAGGACCTGTCCCTGGACAAAAATTCCTTTGTGAAGCATTCCCAGAACCAGGATCCCGCCACTCCCACCCATACGGTGGAAATCCAGGCAGGGAGCCGGGCCGCCCGGATCCTGGGCCGGACGGAGTGGGTCACCAACACCCATCACCACCAGACTGTGCACCAGGTGGGCGAAGGGCTGAAGGTCACCGGACGGGCCAAGGACGGCACCGTGGAAATCATGGAAGGCATCGGGGAAACCTACCTGATGGCCTACCAGTTCCATCCGGAAATGATGTCCATCAACAATGACCAGGCCAAAGCCATTTTTACGGATTTCATTGCAGCAGCCAAAGGAGAGAAAGCATAACATGACGGAGAAAAAAGAGAAATTCGGCCTGTTCAGCATTGTGCTGCTGGGCATCAATTCCATTATCGGTACCGGGATCTTCCTTTTGCCCAACCGGGCCTATGCCCTGATGGGTCCGGCTTCTCTGGGCATCCTGCTGTTCGACGCCTTCCTGGCCGGGGCCCTGGCCCTGTGCTTTGCGGAAGCTGCCGGGTTCTTTTCCCGGAACGGGGGGCCTTATCTGTATGCCAAAGCCGCCTTCGGAGATTTCTGGGGTTATGAGATCGGGGTGCTGAAACTGGTGGTGACCATCATCGCCTGGGCCGCCATGGCCGTGGGCTTTGCCACCGCCCTGGGGGCCGCTTTCCCGGCCTTTTCCGGGGAACAGGCCAAGGACATCATTGCCGCGGTGCTGATCGGGGGGCTCAGTGCCCTGAACATTGCCGGGGTCAAGACCACCAAATACCTGAACAATATCCTGACCGTATCCAAACTGGTACCCCTGGTACTGTTCATTGCCCTGGGGATCTTCTTCCTCAACGGCAGCAACTTCACCCCCTTTGTGCCGGTTCACCTGGAAGAAGGAGCCTTTGCCAATGCGGCCATTACCATGTTCTTTGCCTTTACCGGTTTTGAAGCCATTGCGGTGGGGGCCGAAGACTTCAAGGATCCCAAGAAGAACCTGCCCCGGGGCATCATTCTGACCATGCTCCTGGTGACCGTGATCTACATGCTGGTGGTGGCCATTTCCATCGGTATCCTGGGACCGGACCTGGCCGCCGACAAGGCACCCATCCAGACCGCCTTCGGACGGATCGTGGGACCGGTGGGAGCCTACATCATCCTGGTGGGGACCCTGTTCTCCATGGGGGGCATCAACATGGCGGAAGCCTTCATTGCGCCCCGGGCCTGCACCTCCCTGTCCGAAGACGGGATGCTGCCGGAAATCCTGGCCAAACGGACTCCCTGGGGGACTCCCTATGTGGCCAGTATCGTCATTGCCATTCTGAGCATTGCCCTGGCCTGGAGCGGCAGCTTCACCACCCTGGCGGCCATCAGCGCCGTGTCCCGGTTCACCCAGTACCTGCCCACCTGCCTGGCGGTGATCGTGTTCCGGAAAAAGTGGGCGGACCGTCCCCGGACCTACAAGATCCCCGGGGGCATCACCATTCCGGTGATTGCCATTGTCACCAGCCTGTGGATGCTGTCCAACGCCAAACCCATGCAGCTGGTCTGGGGCCTGGGTGGCTGCCTGGTGATTCTGCCCTACTACTTCGTCTACGCCAGCAAGAAGAAGCGGGGCCTGATCAAAGAGAAAGAAGAATAAAGAGGGGTGCTGCCCGGCAGCACCCCCTTTCCATAAGGAGGGTTCTATGGTATCATTGTTCAAGCGTTTTCTGACCCCTCCTGGGGGCCAACGGCTCCTTTTCACCAACCGGGATCTGTTCAGGCTGTTCCTGCCGCTCATCATCGAACAGTTCCTGGTGGTCCTGGCCGGGTTCACCGATTCCCTGATGGCGGCTGCCCTGGGGGAAGCGGCGGTATCCGGCATTTCGCTCATCGACAACATCATGGTGCTGCTGATCCTGGTGTTCGTGGCCCTGGCCACCGGGGGCTCCGTGATCATGGGCCAGTACCTGGGCCACCGGGAACAGGAACGGGCCAGGGAAGCCGGGCGGCAGCTGATCTGGGTGGCCGGGCTGATCTCCCTGGTGCTCATGGGGATCTTCTACGGCAGCCGGTCCTTCATCCTGCACCGGCTGTACGGGGACATTGCCCCGGATGTGCTCCGGAGCGCCAGTGACTATCTGGATGTCATCGGAATGACCATCCCCTTCATCGCCCTGTTCCAGGCGGGCAGTGTGATCTTCCGCACCGCCGGGAACACCAAGTTCCCCATGCTCATTGTGCTGGGGGCGGATATCTTCAACATCGCCGGCAACTATACAGCCATCTACATCCTCCACTGGGGAGTCTTTGGCACGGCCCTGTCCACCCTGATCAGCCGGATCCTGTCCGTCCTGATCGTGCTGTACGGTGCGGAACATGCCCGGTTCCTGCTCCAGGTGCCGCCGCTCCGGAAGGTCCGGCTGGACGGGGACCTGATCCGGCGGATTCTTCGGGTGGGGATCCCCTTCAGTGTGGAAAACGGCCTGTTCCAGCTGGGAAAAGTGGTGGTGGTCAGCGTGATCACCACTTTTGGCACCAGTGCCATTGCCGCCAATGCGGTGGGTACCGTGTTCACCAATTTCCAGGTGCTGCCAGGGATGGCCATGAACATGGGGATGACCGCCGTGGTGGCCCGGTGCCTGGGAGCCGGCAACGTGCCCCAGAGCCGGTATTACACCCGGAAGATCATCGCCCTCATCATGGGCACCAACCTGACCATGACCCTGCTGAGTTTTGCCGGCTGGCCCCTGATCCTGTGGATCTACCGGTTTCCCCAGGAGACCATGGACATGGTCTGGGAAATCATGTTCTGGCACGGCACCCTCCAGACCCTGGTCTGGCCCCTGGCCTTTACCCTGCCGGTGACCTTCCGCAGTGCGGGGGACGCCCGGTTCGCCATGGTGGTGGGGGTGCTGAGCATGATGCTGGTCCGGGTGGGCGGCGCGTACCTCCTGTGCGGGCCGCTCCGGTGCGGCATGTTCGGGGCCTGGATCGCCATGTTCTTGGACTGGGCCGTCCGGGCCGTGATTTACGTGCCCCGGTACCGGAAGGGGACCTATCTGAAACACAAACTGATTTGAAGAAAGGAATGCTATGGATCTCCAAACTCTGCTGCATAAAGAAAATCTGGACCGGGAGGATCTGGTCACCCTGCTGGGGCTGACGGATCCGGAAGACCGGAAAGCTCTGTACGATGCCGCCTACCAGGTGAAAAGCGCTTCGGTGGGCCGGGTGGCCTATTACCGGGGGCTCCTGGAATTTTCCAACCGGTGCATCAAAGACTGCCTCTACTGCGGCATCCGCCGGGACAATGAGGAAGTGGAACGGTTCGATACCGCCCGGGAAGACATCCTGTCCATGGCCCGGTGGGCCCTGGACAACCAGTACGGTTCCCTGACTCTCCAGTCCGGGGAACGGCAGGATGAGGAATTCATCACCTTTGTGGAAGGACTGATCCGGGACATCAAGAAGCTCAGTGACGGGAAGCTGGGGCTGACCCTGTGCCTGGGAGAACAGACGGAAGAGACCTACCGGCGGTGGCTGGAGGCGGGGGCCCACCGGTACCTGCTGCGGATCGAAACCAGCAATCCGGCGCTGTATGCCACCCTCCATCCCCGGGACGGCCATCATGAATGGACCGTCCGGAAGCATTGCCTGGAAATTCTCCGGAAACTGGGATACCAGGTGGGCACCGGAGTGATGATCGGCCTGCCGGGACAGACCCTGGAAGACCTGGCGGACGACATTCTGTTCTACCGGGACATGGACATCGACATGATCGGCATGGGGCCCTATGTGGTCCATCACAACACCCCCCTGGGGAAACAGGTGGTGGCGGAAGGGGGAAATACCCCGGAAGCCCAGCAGCACCGGTTCATCCTGGGACTGAACATGATTGCGGTGACCCGCTTGTTCCTGAAGGACGTGAACATTGCCGCCACCACCGCCCTCCAGGCCCTGAATCCCCTGGGACGGGAACTGGGCCTGAAGGCCGGGGCCAACATCCTGATGCCCATTGTGACCCTGCCCAAATTCCGGCCCGATTACCTGCTCTACGACAACAAACCCTGTGTGGAAGACAGTCCGGACCAGTGCCGGAACTGCCTGTCCGCCCGGGTGGCCTCCGTAGGGGATACGGTGGGATTCGGGAAATGGGGGGATTCGCCCCATTATTTCCGGGAACATGGTGGCGCCGGGAAATGACATTTCCCGGCGCTGACAACAGCCGAAGGAAGCCAGCAAAGCTGGCTTTGGACAACGGGAATGGTTGTATCAATCGTTCCCGTAGGGGCGGCAGGCCCGGCCGCCCGCCAAATCAGCAGTTGATCATATGTTATGCGGGGCGCCGGGCCTGCGCCCCCTACGGTTTGTGCTGATTCAAAATCAATTTGCAAAATTGATTGCCATCGGCCGCTGACAAAAAGGGGGTGTGAAAAAATTCACACCCCCTTTTTTGATTCTCTTTTGACGGAATTCCGTGAAAACGTCCATAGGATTTCCGGGAAAAAACTGAAATTTATTTTTTATGGACGCTGTCATTAGACGTTTTTCAGATGAATATCTCTTACAATGGAGCCATGAAGTCGAGGAAATGAGATTCCTGCACGAAGCATGACGCAAAGGAGTGGTATTGCAATGATGAAGAATGAAGAAATCGGAAAAGCCATGACCATTAAACTGGAATTCCCCAACGGGCTGCCCAAACCGAAACCTTTCCAGGAAGGCATCCGCCGGGCTCCGGACCGTGGCTTCCGCCTGACTCCGGCACAGACTGAAATTGCTCTGAAAAACGCCCTGCGCTATATCCCAGAAGAATATCATGAAGAACTGATCCCGGAATTTTTGGAAGAACTGACCACCCGGGGCCGGATCTACGGCTACCGTTTCCGTCCGGAAGGCCGGATCTACGGGAAACCCATTGATGAATACAAAGGCAAATGCACTGAAGGCAAGGCCTTCCAGGTAATGATCGACAACAACCTGGATTTTGAAGTGGCCCTGTACCCCTATGAACTGGTCACCTACGGGGAAACCGGCAGCGTGTGCCATGACTGGATGCAGTACCTGCTGATCAAACGGTACCTGGAAGAAATCACCCCGGACCAGACCCTGGTCATGGAATCCGGCCATCCTCTGGGACTGTTCCATTCCAAACCGGAAGCCCCCCGGGTCATCATCACCAACGGCCTGATGATCGGGGAATATGACAACCTCCACGACTGGGAAATCGCCGAAGAAATGGGCGTGGCCAACTATGGTCAGATGACCGCCGGCGGCTGGATGTACATTGGACCCCAGGGCATCGTCCACGGGACCTTCAACACCATCCTGAACGCAGGCCGCATGAAACTGGGGATTCCGGAAGACGGGGACCTGGGCGGCAAACTGTTCGTCACCTCCGGTCTGGGCGGCATGAGCGGTGCCCAGGGCAAAGCGGCGGAAATCGCCAACTGCACGGCCATCGTGGCAGAAGTGGACTACTCCCGGATCAAGACCCGTCTGGATCAGGGATGGATCTCCGGCGTATCTGATTCCCTGCCGGAAGTCATCGCCATGGCCCAGAAATCCATGGCGGAAAAGAAGGGCAAATCCTTCGCATACCACGGCAATATCGTGGACCTGCTGGAATACATCGTGGATCACAACATCCATGTGGATCTGGTATCTGACCAGACTTCCTGCCACAATGCCTACAATGGTGGCTACTGCCCTCAGGGCCTGACCTTTGAGGAACGGACCCGGATGCTGGCGGAAGATCCGGCCCATTTCCGTGAACTGGTGGACAAGACCCTCCATGCCCACTTCGAAGCTCTGAAGAAGATTACCGCCCGGGGCGTGTACTTCTTCGATTACGGCAACTCCTTCATGAAAGCCGTGTTCGATTCCGGAGTGAAGGAAATCTCCAAGAACGGCGTGGACGACAAAGACGGGTTCATCTGGCCTTCCTACGTGGAAGACATCATGGGACCCCAGCTGTTCGACTACGGCTATGGACCTTTCCGCTGGGTATGCCTGTCCGGCAAGCCGGAAGACCTGCACAAGACCGATATGGCAGCCATGAGCTGCATCGACGTGAACCGCCGGTACCAGGATCGGGACAACTACAACTGGATCCGGGATGCGGAAAAGAACAAACTGGTGGTGGGCACCCAGGCCCGTATCCTGTACCAGGATGAAGTGGGCCGTGTGAACATCGCCCTGAAATTCAATGAACTGGTCCGCAAGGGAGAAATCGGACCGGTCATGATGGGCCGTGACCATCATGACGTATCCGGTACGGACTCTCCGTTCCGGGAAACCTCCAACATCAAGGACGGCTCCAATGTGATGGCTGACATGGCAGTCCAGTGCTTCGCCGGGAACGCAGCCAGAGGCATGAGCCTGTGCGCTCTCCACAACGGCGGCGGCGTGGGCATCGGCAAGGCCATCAACGGCGGGTTCGGGCTGGTCCTGGACGGCAGCCACCGGGTGGATGAAATCATCCGCAGCTCCCTGAGCTGGGATGTGATCAGCGGTGTGGCACGCCGGTCCTGGGCACGGAACGAACATGCCATGGAAACGGCTCTGGAATTCAACAAGACCCGTTACGGGGTCGGTCAGATCACCCTGCCGTACCTGACGGACGAAAAACAGATCAAAGACGCAGTGGCCAAGGTTTATCCCAAGGCTCATGTGATCAAAGACTGACGGAACAGGGATCATAGGAAACCCAAGGGCTGCTGCACGGAAACGTGCGGCAACCCTTTTCTGGCAGAAACGGAGGAAGAAAGTATGGTTGACAGACTGCTGATCAAAAATGCGGCCCAGATCGTAACCCCGGAAGGGAAAAGCGCCCGGCACGGCCGGGAAATGAAACAGCTGAAAATCTATGAGAACCAGTCCATCCTGATTGAAAACGGAAAGATCCGCAGCATCGGGAACCAGCCGGACTGGGAAAAACTGGTACCGGCGGACAAACAGATCGATGCCTCCGGCAAGGCGGTGCTGCCGGGTTTTGTGGATTCCCACACCCATCTGGTATTCGGGGGCTACCGGCCCGATGAATTCCTCTGGCGGATGGGCGGCATGAGCTATATGGAAATCATGGAACGGGGCGGGGGCATCCTGAATACCATGAAGGCCACCCGGGAAGCCAGCCGGGAAGAGCTGGTGGACCACAGCATGGACTTCCTGAAGAAAATGCTGGCCATGGGGGTCACCACTGTAGAAGCCAAAAGCGGCTATGGCCAGGACCACGACACGGAAATCAAACAGATGGAAGTGGTCCGGGACCTGAATGAAAAGCAGCCCATCGAACTGGTTTCCACTTTCCTGGGAGCCCATGCGGTACCGCCGGAATACAAGGACCGGGGAGACGACTTCATCGAATTCCTGCTGAAGGATGTAATGCCGGAAGTGGCGGAAAAACACCTGGCGGAATTCTGCGATGTGTTCTGTGAAAAAGGGGTATTCTCCATCGAACAGAGCCGTCACCTGCTGACGGAAGCCCGGAAGATGGGCTTCAAGCTGAAGATCCACGCTGACGAAATCGTCAGCCTGGGCGGTGCGGAACTGGCGGGAGAACTCCATGCCACCAGTGCGGACCATCTGCTCCATGCCTCCGACGAAGGAATTCGGGCCATGGCGGACAATGGGGTGGTATCCACCCTGCTGCCCACCACGGCGTTCTGTCTGAAGGAACCATTCGCCCGGGCACGGGAAATGATCGACGCCGGCTGTGCCGTGGCTCTGGCCACGGACTTCAACCCGGGCAGCGGGTTCACCTTCTCGGTGCCGCTGATGATCGGCCTGGCGGTGATCTATATGAAGATGACCGCGGAAGAAGCCATCACAGCCCTGACCCTGAACGGGGCGGCGGCTCTGGACCGGGCGGACCGGATCGGGTCCCTGGAGCCGGGGAAACAGGCGGACCTGGTGATCCTCCAGTATCCTTCCTACAAATTCCTGCCCTACCATACGGGAATCAATATTGTGGAAACAGTCATCAAAAAAGGAAAAGTTGTGGTCCGGTAAGGGAAAAAACGGGGACTGTGGCAGAAGCAGCAGTCCCCGGCTTTTTTTTACCGGAAATTTATACTATAATAGAGCTGATTAATTATGCGACAATTTGAGGGGTCCTTTCAGGAGTTGATAAACGAATCATAAATTTTCAAGGTTGAGGTGTGGAGACATGACGAGTCTGATCCAAGCGCGGCTGTTGGGCGCTCCGGTTATCAAGAAGGACGGAAAGGAAATCTTCTTTCCCTATAATAAAGTCAATGCCCTGGTGTACTACCTGCTGGTCAAAGGCACAGTGATGCGGGATGAACTGAGCGGGGTACTGTGGGCGGACAAGCCCGATGCCATTGCCCGGAAGAATCTCCGGAATGCCATTTACGAAACCAAGAAGATCCTGGGGCCGGATGTGTTCATCTCTCCCCGGAAAGCCATCATCAAGGTGAATCCGGCCATCCGGACGGAGGTGGATGCCCGGGCTTTTGAGGAGGATCCGGGACGGAATCTGGATCTGTACCAGGGGGCCTTCCTCCAGGGATTCTTCATCAAGGACGCGGCGGAATACGAAAGCTGGTATCTGACGGAACGGGACCGGCTGGAAGCCCTTTACATGGATGCCCTGCTCCAGAAACTGAAGGAGGCGGTGGCGGTCCGGAACCAGGCCAAGGTAACCCGGTACGGGCGGATGCTCATCGCCCATGATCCCTATGATGAATCCATCTATACCCTGCTGCTCCGGACCTACTGCGAACAGGGGAACATGAAACAGGCGGTGGACCTGTACGAAGAAATGAAGAAGCTGTTTCGGGAAGAACTCCAGAGCAATGTACCGCCGGAAATCGAAGAATTGATGAAACGGACCCTCCATCAGGAGAAGCTGGAGAAACAGGAGCAGGGAATCCGCCTCCGGCAGCCGGAAACCCTGACCGGCCGGGAAAAGGAACTTCAGCAGGTGAACCGGCATATGGAAGGGTTCCTCCAGGGTCCGGCAGCCAGACCCTGCTGATCCGGGGGGAAGCGGGCAGCGGCAAGACCATCCTGAAGGATGCCCTGGTGGAGGAACTGCCTCCGGAAGTGGCGGTGATCCAGACCAACTGTTTCAAGCCGGAACAGAACATCCTGCTCCGGCCCTGGACCGGGATCGTGGAAGGGCTGGGGAACCTGATCCGCCGGGAAAAGATCTCTGTGCCCAATATGGATCCCGGACGGCTGTTTGAACTGTTTCCCCAGATGGACATGAGCGGGGACCGGGAAGCGGGCCTGGCGGAGATCAAGGATCTGCTCAAGTTCGACGCCATTTTCCACACCCTGTACACGGCCATGGAAACCGTGTCAGAGAAACGAAAGCTGCTGTTCATCTTTGAGGACATCCAGTGGATGGACCCCCTGAGCCTGTCCCTGCTCAGCAGCCTGATCCTCCACCAGAAATCCTCCCGGTTCCTGTTCCTGCTGACGGCCCAGCCTTTCCAGGAAAAAAATTACCAGAAGTTCGAAACTTCCCTGGCCATGTACCACAAGCTCCGGCTGCTGGATCTGGCACCTCTGGACCGGGAAACCATCCGGCTCTTTGCCCAGGATCTGGATCTGCCAGTGACCGTGGACGAGCACCTGGTGGACCGGCTGCTGGAAGAATCGGAAGGGAACCTGTTCCTGCTCCGGGAATGCCTGAAGGCTCTCCAGACCACCGGCAGTCTGGACAATCTGACGGAAAACATGCGGAACATCTTCAAATCCAACTGTTTCGCCCTGACTGACGACCAGCAGAAGATCCTGGATTTCATTTCCCTGTTCTATGACGGGGCGCCCCTGGCCATGATCTCGGAATACATGCATATGAACAGTCTCCAGGCCCTGGAAAACCTGGAGGTGCTCCGGAAGAACAACTTCATCCGGCCGGTGCCCCAGCAGCCGGAGGTGATCTATGAAATCGTCCAGCAGAAGCTGAAGGAATACATCCACCAGCAGATTTCCCAGGAAAAGCAGAAAATCCTCCACAGCTACATTGCCGGGCTCTGGGAAAAGCGGCTGACCCATTCTCCTCAGGACATCCGGCTGTACCATCACCTGGAATACCACTACCAGGAGGCCGGGGAACTGGTGAACATGGGCCGGTACAAGCTGAAGATCCTCATGTATTACCTGAATTTCAGCAACGAGCTGTTCCCGGTGCTCAGCAGTGCGGACATCGTGCCGGATGAGGACCGGAGCCGGTACATCGAATCCAACCTGGGGCAGTTCCTGGCGGAAGTGGACGAGATGATGCACACCATCCGGCGGACCTGCGGGGAAACCCCGGAAGTCCGGGACCTGGAGATGAACTATCTCCATCTGATGGGCCGGCACTACATCCGGGTGGGGGAATACGAAAAGGGCGTCCGGAACATCCTGAGCCTGATCGAACAGGCGGCGGAAGTCCACAACCGGGACTACATGCTTATGGGCTACAAGCAGATGATCTATTACGACATCCAGATCGGCAACACGGAAGAAATGAAGAACTATCTGGAAGTGGCCCTGAACCTGGCGGACGAGTGCAATTACCACAAGGAAATGGGCATCCTGCTCCGGCTCAAGGGTCTCAACATGATCATGCAGGGGAATTTCCCGGAAGCGGAACGGCTGCTGAGGGAATCCATTTCCACCTTCATGGTGACCCAGAATGTCCAGCGCCGGTATGCCCTGAACATTGCCGGAGCCTACAATTACCTGGGGGAGATCCGCCGGGGAGAAGGGAAATTCCAGGAGGCATTGGACTATTACGACAAAGCCCTGGAGTATGCAAAAAATCAGGAAGCCTACAGCTCCTGGGTGGTCTTTTCCTGCAATGCGGGGGTCACCTGCTACAATATGGGTCAGTTCGCCCGGGCCAGGAAGTATTTTCTCCAGGCCTATGAGCTGTTTCCCCGGTATGTGTTCTATTGGCGCCATCCCATTGTGGAATCCTATCTGGCCCTGCTGTCCATGCGGGAAGGAAAGGAGAAGGAGGCCGTCCGTTTCCTGGATGATGCCCTCCACAAGCTGGGGAACATGAACAATCCCCGGGAGGCGGGCTATGTGTACATGGCCATCGCCCTCCTGAAGAAGGATTATCCGGAAAGCGGGATCGCCGGGCATTATGAGGGGACGGTGGGCGCCTATGCCACCCGGGCCCTCCAGGTGCTGGATCCTTACCGGGATACCTGGGAACGGAAACAGATGGAAGCGTTGTTTTGAAGATGAAGGAGGAATGCAGAATGGTAACATTGAAAAAAGTGGCGGAAGTTCTGGAAGCCCAGGTGGTTTCCGGACAGGAATCCCTGGGACGGACCGTGAACCAGGCCTGCGGCAGTGACATGATGAGTGATGTGCTGGCCTATGCTAAGGAGGATTTCGTCCTGCTTACCGGGCTCCTGAACATCCAGGTGGTGCGTACTGCCGATGTGAGCGACGCGGCAGCCCTGATCTTTGTCCGGGACAAGCATCCGGAACAGGAAGTGCTGCTGGCGGCCCGGGACAAGGGAATCCCGGTGCTCTACACAAGGTATACCATGTTCGAAGCCTGTGGCCGGCTTTATGGACTGGGGATCCGGGGCTGTTCCCACAAGGACCGGAAGTAGGCCGGTATGGAAGAGGTCTATACGGTCATTCCGGATGACTTCGAACGGGCCGGGGCGGCATCCACCTCTCTGAAGGGGCTGCTGAAGCAGCTGGGCCTGGCCCCGGAACTGATCCGGCGGATTGCCATCGGTACTTATGAAGGGGAAATGAACTGCCTGATCCATGGGGGCGGGGGCACCATCCGGGCCCGGCTGGATCCGGAGAAGGTCACCATTTCCATAGAGGACCATGGACCCGGCATCCCGGATGTGGAAAAAGCCATGCAGGAAGGGTGGTCCACCGCTTCTGCCAGGATCCGGGCCATGGGGTTCGGCGCCGGCATGGGGCTGCCCAACATGAAGAAAGTGTCCGATGACATGAAAATCGATACCCAGGTGGGAAAGGGCACCACTGTGACCCTGGTGTTCCGGCTGGCCCACTGAGACAGAGAGGGAAAAGCAGGTGAGAACCGGTGAGTGAAGCCTATCTCAATTCTGTCAGAGTCAATACCCGGCACTGTACCGGCTGCCTGATCTGCGTGAAGGATTGTCTGGTCCAGGCCATCCGGGTGCGGAACGGGAAGGCGGTGATCCTGTCCGACCGGTGCATCGACTGCGGGGAATGCATCCGCTGCTGTCCCACCCGGGCCATGGAAGGCTGGGCGGATCCACTGACGGAACTGAAGAAGTACAAAGTGAACATTGCCCTGGCCACTCCTTCCTTTTATGCCCAGTTCGACGGGAACATCGCTGCTTCCGTGATCTGGGAGGGACTCCGGGAACTGGGATTCGACACGGTGTTCGATGTGGCCCTGGCCGGGGATTACATCAGTGACGAGATGGAACGGTACATCGCCCATTACAAGGGGCCATTCCCGCTGATTTCCTCCGCCTGCCCGGCGGTGCTCCGGCTGATCCAGACCAAGTACCCGGAACTGGTGAAGCAGGTGCTGCCCATCCTGGCCCCGGCGGAAGCGGCGGCCATCTACACCCGGCGGGAAACCACGAAACGGCTTCAGCTGGCCCCGGAACAGGTGGGCATCTGGTTCATTTCCCCCTGTCCCGCCAAGGGCACCAATATCCACCAGTCCGTGGATGTGGCCCATACGGCGGTGACCGGGTCCTTTACCATCGCCTCCATCTACGGTCCTTTGACCCAGGCCATCAAGCATGTGCAGGAAACCCGGTATGAAGTGCCGGAGGCCACCCTGGGGTCTTCCTACAGCCTGAGCTGGGGCAGCTGGCAGGGAGAGCTGGAGTCCACCGGCGTCACCAATGCCCTGGCGGCCCAGGGGCCGGAGGAAGTGGATGAGCTGCTGGAACAGATCAGCATGGCCAAACTGAACGATGTGCGCTATGCCTGCTGCTACAGCTGTGCCGGCGGCTGCATCGGCGGTCCCTGTGTGGCGGTGAACAAGTACGTGGCGGCCAAGAACCTGCGGGTACGGGTGGAACGGCGCCGGAGCCGGGAGGATGGGGACCGGAAAAGTGCCATGCAGCGCCGCCGGATCATCGAGGATTTCCCGGATTCCTGGCGCTACATCAAGCCCCTGGAACCCCGGCCCCACCCGCCCCTTGCCCGGGATTTCGGAGAAGCCCTGGAAAAGATGGCCCGGCTGAAGGAACTGGAAAAGGAATTCCCCCAGCTGGACTGCGGCGCCTGCGGGGCCCCCACCTGCCATGCCTTTGCGGAAGACGTGGTACGGGGCTACGGAAAGAAAGAGGGGTGTATCTTCCTGCAAAAGAAACAGGAAACAGGAGAAAAAGACAGATAGGACTTGAGAAATGACAGAAAAATAGCAACTGTACATTGAAAATTCTCGCGCTGTCCGGTCTTTTTTCTTGCAAGTTGGCTGAAATATTGTTATTATTTATGACGTAGATTCTATTTTTAAATATTCAGATAGAATCCAGACGAGAGAGCCTATCAGGCAAACAGGAGGAAAAGCAAATGATCGATATTACGGATCGCGTCCATTGCGCCGCAGCACTCAGCAAGATCACCACAGCTGAAAAAGCGGCAGAAATGATTCAAGACGGTATGAACCTGGGCATGAGCGGATTCACCCCTTCCGGGTATCCCAAGGCAGTACCCCTGGCTCTGGCAGCCAGAGGGAAAGAACATCCCTTTAAGGTCAATGTCTGGACCGTGCTTCCTGGACCTGAAATCGATACAGCCATGGTGGAAGCCGGAATTGTGGGCAACCGGATGCCCTATCAGACGGACAAGCACTGCCGGAATGCCATCAACAACGGCCAGATCCGGTATCTGGACACCCATATCAGCACCTTCAACCAGATGGCCCGGTTCGGCTTCCTGCCGGATCACCGGGACGTGGATGTGGCCATCATCGAAGCCTGCTCCATCAAGGATCTGGGCAAGGGCAAGATCGGCATCATCCCCACCACCAGCCTGGGCGGCAGCTGCGGCTATGTCCAGAGCGCCAAAAAAGTCATCGTGGAAGTGAACGTGACCCAGCCTCTGGGCCTGGAAGGGATGCATGACTGCTATGTGCCCCTGGATCCTCCCAACCGGAAGATCATCCCCATCGAACGGCCGGAAGACCGGATCGGCACTCCCTACATCCCCTGCGACCTGGACAAGGTGGCAGCCATCGTTCCCTGCGACATCCCGGATACCCCCAGCAAACTGGCGGCCATCACCGATGATGCCCGGGCCATGGGCGGGAACCTGGTGGAATTCCTGAAAAATGAAGTGAAAGCCGGCCGGCTGCCCAAGAACCTGCTGCCCCTCCAGTCCGGGGTAGGGTCCGTGGCCAACGCGGTGATCAACGGTCTGGTCCATTCTGATTTCGAAGACCTGACCGTATATACGGAAGTCATCCAAGACGGCATGTTCGACCTGATCGACGCAGGGAAACTGCGGGTGGCCTCCGGGGCCTCCCTGACCATGTCTGCGGAAGTCCAGAAGAGATTCTACAGCAACCTGGACAAATACAAATCCCATCTGATCCTCCGGCCCCAGGAAATCTCCAACAACCCGGAAGTGGTCCGGCGCCTGGGTGTCATTGCCATGAACACGGCCATTGAAGTGGACCTGTACGGCAACGTGAACTCCTCCCACATCAACGGCACCAACCTGATGAACGGCATCGGCGGCAGCGGGGACTTTGCCCGGAACGGCTATCTGTCCATCTTCTTTGCGGAATCCGAACGGAAAGACGGGAAGATCAGCTCTGTGGTTCCCTTCTGCTCCCATATCGACAACTGCGAACACGATGTGGATGTAATCGTTTCCGAACGGGGCGTGGCTGACCTGAGAGGCCTGTCTCCCAAAGAAAGAGCTCCGATCATCATCGACCAGATCGCCAGCCCCAGATACCAGCCCATCCTGAAAGATTATTTCGATCGGGCCTGCGCTGCCTGCCACAACAGCCAGACTCCCCACATCCTGTCCGAAGCCTTCTCCTTCCATGAAAGAATGCTGAAAAACGGCACCATGGAAAAGGAATAAGGGATTCTCCAACGAAATTTTCGGAAAACCGGTGGTAACAGGGTGATATTTATGTTACAATTACCGTGTTTTAGTTTCGTTGCAGAAAAAGAATCCTTCAAGGAGGTGCGTATTTTTGACCACACAGGAAAAAATTGAAGATATGTTTGCCCGCTACGAGAAGATTGAAGCTGGCGGCGGTGCAAAAAGAGTCGGAAAACAGCATGATGCCGGTAAAATGACTGCCCGGGAACGGATAAACTCGTTCTTAGATGAGGGAAGTTTTGTAGAACTGGATAAATTTGTGGAACATCGCTGCTCCAACTTCGGTCAGGAAAAGAAATATCTGGCCGGAGACGGGGTGGTGACGGGCTACGGTACGGTCAACGGACGGACGGTGTTCGTTTACGCCCAGGATTTCACCGTGGAAGGGGGATCCCTGGGGGAAATGCATGCCAACAAGATCGCCAAAGTCCAGGCCATGGCCCTGAAGACCGGGGCCCCCATCGTGGGGATGGAAGATTCCGGCGGTGCCCGGATCCAGGAAGCCACTGATGCCCTGGCCGGTTTCGGCAAGATGTTCAAGCAGAACACCCTGGCATCCGGGGTGATTCCCCAGATTTCCGCCATCATGGGCCCCTGCGCCGGCGGCGCCGTGTACAGCCCGGCCCTGACGGATTTCATCTACATGGTGAAGAAAAATTCCAAGATGTTCATTACCGGACCGGAAGTGGTGAAAACCGTGACCGGCGAGGAAGTGGGCCAGGAAGACCTGGGGGGCACCTTCACCCACTGCACCCGCAGCGGGGTGGCGGACTTCCCGGCGGAAAACGATGCGGACTGTCTGGAACAGATCCGGTACCTGCTGAGCTTCCTGCCCAGCAACAACCGGGAAAATCCTCCGGTCTATGATACCGGCGACAGCGCCTATCGGATGGATGAAAGCCTGAACACCGTGATCCCTGATGGTCCCCAGATGCCCTATGACATGTACAAGGTCATCCGCAGCATCGTGGACAACGGGGAATATGTGGAACCCCACCGGATGTACGCCCGGAACATCATCACTTGCCTGGCCCGGATGGACGGCTCCACCGTGGGCATCATTGCCAACCAGCCCCGGATCATGGCCGGCTGCCTGGATATCAACGCTTCTGACAAAGCGGCCCGGTTCATCCGCTTCTGCGATGCTTTCCGGATCCCGCTGATCAATATCGTGGACGTGCCCGGTTTCCTGCCGGGGACGGACCAGGAATACGGCGGCATCATCCGTCACGGGGCCAAGATGCTCTATGCCTACTGCGAAGCCACGGTGCCCAAGATCACCCTGGTGACCC
The DNA here is from genome assembly GCF_000025305.1 of Acidaminococcus fermentans DSM 20731. Lineage (NCBI taxonomy): Bacteria > Bacillati > Bacillota > Negativicutes > Acidaminococcales > Acidaminococcaceae > Acidaminococcus > Acidaminococcus fermentans. The sequence goes on along the minus strand of NC_013740.1, from coordinate 2,036,113 downwards.
GGAAGGCCTATGGGGGCGCTTATCTGGCCATGTGTGCCCAGGATCTGGGTGCGGATCACGTCATTGCCTGGCCCACGGCGGAAATCGCCGTCATGGGACCCCAGGGGGCTGCCAAGATCATCTTCCGGAAAGACCCGGATGTGGAACAGAAGACCCAGGAATACATCACCAACTTCGCCACGCCGTATTATGCGGCCAAGCACGGGATGGTGGAAATGGTCATCGAACCCAAGACCACCCGTCCCATCCTGATCAAGGCGCTGCGTATGTTAAAATCAAAGCAGGAAGACCGGCCAACAAAGAAACACGGTAACATTCCTCTGTGATTTTGATATAAACCATTCATCATGAGGGAAGAGAGGTGAAACGTTCATGACCGACAATCCTTGGCTGATTATGATGATCAACATGACCATCGTATTCGGTGTGCTGATTGTGCTGGGAATCCTGATGGTGCTGATCCATGCTGTCGATCCCACCAAGAAAGTTCAGGGAAAAAAAAAGCCTGTAGTTGCTAAGCCGGCGCCTTCCGCTGCTGCCAGCAAACGGCAGGAAGAGGAAAAAGTGGCTGCCATGGCAGCTGTCCTGGCCCTGGTCCAGGATGAAGACGATATGATTGCAGCTGCCCTGAGTGCTGCCATCGCCGAACACAAAAGAAAAATGGAGCCGATGAATCTGCCCCATCATTCTTTCTGATGAACTGTTGAGGGACGGTTCATTATCCACAAAATCAAACAACTTGAAAACTGTTTAGGAGGGTATTCTCATGAGAAAATTCAATGTTAACGTTAACGGTACTGTTTACACTGTAGAAGTTGAAGAAGTCGGCGGCGCTGTAACTGCAGCTCCTGCTGCTCCTGCCGCTCCTGCCGCTGCTCCTGCTGCCGCTCCTGTAGCTGCTGCTCCTGCTGCTGCTCCCGCTCCGGCTCCTGCCGCTGCTCCTGCTGCTGCTCCCGCTCCGGCTGCCAAACCGGCCGCTGCTGCTCCTGCCGGCTCCGTAACCGTATCCGCTCCCATGCCCGGCAAGATCCTGTCCGTTAACGTAAAACCCGGCGACAAAGTGGAAGCCGGCGATGTTCTGCTGATCCTGGAAGCTATGAAGATGCAGAACGAAATCATGGCTCCTGAAGACGGCACGGTTTCCGAAGTCCGCGTAAACGCTGGCGATACCGTAGCCACCGGCGACGTAATGGTTATTCTCTAATCAACGTCTCCGAACATAAAGGAGGATTTTAGAACATGGATGCTTTTGTGGTAGCCCTGACCTCTGTCATCCAGGACAGTGGGTTTGTGGCTTTTACCTGGGGCAATGCCGTAATGATGCTGGTCGGGTGCATCCTGCTGTACCTGGCCATCGTCAAAGGCTTTGAACCCCTGCTGCTGAGCCCGATCGCCTTCGGGTGCATTCTGGCCAACGTACCCCGGACCGGGTTCGAAACCGACCCCGGCGTCATGCAGCTGATCCTGGGCGGGATCAAATACGAAATCTTCCCTCCGCTGATTTTCATGGGCGTAGGGGCCATGACCGACTTTGGTCCGCTGATTGCCAACCCCAAGACCCTGCTGCTGGGCGCTGCTGCCCAGATCGGCGTGTTCGTGGCTCTGCTGGGGGCCATGCTCCTGGGCTTCAATGTGAAGGAAGCTTCCGCCATCGGGATCATCGGTGGTGCTGACGGCCCGACTTCCATTTACCTGGCTTCCAAGATGGCTCCCCATCTGCTGGGCGCCATCGCCGTGGCCGCTTATTCCTACATGTCCCTGGTGCCCCTGATCCAGCCGCCTGTGATGAAACTGTTCACCTCCAAGGAAGAACGGAAGATCAAAATGGCCCAGCTGCGTACGGTGACCCACTTTGAAAAAGTGGTGTTCCCCATTGTCACCACCATTTTCATTTCCCTGCTGCTGCCTTCCGTATGCTCTTTGATCGGGATGCTGATGCTGGGGAACCTGTTCACCGAATCCGGCTGTATGGACCGTCTGTCTGACACGGCACAGAATGCCCTGATGAACAGCGTGACCATCATGCTGGCCACCGGTACCGGCCTGACCATGAAGGCCGAAAGCTTCCTGACCTTGCAGACCATCGAAATCATCTGCCTGGGTCTGGTTGCCTTTATCGGCGGCACCGCCGGCGGTGTGCTGTTCGGCAAGCTGATGAGCAAGCTGGACGGCGGCAAGACCAACCCGCTGATTGGTTCTGCCGGTGTATCCGCAGTGCCTATGGCTGCCCGTGTGTCCCAGGTTGTGGGACAGCAGGCTGACCCTGGCAACTTCCTGCTGATGCACGCCATGGGCCCCAATGTGGCCGGGGTTATCGGTACGGCTGTTGCAGCTGGTACCATGCTGGCCATGGTGGGCGGCAAATAAAAAACAGAAGTTTTTTGAGCTGTTGCTTCGGCAGCAGCTCTTTTTTTTTTGCAGAAAACGCCTTTCTATTGGGGGAATTTTTGTTATAATAAAAGAGATATGTTTTTTTATCGCCGGAACCTGAACAAAGGAGATCATTTTGGAAGCATACAAGGAATTTTCAACCACCAGCCGGGAACGGCGGCTGTACCAGTGGGGGACCCTGGCCCTGATCGGGGTCAGCTGTGCCTATGAAGGGTACCATACCTTTGCCCTGGGGCAGCTGAGCATCATGGGCTGGGGCTACAATCTGCTGTTCATCATCCTATGGTGCTGGCGCTGCCTGTTCCAGTACAGCATCCAGCTCACCGGGGACAAACTGATCGTGGTGATGTACGGCCTGGGGCTGGAAAGGCGGATGACCGTTTACCTGAAGGACCTGGAAAGTTTTTCCAACCATTACAAACGGAGCTTTTTCCGGAAGACCGCCATCAAAAAATACGTCCACCGGTATTCTTCCGTGGATCCCCAGCCCCAGCGGATCCTGGTGTACCGGGAAAACGGCAAACTCTGCGGTCTGCTGTTCAAGTCCAGTGATGAACTGATGGAGCGGCTGGCCCGTCGGTTCCCCAATCAGTATCTGGAATTTCCAGAATAACAAAGGAGTCATAGTATGAGCAACAACAATGTGTATGTAGGCAAGGTCATTGCGGTGAGCAAACAGCGGGCCAAGGTGAAGATCGAACAGAGACCGGGGGAACAGCGGCCCAAGATGCTGGACTGCTGGAACGCCTGTGAAGCCAAACGGGGGACCCGGGTGATTGTGGGGAAACAGTCCCTGGATGAAAAGAAAGCCCAGATGATCGTGTACGGGATCCCTGTGCTGACGGCTGTGGCCGGTGCCGCTTTCGGACGGGCCCTGGCCCATTTCTTCTCTGCTCCCGTCTGGCAGGTGGTGGTTCTGAGCACCCTGGTGTGGCTGGCCCTGGGGCTGGTCTATGCCCGGAACTTCAAGAAGAGCGTCCGGACCAAGGTGGAACAGTGGACCATCACCGGATACTTCAGCAATGGGGAAATCTACGACGCCAAGGGGAAAAAAGTGGAGGTCTAAGGAATGCTGGGGAAAAATCATCTGACCCTGCTGCTGGTCCTGGCGGCAGGGGCGGTTATCGGAGGTCTCCTGGGGGACAGCCTCCAGGCATCCCAGATTTTGGGCGGGGCCACCGATATCCTGGTGCGGAAGTACCAGGTGCTGACCATCCCCCCTTCCACCATGGACCTGTATGTGGCCAAAGTGACGGCCGGGGTGGAATTTTCGCCCAACCTGGCAGCCATCCTGGGCATGATCCTGGCAGGGGTCCTGTTCCACAAACTGTAGGAGATGACTATGGAACTGATACTGGCCTCCGGTTCCCCCCGCCGCCTGGAACTGCTCCGGCAGATCGGTCTGGAGCCCCGGGTGGCGGTGAGCCGGGGAGAAGAAGAAAAGAATGACGTGACGCCGGAACAGCTGGTCCGGACCAATGCCCTGAACAAGGGCCGGGAGGTCCGGGAATGGCTGGGGGATAAGGTGCCTATCCTGGCCGCGGATACGGTGGTGGCCCTGGAAGGAGAAATCCTGGGCAAGCCCCGGGACCGGGAAGAGGCAGCCGCCATGCTCCGGAAGCTCAGCGGCCGGCGGCACCAGGTACTGACGGGAGTGGCCCTGTTCTACAAGGGGCAGGTGCGCACCCATGTGGAAATCACAGAGGTGGAATTCGCCTCTTTGACGGAAAAGGATATTGCCTGGTACATCGCCACCGGGGAACCCATGGACAAAGCCGGCGCCTACGGCATCCAGGGCAAAGCCGCCCTGTTCATCCCGGCCATCCGGGGGTCCTACAGCAATGTGGTGGGGCTGCCCCTGGCACCTTTGAAGAAATTATTCGCAGAACTGGACGTGACAAGCTATGACACACTATCTGATCCGGGAGATGCTTCCGGAGGAACGGCCCCGGGAACGGCTGCTGGCCAAGGGGCCTGAGGCGCTGACCATTACGGAGCTGCTGGCCATCCTGATCGGCACCGGGCGGAAGGACCATTCGGCCCTGGACATTGCCCGGGAGCTGACCGGGGACCTGTTGAAGGATGCCCGGCTGGCCCGGACCCAGGACGTACGGGAACTGACCCGGATCTCCGGCATCGGCCCGGCCAAGGCCACGGTGATCCTGGCGGCCCTGGAACTGGGACGGCGGCTGGCGGGGGCAGGAACCCGGCCGTTCCGGACCATCCACTGTCCGGAAGACGGAGCCATGCTGGTGATGCCCCGGCTCCGGTATGAGAACCACGAACATTTTCTGGTGGTGCTGCTGAACAGCAAAGGCAAAGTCATCGGCATCGAACCTGTATCTGAAGGGTCTCTGAATGCTTCGGTGGTCCATCCCCGGGAGGCCTTTGCCCCGGCACTGCTCCATCATGCGGCTGCCATCCTGGCGGTGCACAACCACCCCTCCGGGGATCCCACTCCCAGCCGGGAGGACCGGGAACTGACCCGGACCCTGTGGGATACGGGGAAGGTCATGGGGATCCCTCTGGTGGATCACCTGATCATCGGGGACGGAGTCTATTACAGTTTCAAGGAACACGGTCTGCTATAAAAAGGAGGAAGTCGGATGCTGGATCTTTGGGGGTCTTTTTCCACCGATCTGGGGGTGGATCTGGGTACGGACCATACACGGATCTGTCTCCGGGACGAGGGCATCGTCCTGGATGAACCTACGGCGGCGGCAGTGGACCTGCGCCAGGGGAAGATTTTGGCCCTGGGCCGGGAAGCCCGGCAGATGCTGGGCCGGACCCCGGAAGGGATCCAGGTGGTCCGGCCTCTCCAGAACGGGGTCATTGCCGACTTTGACCTGACCCGCCGGATGCTGAAGGGATTTCTCCGGCAGGCCTTGGGGAAACGGCCTCTCTTCCGACCCCGGCTGGTGCTCAGCGTACCCTGCGGAGTCAACAGCGTGGAACGGCGCGCAGTGCTGGATGCAGCCATGGAAGCCGGTGCCGGGGAAGCTTATCTGCTGGAAGCCCCGCTGGCAGCGGCCCTGGGGGCCGGGATCCCGGTACGGGAAACCAAAAGCTGCCTGGTGGTAGATATGGGGGCCGGGGCCACGGAAGCCGCGGTGCTGACCCAGGGGAAGATCGCCGTCAGCCGGCTGCTCCGCCAGGGAGGACGGAGCCTGGATGAGGCTCTTGTCCAGTACAGCCGGAAAAAGTATAATCTTCTTATTGGATCCCTCCAGGCGGAGCAGGTCAAGATCGAAATCGGCACGGTCCGGGATACGGTGCCGCCGGCCTATATGGATCTCCGGGGCCGGGATCTGATCACCGGTCTGCCCCGGAGCGTGACCATCGACCAGAATCAGCTCCAGGAAGCCCTGTGGGAGCCGGTCCACCGGATGGTGGACTGTGTCCGGAACCTGCTGGAACAACTGCCGGACCTTTTGGCCCGGGATGTGGCGGAACGGGGCATCGTGCTTACCGGGGGCGGAGCCCTGCTGCGGAATTTTGACTGGCTCCTGGAACGGGAAACCGGCCTCCGGGTCTGGGTGGCGGAAAACGCCCTGACCTGCGGGGTCAAGGGAACCGGCATTGCAGCCGGCAATATGAATCTGTTCCGGAAGGGGCCCCGGCCCCGCCGGAATGTATAATGGGGAGAAGCGGTGCAAATGAGGAAGGAACAGAAAATCAGACTGGGCGTGCTGGGAGCGTCCGTCCTGCTGGTGGCAGGTCTCCTGTGGGATGGCTTCCATCGGTTTCCGGCCGTGAACACGGTGCTCACCACCCTGACCCGGCCCATCAGCTTTGTGGTGGGGGGGATCGGCGGAGGTGTCAAAGGTTCCGGAAACTATTTTGCCTCCAAGGCTTCCCTGGAAAAGGAAAACGCGGCTCTGAAAAAGGAAAATGAAGAGCTGCGCCAGACCAATGTGGAACTGATCGGCATGAAGGCAGAGAACCAGCGGCTCAGCAAGCTGTTGAAGTTCAGCAGCCTCCATCCCCAGTGGAAGATGGTGTCCGCCAAGGTGATCAGCCGGGACCTGGGGGATTTCAAGGATGTGATCCTCATCGACCGGGGGAAGGATGACGGACTGCAGGTGAACATGCCCGTGGTCAATGCCTCCGGGCTCATCGGCATTGTGGACGGAGTCTATCCCCACATGGCCAAGGTGCTGCTGATCTCCAGTCCCCGGAGCCGGATCGGAGGGCTGAACCTCCGGGGGGATTCCCGGGCTTCCGGCATCGTCAACGGGGTGGCCGGACCGGATCTGCTGCTGGAAATGCGCAACCTGAGCCGGAATGCGGACATCCTCCCCGGTGATACCATCGTTACCAGTGGCTACAGCGGATACCACCCGGAAGGGCTGGTGATCGGCACCGTGGAAGATGTGCAGATGGATACCGGCGGGCTGACCAAAATGGCCACCATCGCTCCTTCCGTGGATTACAGCCATCTGGAAGAAGCCAGAGTCATCACGAACTTCCAGGGCTTTGCGGATTTCCTGCGCAAGGAAGGGAAAGATCCGGATGCCCAGTCTGGCAAAGGAGGGAAATAATGGTGCTTGTTGGCTTTGCCTGGCTGTTGTTCACCCTTTTCCTGTTCACTCTGGAGAACCACTGGTTCCTCTTTTTCAATACCACCCAGTCCCCGGACTTGCTGCTGTTGTTTCTCCTGCTCTATGCCATGGATCAGGGGAAGCGGAACGGCGCAGTGTATGGACTGGGTATTGGTGCTTTATTGGACGTTGTCACTTTCAGCTATTTTGGCTGGCACATGGTGAGCCGGACCGTCATCGGATACCTGGTGGGGAAGAACCGGGTGAACATGTTCGTGGACCGGCTGCCCACCTATCTGATCCTCACCACTCTGGTGACCCTGCTGCTCCAGGTGGCCCGGGGCCTGTTCCTGTGCATCATGCTGGGACGCTGGCTGCCGCTCTGGCCCCTGACCCTTCAGACCCTGAAGACCATGGGCTGGAATCTGGTCCTGGCTCCGGTAATGTGGTTCCTGTATCACAGACTGAAGAAACGGGTCCGCAGCCGTCTGGATTATTACTATCATCTGTAGGAGTCTGCCGTGCTGAACAAAAAATATGCTTACCGTCTGGAATTCATGATGGTCACCGGGATCCTGGTGATCCTGGTGCTGATCGGACGGATGTTCTATCTGCAAATCATCAAAGGATCCACCTACCGCCGTCAGGCGGAAGGGAACCGGACCCGCTATACCCGGATCCTGGCCCCCCGGGGCATCATCTATGACTGCAACGGGGAAGAACTGGCCAACAACAAGCCGGGGGTCATGGTGTCCCTGGTGCGCCGGACGGACGGCTACCGGGAGGAGACCCTGGAACGGCTGAGCCAGCTGCTCCATATCCCTCTGGAAGACATCAAGGAGACCATCCGGCTTTCCGGCGGCAGTTCGGAACCCATCCGGCTGGTGCGGAACGCCTCTCCGGAAGTGGTGGACAAAGTGGAGGAAAACCTCCGGTATCTGCCCGGGGTGATGCTGGAAGTCCAGCCGGTACGGAACTATCCCAACAAGGGACTGGCTGTCCATGCCCTGGGCTATGTGGGGGAAATCAGCGATTATGAAATCTCCCAGGGAGCCTACAGCGAACTGAAGGCCGGGGACATCATCGGCAAGTTCGGTCTGGAAAATTACTATGATTCCTATCTCCGGGGAGAAGACGGCAGTTATCGGGAAGAAGTGGACGTGGCAGGCCGGGTGGTCCAGATCATGGACAAAGTGGATCCCAAACCGGGCCAGGGACTGGTGCTCACCATCGACGCCAAGCTCCAGCGGATTGCGGAAGAGGCGGTGGAACGGCAGCTGAAGGCCATCGGGGCCCGGGGCTGCGCCCTGGTGGCCCTGGATCCCAACAACGGGGAAGTGAAGGCCCTGGTGTCCCGTCCCGGTTTCGATCCCAACTGGTTCGTAAACGGCATCAGCGAAAAGAACTGGAAGTATCTGAATACGGATCCTTTCCATCCCATGACGGACAAGGTCATTGCCGGGGAGTATCCTCCCGGCTCCACCTTCAAGATCGTCACCGGGTCCGCCGCCCTGGAAGAGAAAAAAGTGACCCCCAATGAACTGATCTACGACTCCGGCCGCCACTGGCTCATCGACATGCGGAATGCCGGCGGGGAAGCCCTGGGGTACATCAACTTCAAACGGGCCCTGGCGGCATCCGACAACGTGTACTTCTACGAAATGGGGAACCGGGTGGGCATCGACCTGCTGGACAAGTATGCCCGGGAATTCGGCTTCGGCCAGACCACCGGCATCGACCTCCATGGAGAGGCCCAGGGGCTCATTGCTACCCCGGAATACAAAAAGAAAGTCTTCGATGATGAATGGTATCTGGGGGATACCTTCAATACGGCCATCGGTCAGGGTTTCACCCTGGCCACCCCCATCCAGGTGGCGGAGATGCTCAGCGCCGTAGCCACCGACGGGAAACGGTACAAGCCCCATCTGGTCAGCAAGATCCTCAATGATGATGGCAGTGTGGCCAAGACCTTTGAACCGGAAGAAGAAGGGAAGCTGCCCATTTCGGAAGCCACCCTGAAACTGATCCAGGAAGGGCTGGAAGCGGTAACGGAAGAAGGGGGCACCGCAGCCTTCCTGAAGAACCTGCCGGTGCCGGTGGCCGGCAAGACCGGTACGGCAGAAAACCCCCATGGCCTGGAACACGGCTGGTTCATTGCCTATGCCCCGGCCAAGAAGCCCCAGCTGGTGGTGGTGTGCATTGTGGAACAGGGCAGCTACGGCACCATTTCCGCCGCACCCATTGTCAAGAGCATCCTGGAATACGTATTCACCGATCCCCGGGTGCGCCGGCAGGGCAAACAGGGCAGCAAGAAATAAGGAGAGACTATGCGCTGGCATTTTTCGTTGAAAAAATATTTTCGGAATATCGACAAACCCCTGCTGATCAGCGTCCTGCTGCTGATCGCCATCGGCGTGGTGCTCATTGCCAGTGCCACCCATGCCAATGTGCCCGGTCCCCGGCGCTACAGCTTCGTCCTGCGCCAGCTGAGCTTTGCGGCCATCAATCTGGTGCTGGGGACCTTCCTGATGCGGTTCGACTACCGGGTCCTGAAGAGCCTGGCCCGGCCTCTGTACATCTTCAACATCCTGATGCTGCTGGCGGTGATGCTGGTGGGGAAAAGCGCCCTGGGAGCCCAGCGCTGGCTCCAGCTGGGCCCCATCAGCATCCAGCCCAGTGAATTTGCCAAGGCCATCATGATCATCAGCCTGTCCTCTTTTGTGGACGACCGGCTGCCCCTGCTGACGGATTTCCGCAGCTGGCTGCCGGTGTTCGGCTATGTGCTGCTGCCTTTCCTGTTCGTCATGAAGCAGCCGGACCTGGGGACTTCCCTGGTGTTCCTGGCCATCCTGCTGGGAACCATGATCGTCTGCGGGTTCCGGATCCGCTATTTCCTGATCATGGGAGGCCTGGGCCTGGCCTCGGCGCCCCTGGTGTGGCAGCTGCTCCACGAATACCAGCGGAACCGGATCCGGGTATTCCTGAATCCCGGACTGGAACCCTATGGCAGCGGCTACCATGTGATCCAGTCCATGATCGCCATCGGGTCCGGGCTTTTTGCCGGCAAGGGACTGTTCGCCGGCACCCAGAGCCAGCTGAACTTCCTGCCGGAAAACCACACGGACTTCATCTTTGCGGTGGCCGGGGAAGAATTCGGCTTCATCGGCACCACCATCATCCTGCTCCTGTACGGAGTGGTGATTTACCGGGGCCTTTCCATCGCCCTCCACGCTTCCGATGATTTCGGGACCCTGCTGGCGGTAGGGGTGGTCTCCATGTTCCTGTTCCACATCCTGGTGAACGTGGGGATGACCAGCGGCATCATGCCGGTGACCGGGGTGCCCCTGCCTTTCATGAGCTACGGGGTCAGTTCCCTGACCACCAACATGCTCATGGTGGCCCTGCTGCTGAACATCAATGCCCACCATCAGACTCTGCGCTTTCATTAAGGAGAAATTATGCGAAAAGATTTACCCATCGATATACTCAGTGCTGTGGAAAAGCCCGCCCGTTATACCGGCATGGAATTCGGCAGCATCGTCAAACCCGAAGAGGAAACGGAAGTATCCTTCTGTCTGGCCTTCCCTGATACCTATGAAATCGGCATGAGCTACCTGGGCTTCAAAATCCTTTATGAAATCCTCAACAAGCTCACCGGGGTGGCGGCGGAACGGGCCTTCGCCCCCTGGGTGGACATGGAAGCCAAAATGCGGGAACGGGGACTGGTGCTCTCCAGCCTGGAAAACACCCGGCCCCTGAAGGATTTCGACCTGCTGGGCTTTACCCTGCTCTATGAAATGTCCTATTCCAACATCCTGAACATGCTGGACCTGGGCGGCGTCCCCATTCTGGCCAAAGACCGGACCCTGGACGATCCTTTTGTCTGTGCCGGGGGATGCTGCGTGTTCAACAGCGAACCCCTGGCGGATTTCCTGGATTTCTGCATGCTGGGGGACGGGGAACGGATCATCCAGGAAGTGACCCTCCTGTACCGGGACTGGAAACGGGAAGGGAAACCGGGAGGACGGCTGGGATTCCTGCGCCGGGTGTCCCGGATCCAGGGAGTCTACGTCCCTTCCTTCTATGAAATCACCTACGGGCCGGACGGTACCATCACCGGGAAGAAACCTCTGGAGCCCACGGCACCGGAAGTGGTGTACAAACGGGCGGAGCAGGATCTGGACGCCCTGGATTTCCCCACCCATCCCATTGTGCCCTACAGCGACACGGTCCACGACCGGATCATGCTGGAACTGTTCCGGGGCTGCAGCCGGGGCTGCCGGTTCTGCAACGCCGGGATCATCTACCGGCCGGTCCGGGAACGGAAACCGGAAACGGTGATGGAACTGGCCAGGAAGCTGGTGCCTGCCACCGGATACAATGAAATCTCCCTGTTCTCCCTGAGCACGGCGGATTATTCCCATCTGGAACCGCTGATCCGGGAACTGCTGGGAACCTTCAAGAAGGACCGGGTCAGCGTATCCCTGCCCTCCCTGCGGATCGACAGCTTCTCCGTGAAGCTGGCCCAGGAAGTCCAGGCGGTGCGGAAAAGCGGACTGACCTTTGCCCCGGAAGCCGGCAGCCAGCGGATGCGGGATGTGATCAACAAGGGGGTCACGGAAGAGAACCTGATGAACGCCGTGGGAGCTGCCTTTGAAAACGGCTGGTCCCAGGTGAAGCTGTACTTTATGATCGGCCTGCCCACGGAAACCGATGAAGACGTACTGGCCATTGCCAAACTGGCCCAGAAGGTCCAGTGGAAATACAAGGAGATCACCGGCCATATGGGGGCCAAAGTCACCGTCAGCGTATCCAATTTCGTGCCCAAGCCCTATACCCCCTTCCAGTGGGTGGGACAGAACACCAAGGCGGAATTCGACCGGAAGCACATGCTGCTGAAAAATGCCTTTGCCAATCTGAAGAACATCCATTTCCAGTACCATGATTCCCGGACCAGCCTGATGGAAGGGGTCCTGGCCCGGGGCGACCGGCGGCTGGGGAAAGCCATCTATCTGGCCTGGCAGCGGGGCGCCAAATTCGACAGCTGGACGGAATTCTTCGATTATGACCGGTGGGCCCAGGCCATTGCCGATGCGGGATTGACGACGGACTTCTACAACAGCCGGCCCCGGGGCAAAGAGGAGATCTTCCCCTGGGAACACACCAGCTGCGGGGTGAGCCGGCAGTTCCTGTGGAGCGAGTACGAAAAAGCCCGGGAAGCGGCCCTGACCCACGACTGTCGCCGGGATACCTGTACCGGCTGCGGGGTCTGCCAGAAACTGGGCATCCATATCATTGACTGGAAGGAGGGAGAAGCATGAAACTGCGGCTGCAGATCACCAAAGAACCGGGAATCCGGTTCATCTCCCATCTGGAATACCAGCGGAGCATCGAGAAAGCCCTCCGCCGGTCCGGGATCCCGGTGGCCTATTCAGAAGGCTTCAATCCCCATATGAAATTTTCCCTGGCTTCTGCCCTCAGTGTGGGGGTCACCAGCTCCTGCGAGTTTGCGGAGATCCGCCTGGCGGAGGAACGGCCTCTGGACCAGCTGGTGGAAGCGGTTTCCCAATCCCTGCCCATGGGCATCCATATTGTCCGGGCCGATCTTACCGATGACAAGGCACCCAAACTCATGGCCCGGGCCCAGGGGGCTTCCTATGAAGTAAAGGTTCCCTGCGCTTCCGATCCCTCTGCCGGACTGGCGGCTTTTGCCGCAGCGGCAGAAGTGCCTTATACCAAACCCTACAAAAAGGGCAAAGGGAAACCCAAGACCATCGACGTGAAATTCTACATTCCCCAAGTGGAGTCCCGGTGGCAGGACGGGATGCTGGATCTGTCCTTTGACGTCCGGATCACGCCCACCGGCAGCATGAAGGCTTCGGAATTCCTCCAGGTGCTGGCCGGGGATTTCCAGGTGCCCCTGGCCGCCGTCCAGGCGGACATCCGCCGGGTGGACCTGTACAGCCGGGATGAAGCCGGCCGGAAAGTCCCGCTGATCGGGGAAGGCTGAGAGGCTGCCCATGAATACGATCTTTGTCAGTGTCCGTCCGGAAGAAACCCGGATGGGAACCGTGGAGGATGATCAGCTCCGGGACTATGCCGTGGAGCGGAACAGTGCCGACAATCTGGTGGGCAATGTGTACAGGGCCCGGGTGTGCAATGTGGTGCCCGGGATCCAGGCGGCCTTTGTAGATCTGAACACCGGCAAGAATGGATTCCTGACCCTGAAGAAAGGGGAAACCCTGTCCGAAGGCCAGATGCTCCTGGTCCAGGTGGTGAAGGATGCCCGGGGCAGCAAGGGTCCGGCGGTGACCCGGGACATTACCCTGCCCGGCCGGTATGTGGTGCTGGAACCCTACGGCAGCCGGGTGAGCCTGTCCCGGAAGATCAGCTGCAAAACCAAGCGGAAGGAACTCCGGGACTGGGCCCGGGAACTGCTGCCGGACCACATGGGTCTGGTGCTGCGGACGGCAGCCGCCCATGCGGAGGAAGATGAGATCCGGGCGGATCTGGAACAGCTGCTCCGGAACTGGGATGTGCTGGTCCGCCGGAGCAAGGTTGGCCGGGGACCCCAGCTGCTGTACCGGGAACTGGACCTGGCCATCCGGCTGGTCCGGGATTATGTGACGGACCGGGTGGAGCGGATCATCGTGGATGAGGAAAAGACCTGCCGGCGGCTCCAGGAAATGCTCCGGGACATGGGGCTGCCCGGGATCCAGGTGAAGCTGTACCGGGGAAAGGAAGACCTGTTCACTTTCTACCGGCTGGATGAGGACATCGAAAGCCTGTCCGACCGGGTGGTCTGGCTGCCGGGGGGCGGCTATCTGGTCATCGACTGCACGGAAGCCATGACCGTCATCGACGTGAACAGCGGGAAGTTTTCCACCGGGGCGGACCGGGACGCCACCAGCATGGCCACCAACCGGGAAGCCGCCCGGGAAATCGCCCGGCAGCTGCGGCTCCGGGATATCGGTGGCATCATCGTGGCGGATTTCATCGACATGGACCGGGAAGAGGAACAGGAGGAGATCCTCCAGATCCTGAAAAAGGAATTCGCTTCCGACAAGATGAAACCCAAGGTCATCGACCTGACCCAACTGAACCTGGTGGAAATGACCCGGATGAAGGCCCGAAAGAACCTGGCCGGCATCCTGTACACCACCTGTCCCCTGTGCGGAGGCAGCGGCCGGGTGGAATCCCCGGAAACCGTCTATGTGGAGATCCGCCGGCGGCTCCGGAGTACTTTTCTCCAGGGGAAGATGAGCCATGCCCTGCTGCTCACCGTCCATCCCCTGGTCTACAGCTGGCTGCGGCAGCAGGGACTCCGGGACATGGAACAGGAATTCCACTGCAGCCTGAAACTGGCCAGCGACCCTTCCCTGGAAGTGGGGGTGTTCACCCTGCTCACCGCAGACCCGGAAGGGACAGGAAGAGAGGGTGAACGGCAATGAAACTGACGATTCCTGCTTATGTGAAAACCGTCATGGATGTGCTCCAGGCCCGGGGCTTCCAGGCCCATGTGGTGGGGGGTGCCGTCCGGGACATGCTCCTGGGCCGGACCCCCGACGACTATGATGTGGTGACCAATGCCCGGCCGGAAGAGATCATCCGCACGGCGGAAGACGCCGGGATCCCGGTGGTCAGTGAACTGGGACAGAATTTCGGAGTGGTGATCCTCCGGGTGGAACGCCACGGAGTGGAAGTGGCCGCCTACCGGAATGAGACCTACGGCAGCGGGGATGCCCACCGGCCTTCGGAAGTCTGGTACTGCAAAACCCTGGAAGAAGATCTGAGCCGGCGGGATTTCACCATCAATGCCCTGGCCGTGGATCAGGAAGGCCACATCACCGACTGTTTCCATGGGCTGGATGATCTCCGGGGCCGGGTGCTGCGCACGGTGGGGGATCCGGACCGGCGGTTTTCGGAAGATGCCCTGCGGATGTTCCGGGCCTGTCGGTTCGTGGGGCAGCTGGGGTTTGCCCCGGATCCGGCCATCCTGCCCGCCATCGGCCGGAATCTCCAGAAGGTCCCGGGCCTGTCCCTGGAACGGGTCCGTACGGAACTGAACAAGCTGCTCATGGGGACCTATGCCGGGGAAGGTATGGACCTGATGGTGAAAAGCGGTCTGGCGGCGGAAAGCTGCCGGGTCCGGCGGAAGGGACAGTACGAAACCGTACCCATCCTGCCGGAACTGACCCATCTGGTGGGTCTGGGCCAGAACCCCCAGTTCCACCCCTATGATGTGTGGAAACACACGGCGGTGGCTCTGGACAAAGGGGACCGGAGCCTGGAAGTGGGCTGGGGGATCCTGCTCCACGACGTGGCCAAGGGCCTGGAAGGCGTCCGGGGCATCAACCGGGAGGGCCAGCCCTGTGATCACGGCCACGAAGCGGTGGGAGCCGCCCTGGCCCGGCAGATCCTGGAACGGCTCCAGCTGCCCCGGGAAGTGGTGGACCGGGTGGCCTGGCTGGTGAAGAACCATATGCATTTCGGCTTCATCAGTGCCCAGGAAGACAGCAAGACCTGGCACTGGCTCCGGAAAGAAGCCCGCAGCGGCCATTTCCGGTTGAACAAGGAAATGGCGGAAGCCTTCAAGCAGCTGACCGCCGTGTGTGTGGCTGACGTGGCTGCCACCAATGCCGCCCAGAACGACGTGATCCATGCCCAGATGTATGGGAAGCGGCTGGTGAAGATGGCCTATCTCATGCCCGTCCATACCTCGGATCTGGATTTTTCCGGGAAGGATGCCCTGACCCTGGGAGCGGCGCCGGCCCAGCTGAAGGAGCTGATGCCGGTGCTGCTCCGGCGGGTCCAGGACCGGATGCTGGAAAACGACCCGGAGCAGCTGGCCCTGGCGGCCCGAAAATGGCTGGAACGGCAGAAAAAACTGTAATGACAGTTCTCAATGGAAGAAAAAGAAGGTGTTGGAAAGGGAACACCTTCTTTTTTATGTAATTTTTAAAATAAAAATGCTAAAAAAAGAGAATTTTTCTCACAAGTTATTAGAATTTTTATATATTTGTAAAAAAATCAACAAATAGTCCTGGGAAAGATTTAAAAAAAAATTTATTTGTGTTATAATCAATCCGTACACTGAATACAGTAGGTTCAGCCGGGATGCGAATGTAAAAAATATTCAAAAGGGGGATGGTTATTTCTTAGAGGAGGATTCCGGCGGTTTCACAAACTAGTATGGATCTTAAGGAGGTTTTTGCTTTGAGTAAAGTAATGACGTTAAAAGACGCAATCGCCAAGTATGTGCACAGTGGTGATCACATTGCTCTGGGTGGTTTTACGACGGACCGTAAACCCTATGCGGCTGTGTTCGAAATCCTGAGACAGGGTATCACGGATCTGACCGGTCTGGGCGGCGCTGCCGGCGGCGACTGGGATATGCTGATCGGCAACGGCCGTGTGAAAGCCTACATCAACTGCTACACCGCCAACTCCGGTGTGACCAACGTTTCCAGACGGTTCAGAAAATGGTTCGAAGCCGGCAAACTGACCATGGAAGACTATTCCCAGGATGTTATCTACATGATGTGGCATGCCGCCGCTCTGGGCCTGCCCTTCCTGCCTGTAACCCTGATGCAGGGCTCCGGCCTGACCGATGAATGGGGCATCAGCAAGGAAGTCCGTAAAACCCTGGACAAAGTTCCTGATGACAAATTCAAATACATCGACAACCCCTTCAAACCGGGTGAAAAAGTCGTGGCTGTTCCTGTTCCGCAGGTTGATGTGGCCATCATCCATGCCCAGCAGGCTTCTCCCGATGGCACCGTTCGCATCTGGGGCGGCAAATTCCAGGATGTGGATATTGCTGAAGCAGCCAAATACACCATCGTTACCTGCGAAGAAATCATTTCTGATGAAGAAATCAGAAGAGATCCCACCAAGAACGATATCCCCGGCATGTGCGTAGATGCTGTTGTCCTGGCTCCTTACGGTGCACATCCTTCTCAGTGCTATGGCCTGTACGACTACGACAATCCGTTCCTGAAAGTCTATGACAAGGTCTCCAAGACCCAGGAAGACTTCGATGCCTTCTGCAAGGAATGGGTGTTCGACCTGAAGGATCATGACGAATACCTGAACAAACTGGGTGCCACTCGTCTGATCAACCTGAAGGTTGTTCCTGGTCTGGGCTACCACATCGACATGACGAAGGAGGACAAATAACAATGGCTGATTACACGAATTATACCAATAAAGAAATGCAGGCTGTGACCATTGCCAAGCAGATCAAAAATGGTCAGGTTGTAACGGTTGGTACCGGTCTGCCTCTGATCGGCGCCAGCGTGGCCAAGAGAGTCTATGCTCCTGACTGCCACATCATCGTGGAAAGCGGTCTGATGGACTGCTCCCCGGTGGAAGTTCCCCGTTCCGTAGGTGACCTGCGGTTCATGGCTCACTGCGGCTGCATCTGGCCGAACGTCCGGTTCGTGGGCTTCGAAATCAACGAATACCTGCACAAGGCCAACCGTCTGATCGCCTTCATCGGCGGGGCCCAGATCGATCCGTACGGCAACGTGAACTCCACTTCCATCGGTGATTACCATCATCCGAAAACCCGTTTCACCGGGTCCGGCGGTGCCAACGGCATTGCCACCTACTCCAACACCATCATCATGATGCAGCATGAAAAACGCAGATTCATGAACAAAATCGACTACGTGACCAGCCCGGGCTGGATCGACGGCCCTGGCGGACGGGAAAGACTGGGTCTGCCCGGCGATGTGGGACCTCAGCTGGTAGTAACCGATAAAGGGATCCTGAAATTCGACGAAAAGACCAAACGGATGTACCTGGCTGCCTACTATCCCACTTCTTCTCCGGAAGATGTACTGGAAAACACCGGGTTCGACCTGGATGTATCCAAGGCTGTGGAACTGGAAGCTCCGGATCCGGCCGTCATCAAACTGATCCGTGAAGAAATCGATCCGGGGCAGGCCTTTATCCAGGTCCCCACGGAAGCAAAATAAGACATTCGGGAGGAAGAATTTAAATGGGTTTCTACTCTATGCCTAGATATTTCCAAAATATGCCTCAGGTGGGCAAACCCCTGAAAAAGGCGGATGCCGCCAATGAAGAACAGCTGAAAAAGATCGAAGAAGAGATCCATCAGCTGATCAAAGAGGCTCAGGAAGCCGGCAAGGCAGATGCTGATGTAAACAAGAGAGGGGAACTGACCGCTCTCCAGAGAATTGAAAAACTGGTGGAACCGGGCTCCTGGAGACCCCTGAACACCCTGTTCAACCCTCAGGGCAACAAGAACGGCTCCGTGGCCATCGTCAAGGGCCTGGGCCGTGTAAACGGCAAATGGTGCGTGGTCGTGGCTTCCGACAACAAGAAGCTGGCCGGTGCCTGGGTGCCAGGCCAGGCTGAATGCCTGCTGCGGGCTTCCGATACCGCCAAGACCCTGCACGTGCCTCTGGTGTATGTGCTGAACTGCTCCGGCGTTAAGTTCGACGAACAGGAAAAGGTATACCCCAACCGTCGTGGCGGCGGTACGCCTTTCTTCCGGAACGCTGAACTGAACCAGCTGGGCATTCCCGTCATCGTTGGCATCTACGGCACCAACCCTGCCGGCGGCGGCTATCATTCCATCAGCCCCACGGTGATCATTGCCCATGAAAAAGCCAACATGGCTGTGGGCGGCGCCGGCATTATGGGCGGCATGAACCCCAAAGGTCATGTGGACCTGGAATATGCCAACGAAATCGCCGACATGGTGGACCGTACCGGCAAGACCGAACCTCCGGGAGCTGTCGACATCCACTACACCGAAACCGGTTTCATGCGTGAAGTCTATGCTTCCGAAGAAGGCGTTCTGGAAGGGATCAAGAAGTATGTAGGCATGCTGCCGAAATACGATCCTGAATTCTTCCGGGTGGACGATCCGAAAGCACCGGCATTCCCGGCTGACGACCTGTACAGCATGGTTCCTCTGAACGACAAACGGGCTTATGACATCTACAATGTAATTGCCCGCCTGTTCGACAACAGCGAACTCCATGAATACAAAAAAGGCTACGGCCCTGAAATGGTCACCGGTCTGGCCAAAGTCAACGGCCTGCTGGTGGGCGTTGTGGCCAACGTCCAGGGTCTCCTGATGAACTACCCTGAATACAAGGCTGCAGGCTCCGTAGGGATCGGCGGCAAACTGTACCGCCAGGGTCTGGTGAAAATGAATGAATTCGTCACCCTGTGCGCCAGAGACCGTCTGCCCATCGTCTGGATCCAGGATACCACCGGGATCGATGTGGGCAACGATGCGGAAAAGGCTGAACTGCTGGGTCTGGGCCAGTCCCTGATCTACTCCATCCAGACTTCCCACATCCCTCAATTCGAAATTACCCTGAGAAAAGGCACGGCTGCTGCCCACTACGTACTGGGCGGGCCTCAGGGCAATGACACCAACGCCTTCTCCATCGGTACCGCTGCTACGGAAATCGCCGTTATGAACGGTGAAACCGCTGCCACCGCCATGTACTCCCGGAGACTGGCCAAAGACCGGAAAGCCGGCAAGGATCTGCAGCCGACCATCGACAAGATGAACAACCTGATCCAGGCTTTCTACACCAAATCTCGTCCGAAAGTCTGTGCTGAACTGGGTCTGGTGGATGAAATCGTGGACATGAACAAGATCCGCGGGTATGTGGAAGCCTTCACGGAAGCTGCTTATCAGAATCCGGAAAGCATCTGCCCGTTCCATCAGATGATTCTGCCTCGTGCCATCAGAGAGTTTGAGACTTTCGTAAAGAAATAATCCTTACGGAGGAAATGTTTTAATGAGTATCTATACCTTGGGAATCGATGTTGGATCTACTGCATCCAAGTGCATTATCCTGAAAGATGGAAAAGAAATCGTGGCGAAATCCCTGGTAGCCGTGGGGACCGGAACTTCCGGTCCCGCACGGTCTATTTCGGAAGTCCTGGAAAATGCCCACATGAAAAAAGAAGACATGGCCTTTACCCTGGCTACCGGCTACGGACGCAATTCGCTGGAAGGCATTGCCGACAAGCAGATGAGCGAACTGAGCTGCCATGCCATGGGCGCCAGCTTTATCTGGCCCAACGTCCATACCGTCATCGATATCGGCGGGCAGGATGTGAAGGTCATCCATGTGGAAAACGGGACCATGACCAATTTCCAGATGAATGATAAATGCGCTGCCGGGACTGGCCGTTTCCTGGATGTTATGGCCAATATCCTGGAAGTGAAGGTTTCCGACCTGGCTGAGCTGGGAGCCAAATCCACCAAACGGGTGGCTATCAGCTCCACCTGTACTGTGTTTGCAGAAAGTGAAGTCATCAGCCAGCTGTCCAAAGGAACCGACAAGATCGACATCATTGCCGGGATCCATCGTTCTGTAGCCAGCCGGGTCATTGGTCTTGCCAATCGGGTGGGGATTGTGAAAGACGTGGTCATGACCGGCGGTGTAGCCCAGAACTATGGCGTGAGAGGAGCCCTGGAAGAAGGCCTTGGCGTGGAAATCAAGACGTCTCCCCTGGCTCAGTACAACGGTGCCCTGGGTGCCGCTCTGTATGCGTATAAAAAAGCAGCCAAATAAGCTGTATATCATGTAAAGAAGGAAGGATCATTATGCCAAAGACAGTAAGCCCTGGCGTTCAGGCATTGAGAGATGTAGTTGAAAAGGTTTACAGAGAACTGCGGGAAGCCAAAGAAAGAGGAGAAAAAGTAGGCTGGTCCTCTTCCAAGTTCCCCTGCGAACTGGCTGAATCTTTCGGTCTGCATGTTGGGTATCCGGAAAACCAGGCTGCTGGTATCGCTGCCAACCGTGACGGCGAAGTGATGTGCCAGGCTGCAGAAGATATCGGTTATGACAACGATATCTGCGGCTATGCCCGTATTTCCCTGGCTTATGCTGCCGGGTTCCGGGGTGCCAACAAAATGGACAAAGATGGCAACTATGTCATCAACCCCCACAGCGGCAAACAGATGAAAGATGCCAATGGCAAAAAGGTATTCGACGCAGATGGCAAACCCGTAATCGATCCCAAGACCCTGAAACCCTTTGCCACCACCGACAACATCTATGAAATCGCTGCTCTGCCGGAAGGGGAAGAAAAGACCCGCCGCCAGAATGCCCTGCACAAATATCGTCAGATGACCATGCCCATGCCGGACTTCGTGCTGTGCTGCAACAACATCTGCAACTGCATGACCAAATGGTATGAAGACATTGCCCGTCGGCACAACATTCCTTTGATCATGATCGACGTTCCTTACAACGAATTCGACCATGTCAACGAAGCCAACGTGAAATACATCCGGTCCCAGCTGGATACGGCCATCCGTCAAATGGAAGAAATCACCGGCAAGAAGTTCGATGAAGACAAATTCGAACAGTGCTGCCAGAACGCCAACCGTACTGCCAAAGCATGGCTGAAGGTTTGCGACTACCTGCAGTACAAACCGGCTCCGTTCAACGGGTTCGACCTGTTCAACCATATGGCTGACGTGGTTACCGCCCGTGGCCGTGTGGAAGCTGCTGAAGCTTTCGAACTGCTGGCCAAGGAACTGGAACAGCATGTGAAGGAAGGCACCACCACCGCTCCCTTCAAAGAACAGCATCGTATCATGTTCGAAGGGATCCCCTGCTGGCCGAAACTGCCGAACCTGTTCAAACCGCTGAAAGCCAACGGCCTGAACATCACCGGCGTTGTATATGCTCCTGCTTTCGGGTTCGTGTACAACAACCTGGACGAATTGGTCAAAGCCTACTGCAAAGCCCCGAACTCCGTCAGCATCGAACAGGGTGTTGCCTGGCGTGAAGGCCTGATCCGCGACAACAAGGTTGACGGCGTACTGGTTCACTACAACCGGTCCTGCAAACCCTGGAGCGGCTACATGCCTGAAATGCAGCGTCGTTTCACCAAAGACATGGGTATCCCCACTGCTGGATTCGACGGTGACCAGGCTGACCCGAGAAACTTCAACGCGGCTCAGTATGAGACCCGTGTTCAGGGCTTGGTCGAAGCCATGGAAGCAAATGATGAAAAGAAGGGGAAATAACAATGGCTATCAGTGCACTTATTGAAGAGTTCCAAAAAGTATCTGCCAGCCCGAAGACCATGCTGGCCAAATATAAAGCCCAGGGCAAAAAAGCCATCGGCTGCCTGCCGTACTATGTTCCGGAAGAACTGGTCTATGCTGCAGGCATGGTTCCCATGGGTGTATGGGGCTGCAATGGCAAACAGGAAGTCCGTTCCAAGGAATACTGTGCTTCCTTCTACTGCACCATTGCCCAGCAGTCTCTGGAAATGCTGCTGGACGGGACCCTGGATGGGTTGGACGGGATCATCACTCCGGTACTGTGTGATACCCTGCGTCCCATGAGCCAGAACTTCAAAGTGGCCATGAAAGACAAGATGCCGGTTATTTTCCTGGCTCATCCCCAGGTCCGTCAGAATGCCGCCGGCAAGCAGTTCACCTATGATGCCTACAGCGAAGTGAAAGGCCATCTGGAAGAAATCTGCGGCCATGAAATCACCAATGATGCCATCCTGGATGCCATCAAAGTGTACAACAAGAGCCGTGCTGCCCGCCGCGAATTCTGCAAACTGGCCAACGAACATCCTGATCTGATCCCGGCTTCCGTACGGGCCACCGTACTGCGTGCCGCTTACTTCATGCTGAAGGATGAATACACCGAAAAGCTGGAAGAACTGAACAAGGAACTGGCAGCTGCTCCTGCCGGCAAGTTCGACGGCCACAAAGTGGTTGTTTCCGGCATCATCTACAACATGCCCGGCATCCTGAAAGCCATGGATGACAACAAACTGGCCATTGCTGCTGATGACTGCGCTTATGAAAGCCGCAGCTTTGCCGTGGATGCTCCGGAAGATCTGGACAACGGCCTGCAGGCTCTGGCTGTACAGTTCTCCAAACAGAAGAACGATGTTCTGCTGTACGATCCTGAATTTGCCAAGAATACCCGTTCTGAACACGTTTGCAATCTGGTAAAAGAAAGCGGCGCAGAAGGACTGATCGTGTTCATGATGCAGTTCTGCGATCCGGAAGAAATGGAATATCCTGATCTGAAGAAGGCTCTGGATGCCCACCACATTCCTCATGTGAAGATTGGTGTGGACCAGATGACCCGGGACTTTGGTCAGGCCCAGACCGCTCTGGAAGCTTTCGCAGAAAGCCTGTAAGCCGATACGAAGAAGGAGCTGTGCAAGCGCAGCTCCTTCTTTTTTTTGAGTCTCTAGTCACTGGTCTCGAGTCTTCAGCGAATGGAAAGGGGCTGTGAAATAATAGCTCCATGAAAACGAAAGGGACTTTCGATTCTTGTGAATCGAAAGTCCTTTTTCGTGTTAGAATTTAACTGCTATGAAAAACCTAACTGTGTATTATGGTACTCCCAAACAGGGAATTTTACCAGCATTTTTTTCTGAGTGCCTGGATATCACAGATCCGGTTTTCACATTTGACAGATTTATGGAGGAAATCGATTTACGCAAATATCTGAGCAAACTTCCTGCTCATGAGTTGGGAAGAATCAGATATAATCCCATCAATATGTTGAAAACGGTTCTGTTCGGGTTTATGGATGAAGGATGCATCTCTCTCAGAAAGCTGGAAGACAATTGCAAAGTCAATATCCGCTATAAATACCTTATGGACGGTAAACACCCGTCCTATCGGACTTTCGGATATTTCATCAATACTGTCCTGATGAATCAAGCTGAATCGCTCTTTTATGAAATTACCCAAGAAATCATCACCAAAGAGCATGTGGACCTGGACCACCTCTATATCGATGGCTCCAAATTCGAAGCCAATGCCAACAAATACTCCTGGGTCTGGAAAAAAGGTACGGAGAAATCGAGATTCCGGCTGTTTGCCAAAATCTCAGCACTCCTGGAAGAAATCAACGAGATGCTGAGCTGTGGTGGACTGAAAGCCGAAAACAATTCAGAATATGCTCCTGAATATCTGGAGCTCATCCTGAGCAAACTTCACGAAATCTGGGAACTGGACGAGGAAAGATTTGCCCATGGCAAAGGACACCATAAGAGTCCGGAACAGCGGAATTACGAAAAACTAAAAGTGTATCTGCAGAAACTTAAGGAATATGGAAAGAAATTGAGTATCTGTGGAGAGAATCGTAATAGCTATTCTAAAACGGATCATTCAGCTACGTTTATGCGGATTAAGAGAGACTACATGGGAAACGACCAGCTGCTGCCGGCATATAACGTCCAAGTTGGCATAGCTGATGAATACATAGCGGTCCTTGACGTAAACCAGTACAGATCAGATATGGACTGCTTCGTTCCCCTTCTGGAAAAGTTTTATGAGCACCATGGGATCTATCCGAAATATCCAGTAGCTGACGCAGGGTATGGTTCATTCAATAACTATCTGTACTGCAGCGAACATGGGATGGAAGCCTGTATGAAATTCCCCATGTTCTTCAAAGAAACGACGGACAAGAAGTATCACGAGGACCCATTCCGTGCGGTTAATTTCAAGACGACGGTTGATGGAGCGTTGCTCTGTCCCAATGGAAAGAAGTTCAAATTCGTCTACAGGAAAAACATTCAAGGCAACCAATATGGCCGTCAGGAAGAAATCTATGAATGTGAGGACTGCAATGGCTGTCCTTATGCAGAACGTTGCAAGAAAACACCTCATAACAGACGGATCAGCCTGAATCGTGAACTTACAAAGGTCCATGCTGACGTCATCGGACGATTGACAGATACCCGCGGATTTCTGCTGAGAAGGAACCGTGCTATCCAGGCAGAAGGTACTTTCGGAGTGATGAAGAACGATCGGGAATATGACCGGATTGTCCGAAGAGGCATGGATTCAGTGAAAATGGAAGTTTTTCTGGTTTCTATTGGCTTCAACCTGTACAAATACCATAGGAAGCAGCAGGCACATATGGATATGGCAGCTTAATTTTAAAAAGCTGAGTTTTGGGGGAAAGGGGGAAAGGGGGAAGTATACCCTTTTTCTCTTGCTTTTTACTGCCAGGAGTAAAAAGAGACAACAAAAAAGGAGCTGTGAAGAAATGAATCCTCATTTCTTCACAGCCCCTTTTTATGTGTATTAAAAAATCAGTCCATATTTTTTGGCGTCGGCGGTCAGCTGGTCCCGAAAGGACGGGTGGGCGATGGCAATGAGAGCTTTGGCCCGCTTGTCCACGGAAAGACCTCGGAGCCAGGCTGTGCCATATTCTGTAACAACGTAATCCACATCGTTCCGGGAGGTGGAGACGATGGTGCCCGGCCGGAAGGAAAGTACGATCTTGGAGCGAAGGACCTTTTCTCCGGTCCGGCTCCGGGCCGTATAGCAGGAGGGCAGGGCCAGGATGGATTTGCCGCCGGGAGACAGCTGGGCCCCTTCCACGGTTTCTGTCTGGGCTCCCGTAGCACTCCACTGGGTAAACCCCATGGATTCAGCGGCACACTGGCCGGTCAGATCGATTTCCAGGGCGGTGTTCAGGGAGACCATGTTCCGGTTTTGGGCAATGACAGCCGGAGCGTTGGTATAATATCCGCCTTTGATCAGGATATCCCTGTTTTCGTGAAGGAACCGGTACAGTTCCTGACTGCCGGCAGCAAAGGCTGTGACTGTCTCTCCCGGATGAAAGCCTTTCCGGGAATTGTCCACGGCTCCACAGCGGATCAGTTCCATCAGGCTCTCACTGAACATGCCGGAATGGATGCCCAGGTGCCTGCGATCTTTCAGCCGGATGGCTACCGCATCGGGAATGTGCCCCACCCCCAGCTGGAGGGTGGAACCATCCGGGATCAGTTCGGCGATCCGGGTGCCGATGGCCTGGTCCACGGGCCGCAGGGTGGTTTTCGGCATTTCCGGTACCGGCCGGTCCGTTTCCACAAAAGCCGTCACGGCGGACAGGGACAGGGTGGTATCTCCATGGGTCCGGGGATACCGGGAACTGACTTCCAGCAGGACCAGGGCCCCGTTATCGATGATTTCTCTTTCGAACAGGGCGCTGATGGAAAGAGAAAAATTTCCCTCCGCATCCATGGGGGAAGCCGTAGCCAGCAGTACCGGGCGGCGGCCCTGGGAGCGGAGCTGCTGGAAAGTCTTTCGTACCAGGTTGGTGGAGTACCCGGGAAGGAAACTGCACAGCCCTTTCTGATGGGCTTTCCGGGCCGGGGGACTGAAGAACCAGCAGACATGCTCCAGGGTTTCCCGCATGGCCGGATCATGGTACCAGGCCAGATCCCGGGCAGGCATACAGGAATTGAACACCAGGTTTTTCCGCCCCCATTGGTGGAGCAGGGGGAACTGTTCCAGCAGGATCACCGGTTCAGCCAGTGCCTGGGCGGACAGGATATAATCACCGTCCTGGAGCAGGGAAAGCAACTCCGGGACGGTCTTCTTTTTTTGGTTATAGGCGGACAGTAGCGACAAAAGAATGCCTCCTTATAAGATGGTTTGGACGATTTCACGCAACAGATGGATCAGGGTCTCCAATACAGGATCTCCTTCCAGTTCCTTTCGGTAATACAGAGTCAGCCAGGGGGCTTCCTGCAGGTTTCCGGTGGCAAAATAGCGGACCGGATGGGCTGGATGCAGGGCCTTCACGTAACAGCTCATGGTAAAGGAAATCCCCAGGCCTTCTGCGGCCAGTCCAAGGGCTGTTTCGATGCTGGCAATCTCTTTGCAGGCTGCGGGTTTCAGACCCTGTTCCAGCAGTCGATCCTCCTGGTGGCGAATTTGCTGGATGGGACTTTGCAGAAACAGGGTCTCTCCAGAGAGTGCCGCAGGAGTCAAATAGGGCCAGGACAGGCCTTCCAGGGGACGGGCCTGCTGGCAGCAGGGATTATCGGGCAGCAGGATGGCCAGCAGGGTCTCCTGTTTCAGGCGTACACAGGAAAATTCCGGATCTGGCTTGTCCTGGATGCACAGAATCAGGTCGAACTCACCCCGGCGCAGCGCATCCTTCAGTTCAAAACCGTGGCGATGGTGCAGCTTCAGGTCTACTGGCAGATGGGATTTATGGATGGCGGCCAGGAGAGGAGGCATCAGCAGGGTGGAAAACAGCAAATAGGTGCCGATATGCAGGTCTCTCTGGGAATTCTGCCGCAGGGCTTTCAGCTCTCTGGCCAGTTCTCTGTCCAACTGCAGCATCTTCCGGGCGTAGGATAGAGCCAGCCGCCCGGCTGGCGTCAGCTGGGCTTTGCGGCCCTGCTTCTGGAACAGGGGCTGGCCCATTTCCTGCTCCAGCTTTTTCATGGCGATGCTCAGAGTGGGCTGGGTGATGAACAGAGTCCTGGCGGCCTGATGGAAGCTGTTACAGTCGGCCAGCGTGACCAGGTAGTGGCATTGTTTCAGATTAAAGGGCATAATGGCTTGCCTCCTTAGACTCCTGGAGTTGATTGATTTATTATACCATGGATGCGGAGCCTGCCGGGTAAAATGATAAATAAACTTTATCATTTTGATGAAAAAGAGCAATTTGAAAGGATGGATGATCTATCCTACAATAAAACCATCAATCGTGCGGGTATAAAAAAGGAGTGAATGAAATGGAGGCAACAGCCAAATTGAAAGCGGTAAAGAAAGTCAGTTTCCCTCATACCTTCATCATCATCTTTGCGTTGATCGTGGTGGCGGTCCTTCTGACCTGGATCATTCCGGCGGGGATGTACGACTTTGTCAAGGGACCAGGGGACAAAAAAGTCCTGGATCCGGCAACCTTCCATTATGTGGCCCAAAGCGGCATCAATCCCCTGAAGATTCCTTTGTATATCATGAAGGCTATGAACAAGCGGATCGATCTGATGATGGTGATCCTGATGGCAGGGGCTGCCTTCCACATCGTGACAAAATCCGGTTCCCTGCAGGCCATCCTGGCCATGGGAGCCAGAAAATTCTCGGATCGGCTTGAGATCTTCCTGCCGGCGTTGACCCTGATCTTCGGCTTGATCTGCACCACCCAGGGTGCCAATACGTTCATACCCTTCGGACCGGTGATGGTGATGCTGGCCATGGCCATGGGACTGGATTCCATCACCGGGGCATCCATCCTGCTGTTGGGCGGGGCCATCGGCTTTGCCACCGGTACCCTGAATATGTATACCACGGTGGTAGCCCAGACTATAGCAGATCTGCCCCTGTATTCCGGACTGTGGTATCGGGCCATCTGTTTCGCAATATATTATGTGATCACCAATATCTACCTGATTCGGTATGCACGGAAAATCAAGGCTGATCCCAAACAGAGTCCCATGTATGACCTGGATCAGGAGACCCGGGCTACCACTGGAGGAATGGATCTGGAAGAAACGGGGAAAATGACCCGTCAGAAAGCGATTCCTCTGGCCCTGCTGGTCCTGACCTTTGGAGTGATCATCTACGGAGCCATTGCTTTGCGCTGGGGCATGGCAGAAATGTCTGCCGGTTTTCTGGTGTATGCGGTGGTGGCTGACTTATTGAGCGGTGCCAGTCCCAATGAAATGTGCAAGGATATCATTGCCGGCAGCAAACAGATGCTGGGAGCCGCCTACATCATCGGTATGGCCACGGCCATCAGCACCATCATGAACGACGGGAAAATCACCTATACCATCGTCCATGCTATGGCTGTCCTGCTGGACGGACTGCCGGCGGGAATCATCGCACCCGGTATGGTGTTGGCCAATACGCTGATCAATGTGTTCCTGACCAGCGGCAGCGGCCAGGCGGTGGCTGTGATGCCCATTATGATCCCTCTGTCCGATGTTTTGGGCGTGACCCGGCAGACAGCCGTACTGGCCTTTAATTTTGGTGATGGCTTCTGCAATTATATACTGCCCACGTCCACAGCCCTTATGGGGACACTGGGGGTGACCAACATTCCCTATGACCGGTGGATGCGGTTCATGTGGAAACTGTTCCTGATTTGGCTGCTGATGGGATGCGTCCTAGCTTCTGTGGCCCAGCTGATCCATTTGGGACCCGTGTGATGGGATGAGTGCAGAGGGAAGAGTGCAGAATATAGAGCGAAGCGTAAAGACCGGTGAAGGATAGTGCAGAAGGAGAATGAAATGCTGGAAGAAATGATTGCCCGTGCCAACAGCTGTGTGGACGGATATGCAAAAGAACTGACGGAAATGGCGGACCGGATTTTTGACCACCCGGAAATCGGACCTCATGAAGTCTTTGCCAGCGGTCTTTTGACGGACTGGCTGGAAGCCCATGGGTTTGCCGTTACCCGGGGTGTGGGAGGACTGGAAACCGCTTTCAGGGCCGTGTGGAAAAACGGGGAAGGAGGACCCAACCTGGGGCTTCTGTGCGAATACGATGCCCTGCCGGGGATGGGCCATGGCTGCGGCCACCAGATGCAGGGACCGGCCATCCTGGGAGCTGCTCTAGCCGTCCAGCAGGCGGCGGGAGACCGTCCCTTCACCCTGACGGTGTACGGGACTCCCGGGGAAGAGAACATCAGCGGCAAATACATCATGATCCGGAACGGCTGCACCTTTGAGGAGCTGGATGTGGCCCTGATGATGCATGGGGGACCGGCCACCCAGACGGACATCAAATGCCTGGCCAATGCAGCCTGGCAGCTGACCTATCACGGAAAAGCGGCCCATGCGGCCCTGAAACCGGAAGCCGGCCGGAGCAGTCTGGATGCCATGTGCCTGGCCTTCCACGGGATGGAATGTCTCCGGGAACATGTGACCGATGATGTGCGGCTCCATTACAACATCACCGATGCCGGGGGCACGGCGGCCAATGTGGTGCCCAGCCTGACCCGGGCCCAGGTGATGGTCCGGGCCAATACGGTGAAAGCGGTGAAGGAACTGATGGTCCGGCTGGAAAAGATCTTCCAGGGGGCAGCCATGATGACGGAAACGGAAGCGGAAATCCGGCTGGACAAGGTGCTGGACAACAAGATCCCCAATCTCCGGCTCAATGATCTGCTGATGAAGCATGCCCGCAGGCTCCAGGCCCCCAACTGTCAGCCTCCCCGGCAGCGCACCGGTTCCACGGATTTTGCCAATGTGATGCACCGGGTGCCCGGCTCCTGCATCCGGGTGGCCTTTGTCCCTGACGGGACCAGTTCCCATTCCCCGGAATTCATCGCCGCCGGCAAAAGTGAGGCGGCTCACCGGGCGGTGGTCTTCGGGGCCAAGATCCTGGCGGATACGGTGCTGGAGCTGGTTGAAAATCCGGAAGAACTGGCTGCCATCCGGCAGGAATTCCAGGAACGTCTGGCTGCGGAAGAAAAGTGACAGGGGAGTGTTACCTCCACTGACTGTAAACCCAAAAATCTGTAACAGAGGACGGAGAAGCCCATTCCGCCCTCTGTTTTTCTGTGGGGCAGAAACTGTCCCGGAAGAGAAAAAACATTTTCCGGGGAAAAACCGTAACAGGCGTGTTTCTCTATGAAACATACTATCTATTGTGTTCTCTTACGGGATAAATAGAAAAACGCCACAAGATATAGGTTGCCGAAAAACAAAATATGGTGTATGATTACTACCAGCGGTGAGTGCGGAAAGGCTAAGACCATTTGTACTGCAGCTGTTTTTGATGTACAATAAGGAAAGTAATTATTAAAAACGTAAAATTATTAGAAAGATATACAAGGGGGAGCGGGCATGAAGGTTATCAAACGGGACGGATCCACGGTTTCTTTTGACCGGAATAAAATCGTCACTGCCATATCCAAAGCCAACAAGGCAGTGGAAGGAAAGGAACGGCTGAGACAGGAAGACATCGAAGAGATTGCTTCCTTTGTGGAACACAAGAACAAAAAGAGACTGCTGGTGGAAGACATCCAGGACATGGTGGAAAAACAGATCATGATCCGGGGGCATTATGAACTGGCCAAGGCCTACATCATCTACCGCTACAACCGGGCCCTGGTCCGGAAGGCCAACACCACCGATGAATCCATCCTGAGCCTGATCAGCAACAAGAACAAGGATGTCATGGAGGAAAACTCCAACAAGAACGCCGTCATGGTGTCCACCCAGCGTGACCTGATTGCCGGGGAAGTGTCCCGTGACCTGACCCGCCGGGTGGTGCTGCCGGAAAAGATTTCCCGGGCCCATGATCAGGGTGTCATCCATTTCCACGATGCGGATTACTTCATTCAGCCCATGTTCAACTGCTGCCTGGTGAACCTGGGGGATATGCTGGACAACGGCACGGTGATGCACGGCAAGCTGATCGAAAGCCCCAAGAGCTTCCAGGTGGCTTGTACCGTCATGACCCAGATCATCGCTTCCGTGGCTTCTGCCCAGTATGGCGGCCAGTCCGTGGATGTATCCCACCTGGGCAAATACCTGCGCCGGAGCCGGGAAAAATTCCGCAAGCGCCTGATCGAAACCACTCATGGTCAGCTGCCGGAAGATGAAATGGAAGCCATCCTGGACAGCCGGATGAAGGATGAACTGGCCAGCGGGGTCCAGACCATCCAGTACCAGATCAATACCCTGATGACCACCAACGGACAGTCTCCTTTCGTGACCCTGTTCCTGCACCTGGATCCCCATGATGAATACATTGAGGAAAATGCCCAGATCATTGCGGAAA
The DNA here is from genome assembly GCF_000025305.1 of Acidaminococcus fermentans DSM 20731. Classification (NCBI taxonomy): domain Bacteria; kingdom Bacillati; phylum Bacillota; class Negativicutes; order Acidaminococcales; family Acidaminococcaceae; genus Acidaminococcus; species Acidaminococcus fermentans. The sequence continues at coordinate 2,004,640 of NC_013740.1, read as the reverse complement.
TCCTCCGGCAGCGGCTGGAAGGCATCAAGAACGAAGTGGGTGTCTACGTGACCCCGGCCTTCCCCAAACTGGTCTATGTGTTGGATGAATTCAACTGCCTGAAGGGCGGCAAGTACGACTATCTGACCAAACTGGCGGTCCAGTGCTCCATCAAACGGATGTATCCGGACTACATCTCCGCCAAGAAAATGCGGGAGATCTACCAGGGCAATGTATTCTCTCCCATGGGCTGCCGTTCCTTCCTGTCTCCCTGGAAGGACGAAAAAGGCAATTACAAGTTTGAAGGCCGGTTCAACCAGGGGGTTGTGTCCCTGAACCTGCCTCAGATCGGGATCATTGCCAAAGGGGACGAAGCAAAATTCTGGAAGCTGCTGGATGAACGGCTGGATCTGTGCTATGAAGCCCTGATGGTCCGGCACAATGCCCTGAAGGGCATCCGCAGCGATGTGAGCCCCATCCACTGGCAGAACGGCGCCATTGCCCGCCTGAAGAAAGGGGAAACCATCGACAAGCTGCTGGAAGGCGGCTATTCCACCCTGAGCCTGGGATACATCGGCCTGTACGAATGCACCAAGGCCATGAAGGGCTGCAGCCACACCACCCCCGAAGGGGAAGAATTCGCCATGCGGGTGATGAAACGGCTGCGCAAGGCCTGCGATGACTGGAAAGCCAAGACTGGCCTGGGCTTTGCCCTGTACGGGACTCCGGCGGAATCCCTCTGCTACCGGTTTGCCCGGATTGACAAGGAACGGTTCGGAACCATCAAGGATATCACCGACAAGGGATATTACACCAACTCTTACCATGTGGATGTACGGGAACCCATCGATGCCTTCAGCAAGTTCAAGTTCGAATCCCAGTTCCAGCCCATTTCCTCCGGCGGATGCATTTCCTACGTGGAAATCCCCAACATGAAGAAGAACCCTACCGCCATCGAAGACGTGGTCCGGTTCATCTACGACAACATCCAGTACGCGGAATTCAACACCAAGTCCGACTACTGCCAGGTGTGCGGCTTTGACGGAGAAATCCAGATCAATGACAATCTGGAATGGGAATGCCCCCAGTGCCACAACAAGGATCAGTCCAAGATGAACGTGACCCGGCGGACCTGCGGGTATCTGGGAGAAAACTTCTGGAACGTGGGGAAAACCAAAGAAATCAAATCCAGAGTGCTGCATCTGTAAGGGGGCTTTTCGTTGAATTACGCAACCATCAAAAAATGTGACGTGGCCAACGGCCCCGGGGTACGGGTTTCCCTGTACGTCAGCGGCTGTACCCACCACTGCAAAGGCTGTTTCAACCAGGAAACCTGGGATTTCGCCTTCGGCAAGCCCTTTACCCAGGCCCAGCTGCAGGAAATCCTGGAAGACCTGGAACCGGAGTACATCCGGGGGTTCTCTCTCCTGGGGGGCGAACCTTTCGAACCGGCCAACCAGGAAGTGCTGGTGGGGGTGCTGCGGCACATCCGGGAGCGGTATCCGAAAAAGACCATCTGGTGCTACAGCGGCTATCTTTTCGACCACGACATGCTGGCCGGAAAGCTGGGCGATCCGGCCATTACCCGGGAGATGCTGGGGTATCTGGATGTGCTGGTGGACGGGGAATTTGTGGAAAGCAAAAAGAACCTGAACCTGCGCTTCAAGGGCAGCGAAAACCAGCGGATCATCAACGTGCCCAAGTCTTTGGAGACCGGCACCATCGTCCTGTGGGACGGAGAAGAATATGCGTGAAAAGAGAGGGTGCTGTACATTTTGTGCAGCACCCTCTAGCTGTAGAACCGTATGGCGGCTCAAATCCGGAGTCTGAAGGCTGCTACCCCACCACAGGCCATGGGCAGCATGTGTGGTGGGGTTGCAGCGTCAGCTGCGTTTCCATTCAGAATCATCTGTTCCCGGCAGATGGTCTCCGTTGACAGCTGACCGTTGACGGAGCTGCTGCGTCTGCCACAGCCCCATTTTCAAATTCCCCCAAAAATGGTAGAATAAAGCCGTTGATTGAAAAGATTTTCTGATGATCGTGATTTGGAACGCATTGGATTGGGAGGGGATTTCAATGGACGTACTGCATATGACGGAAGATGCTCTGGAAGCAAAATGTGTGGAATGGCGCCGGTGGTTCCATGAACACCCGGAAGTCAGCACGGAGGAAAAGAACACTTCGGAAAAGATTTTCGGCATTTTGAAGGAACTGGGCCTGGATCCGGTACGGGGACAGGGCCATTACGGGGTGGCGGCCACCATCCAGGGCGGCAAAACCGGCCCCATGGTGGCGCTCCGGGCGGATATGGATGCCCTTTCCGTCAGGGAAGACACCGGGCTGCCCTATGCGTCCCAGAATCCCGGCGTCATGCACGCCTGCGGCCATGACATCCACATGACCACCCTGCTGGAGACCATTCTGCGGCTCCTCCGCCGGAAAGACGAGATCCAGGGCAGTGTCCGGATTCTGTTCCAGCCTTCGGAAGAACTGGCTCCCACCGGCGGCGCCCGGTACATGATGAAGGACGGGTTCCTGAAGGATGTGAAGGCGGTATTCGGTCTCCATGTATGGCCCAACTTTGTCTGCGGCCAGATCGGGGTGAAGGAAGGGGCCATGATGGCCGGGTCCGACCGGATCAAAGTGGTAATCAAAGGCCGCACCTCTCATGCCGGCCATCCCCAGGAAGGCATCGATGCCATTATGGCTGCGGCGGATTTCCTCCAACAGGTGAGCCACATCGTCAGCCGCCGGGTCAGTCCGCTGGCTACAGCCACCATCAACATCGGCACCATCCACGGGGGCTCCCGGTACAATGTGGTGCCTGACGAAGTGACCCTGGAAGGGACCATCCGGACCCTGGACGAAACCAACCGGAAACGGATCCCGGAATTCATCCAGGGTATCCTGGACGGACTGAAGGCTTCTGCCGGAGTGGACTGCGAATTCAATTATTACTATGGCTATCCGGTGCTGGACAACTGGCCGGTGCCGGCGAAACTGGTGGCGGATACGGCCCGGCAGGTGCTGGGCGAAAAAGGCCTGGTATCCCATGTGGTGCCGGACCTGACGGCGGAAGATTTCGGCTTCTACATGCAGGACATCCCCGGCTGCTTCCTGTGGCTGGGCTGCGGTACGGAAGGGGAACCGGTCCATGGCCTCCACAATGCCAAACTCTGTCCCAACGAACAGGCCCTGGTGGTGGGCTCCAAGCTCATGAGCCAGGTGGTGATCAACGCCCTGGCGGCCCTGAACCAGGGTGTGGATTTCAACAAAAAAGACTGAAGGAGAATGAGTTATGAAAATGGCTTTTATCGGTGACAGCCTGGTAAGCTGCACCAACGAAACTCTGGCCAACACCTGGTATGACATCGCTTCCAAAAAGATGGGTTTCGATGTGGTGAACAATGCTGCCGGGGGCAAATTGACCCTGGTGATGTGGGGCATGTTCAAAATGGATGTGGTGGATGAAAAGGCGGACGGGGTGTTCCTGTGCTGCGGCATGAACGATATCCTGCTGGACGAACCCATGAGCTCCATTCAGGAAAACATTTCCGGCACCCTGGACAAGGCCCGGGACGCCAAGCTGCCCATTGTGATCCTGGGAATCCCTCCTTTGACCCGGATCGAAAGCACAGAAAAAGGCTGGCAGCTGCCCAGCGAATTCGAAAAGCACAATGCCGCACTCCGGGAATACCGCCAGTGGCTCCAGGAAGAGGCGGACCGCCGGAACCTGCCGGTGCTGGACTATGAAAAAGTCCTCCGTGAAGCGGAAGAAAAAACCGGCCGGAGCATGTTCCAGGACGGACTCCATCCCAACAAGGAAGGGTACCAGGCGGTGGCGGAGGCTTTTGAAGCCGTACTGACCCGAGCCCTCCAGGAGCAGGCATGAAACAGGAGCACAACCAGCCGGTGATCATGACCCGGTCGGTGATGCTGTCCATGGCCAATTCCGCTGGCCATCTGTTCGGCGGTACCCTGATGGGCTGGATGGATGAACTCAGCGGCATCACCGCCCACCGGTTTGCCTGGACCCGGGTGACCACAGCGGCCGTCAAGGGTATGAACTTTTATGTCCCCATTCCCTATGGTTCCGTGCTGCAGCTGGAAGGCCGGGTGGTCCGGGTGGGAAATACCTCCATGGACGTGGAAGTGGTGGCCTGGATGGAACCGGAACAGGAAGAGCAGGAACCCATCCGGGCAGCGGATGCCCTGTTTGTGTATGTATCGTTGGACGAAAACCGAAAACCCAAAAAAATCCAGAGGTCTCTGTGAGACCCTGGATTTTCTGTATCAGGAGAAGAAAAAAATCATGATTTACTATTTTTCCACCACCGGCAATTCTCTGGCACTGGCCCGGGAGCTGGGCGAAGCCCTGGATGACAAAATCATTTCCATTACCCGGACGTCCGGAACGGTGCTGGAAGGGCCGGCCATCGGTCTGGTGTTTCCCGTGTATTATGGAGATGTGCCTGCCAATGTAGCGGAATTTGTCCGCAGCCATGATTTTCCGGAAGGATCCTATATCTATGCCCTGGCCACCTGCGGCAGTTCCTGGGGTCGCACGTTCCGGACCCTGCAGAACCTGTTGCAGGCGCAGGGCTGCAGGCTTTCCTGGAGCCGGGCCGTGCCGCTCATCGCCAACAGCACCATCTGCGGCAGGTCCCACATCGGCTACGATCTGCACAAGCTGAACAAGGAACCGGAAGTAGTGAAGGAAGCGGTCGAAGCCATCCGGAACCGGAAAGAAAATCACAGCCTGGAAACCGGGTCCCTCATGGCCAGCCTGTTCGACAATCCCATCGGCCACGCCATCGGAGACTGGTACATGCGCATCCAGGTGGATCCGGACCGGTGCAAAAAATGCGGAGAATGCGTGCGGTTGTGTCCGGTGGAAAACATCCATCTGGGAGAAAAGTACGCCGTCATGGGGGACCATTGCCTCCACTGTCTGGCCTGTCTCCACGGCTGTCCCCACCAGGCCATCACCGTCCGGGGCAGAGTGGTCCTGAAAGAGGACCAGTACAGGCATCCGGGCGTAACAGCGAAGGAGCTGGAGCGGTAAAAAAGAAGGGAGATGTGAAAAAATGAGAAATCATTTTTTCACATCTCCCTTTTTGTCAGCTGACCGTTGACCGGGGGGGGGTGACTCCCCCCTTTTTTTCTTATTCTTTTTTCGTTCCACATCCCTTTACACAGTACCCGATCCACCCCAGGAATGCCAGGGCGATGAGCATCCACTGGGCCAGGACGGCGGGACCCTGTTTGGCGAACAGATCGTCGTAGCCTTTCAGGTAGATCCCCAGGATCACCAGGGGCAGGCCCCAGGTATAATACTGTTTCCACCAGTCCGCCAGGTTCCGGCCGGCTCCCTGGTTCACTTCATCCAGGAAATTGTTCCAGCCCCAGCCGTTCTTCCGGGTGCAGAACAGGACGAAGGTCAGGCCGCCCAGGGGCAGCAGGTTGTTGGAAACGATGAAGTCTTCCAGGTCAAGGACGCCGGTGCCCGGTCCCAGAGGCTGGAAACCGCTCCACAGGTTGAAGCCCAGCACGCAGGGGATACTGCCCAGGGCGATGAGGGCGAACACGAACCAGGCGGCTTTGGGCCGGTCCCAGCCCAGCAGCTCCCGAAAGCAGGCGATGATGCTTTCCATCACGGCAATGACCGTGGACAGGGCGGCAAAGGACAGGAACACGAAGAACAGGCTGCCCCAGATCCGTCCTCCCGGCATCAGGGTGAACAGGTTGGGAATGGTCAGGAAGATCAGGGAGGGTCCGGCATCCGGCTGGATTCCGTAGGCGAAACAGGCGGGGATGATGATGAAGCCGCTCATGAGAGCCACAAAGGTGTCCAGGGCGGTGATGGTCAGGGCTTCTCCCGGCAGGCTCCGTTTTTTGTCCATATAGGAAGCAAAGATCATCATGGCGCCATTGCCGGCGCTGAGGGTGAAGAAGGCCTGGCTCATGGCGGCGTAGATCACGTTTCCCCAGCCCAGTTTTTCCAGGGCTGCGAAATTGGGCACCAGGTAAAATTCAATGCCTTTTTCTGCTCCGGGGAGGAACAGGGAATGGACTGCCAGGATGATCATCAACAGCAGCAGGGCGCTCATCATCACTTTGGTGATCCGCTCGATGCCTTTTTCCAGCCCCATGTAGCAGACCACAAAGCCCAGAAAGCAGGACAGGAAGGTCCAGAAGCCCATGGAAAGAGGCTGGGCCAGCATGGCCTGGAAGGTGCTCTGGATGAAGGCGGGGGACTGGCCTGCAAAGGTCCCTTTCAGATGGAGCCAGCAGTAATTCAGCATCCAGCCGGTGACGGTGGTGTAGTACAGCATCAGCAGGGTGACCCCGGCGATGCCGATGTACTTCAGCCGGGGCCAGCGGCTGCCGGCGGGAGCCAGCCGGTCGAAGCACCGGGCCACGCTCTGGCGGCTGCTCCGGCCCAGGGCGAATTCGCACAGGAGCACGGGTATCCCCAGGATCAGCAGGAACAGGAGATACAGGAGAATGAAGGCGGCTCCGCCGTACTGGCCGCACAGGTAGGGGAACTTCCACACATTGCCGATGCCGATGGCACAGCCGGCGCTGACCAGGATGAAACCCAGACGGGATTGGAAGGAATCACGGGTGCTTTGCTGTTCTGACATAAGTTCTACCTCACTTCTATGCTACGAATGATTAATATGTTACAATTTTACACTAAAAGCCCAAAGGATGCAAAAAAAGCTGTGGACGGGTAGCCGGCTGCAAGAACCGACCGTGTCCACAGCTGTTTTTTACTGTGTTTTTTTCCTGCTGGCGGTGTAGAAGATGAAACCCAAAAACAGGAAGGCCAGGACCAGCCACTTGGCCAGTACTGCCGGTCCCTGTTTGCTGAACATGTCGTAGTACCCTTTCAGGTAGATGGTGATGATCAGCAGGGGCAGCACATACAGCAGATAGTTCCGGAGGGAGGCCGGCAGGTTCCGGCCTTCCCCGTCGTTGGCTTCCGCCAGGAAGTTCTTCCAGCCCCAGCCGTTCTTTTTGGTGCAGAACAGTACAAAGGCCAGGCTTCCCAGAGGCAGCAGATTGTTGGAGACGATGAAGTCTTCCAGGTCCAGGACGGAAGAACCGGGGCCCAGGGGCTGGAAGCCGCTCCACAGATTGAAGCCCAGGACGCAGGGGATACTCAGGAGCACAATGGCCAGCCCGTTGACGGCCACGCTCTTTTTCCGGCTCCAGCCGTACAGGTTCATACCAAAGGCAATGATGTTTTCAAATACGGCGATGACCGTGGACAGGGCTGCAAAGGACAGGAAGATGAAGAACAGCATACCCCAGAACCGGCCCCCCGGCATCTGGACGAACAGGTTGGGGATGGTCAGGAAAATCAGGGAAGGGCCGGCATCCGGCTGGATGCCAAAGGCGAAGCAGGCGGGGATGATGATGAATCCGGCCATCAGGGCCACAAAAGTGTCCAGGGCGGTGATGGTGGACGCTTCTCCGAACAGGCTCCGGCCATGGGGCAGGTAGGCCCCAAAAATCAGCATGGCTCCGATGCCGATGGACAGGGTGAAGAAAGCCTGGCTCATGGCGGCGTAGATCACATTTCCCCAGCCCAGCTTTTCCAGGGCGGCAAAATTGGGCACCAGATAGAACTGGATGCCTTTTTCCGCACCTTCCAGGAACAGAGAATGGGCAGCCAGGACCATCATCAGCAGCAGGAGAGCACTCATCATCCATTTGGTGATCCGTTCCACCCCGTTCTGGATCCCCAGGTAGCAGACCCCGAAGCCCAGCACGCAGGTGAGCACCATCCAGAACAGCAGGTTGGCCGGATCTTGGAGCATGGCTCCGAAGGTGGCGGTGATGAACTGGGGAGTGGCCCCCACAAAAGTTCCCTTGATATGGAGCCAGCAGTAATACAGCATCCAGCCGGTGACGGTGGTGTAGTACATCATCAGCATGTAACAGCCTGCGATGCTGATGGCCTTGAACCGGTGCCAGCAGGTGCCGGAAGGCTCCAGGGCCTCGAAGCTTTTGGCGGCGCTGCAGCGGCTGCCCCGGCCGATGGCGAATTCACAGACCATCACCGGGATGCCCATGATGAGCAGGAACACTAGGTAGATCAGGATGAAGGCGGCTCCGCCGAACTGGCCGCACAGGTAGGGGAACTTCCACACATTCCCGATGCCGATGGCGCAGCCGGCGCTGACCAGGATGAAGCCCAGCCGGGAACTGAAGGATTCCGTAGAAACACCTTTCTCAGACAAAAAAACACCTCATTTCAAAATGTGACAATTCAGTGATTTCTATTGTATTATAGACTGGGGAAAGTTGCAAGAAAATTGTAGGAGTCACGAGCCGCGGGTCGCAAGTCGTGAGCTTGGACCAGCGCCATTTTTGCTCCGTTTCTGGTTAAAAAAGGTGAAATCGGTTGGGAAGTGTAAAAATGGGTTGTCACGGCCGCAGCAACAGGCCCGCGCCCCGTGACTCACAGCCCACGACCGGTTCTGTTGCACAGGCAACAGAACCTATCTTGCCTTCGGCTGGATCATGGGCGGAGTCTGGGCCTTTACTTTGGGTCCGGTGGGCACGGGGACCTGGGGCTGGGATGGCGGGGGCAGGGGAGCGGCGGGCTGTTTGTTCACGGCAGGAGAGTTCTGGCCGGCCTGGGGAGCCGGTTTCCGGGGAGCCACCCTCCTGGGTCCGGTTTTCTGCTGTTCCATGATCCGGGTCCTTTCCTGGGCCGCTTTTTCCTCTGCCCGTTTGTCAGACTGGGTTTTCCAGAAAAAGAGTCCGGCAGCCAGGACTCCGATCAGGATCAGGGACAGGAGACGCTGGGGGGAGAACCGGGGTTTTCCCCGGGAAGAAGAGGGGGCAGCCGGCTGTTCTCCCTCTGGGAAGCCGGTCAGCCATTTCATGATTCTGCGAAGCATGGCAAAAATCCTTTCCTTGGTGAAAAATGGAGCCGGACTGATCAGTCTGTCCGGCAAAGGATATTGTACCGTTTCGAGGGGAAAAATACAACGGAGCTGCCGACTTATATTTGGCCTTTCCCCCGCACTCTTCACTTTGTGTTATAATAGGAAATCATTGCGTAATTATCACTGACAAAGGAAGGAATCCATGGCTAAAAAATATTTTTTCTTTGATATCGATCGAACTCTGGGACTGGGGATTACCGGCCAGGTGCCGGAAGATACCCAGTACTGTGTGGATGAGCTCCAGCGGCAGGGGCATTTTGTGGCCCTGGCTACCGGACGGCTCCAGTGTGATGCAGCGGCCTTTGCGGAAAAACACGGCATCCATTCCATGGTGGCCGACGGAGGCAACAGCCTTACGGTGGATGGGAAGATCCTGGAGATGGAAGGGCTGCCCCTGGCACCGGCCAAGGCCCTGCTCCGGGACCTGACGGAACGGAATCAGCCCTGGTCCGTGGTGCTGGACAACACCCTGGACCGGTACACCCCTTATGCCGATTTTCCCCGGGAAGATCCGGGCAACTACATGAACACCAAAGTCCAGCCGGTGGACATCGGCAGTCTGGACCATGTGTACAAGATCATGTACGTCCGGGAACAGCCGGGCACCGAACCGGCGGACCGGCGGCAGCTGCCCCATCTGCCCTTCATTGACAACACATGGCTGGTGGAACCGGTGGACAAGGGGGCCGGCATCGAAAAACTCATGGACATGATGGGGGCGGATCCCAAAGATGCCGTGGTGTTCGGGGACGGGCTCAACGACATCACCATGTTCCGGAAACCCTTCTTCGGGGTGGCCATGGGCAACGCCCGGCCGGTGATCAAGGAACGGGCGGACTACATCACCGATGACAATGACAAGGGAGGCATCCTCAAGGCCTGCCGGAAGTTCGGGTGGATTACGAAGTAAACACTCCCCCTCCGTAGGGGCTACCCGTCAGGGGAGCCAGCAAAGTGAAGAGTGCAGAGAAAAAGAGGTAATGAGATGAAGTTTTGGAAAATCACAACGGGGATCCTGCTGATGAGCCAGCTCTCCCTGGGGCTGGCCTGGGCCGATGCCCCTTCCATTGCAGCTATCGTGAAACCTTCCAAAGGGTACGTATGGCGGCTGGATACGAAGAACAAACTGCAACTGCCCCGGAATTACCGGGCAGACGTGGAAAACTGCATGAGCGGCAGCGCCCAGCCTTCCATCCTGGGGCTGTCCTCCCTGGTCCAGGAACTGGCGCAGCAGGGGGTAAAACCCCAACAGATCATCCTGGTAGACCTGCGGCAGGAATCCCACGGGTTCGTGAATGGCCAGGCTGTCAGCTGGTATGGGGACAACAACTGGGCCAATGTGGGGAAAGCCGATGCCGCCATCCGGAAGGATGAAGCTAACCGCTTGGCGAAGACCCTGGGGAAGGAGACTTCCTATTATAAGCTGGACAAGAACAAGCAGCCCCATTTCAAGGGAAAGGAAAATGTGGCAGCGGCCCTGACGGAACGGCAGGCCGCAGCGTCCTTCGGCCTGGGCTATGCCCGGTTCGCCAGTACGGATCATATCTGGCCGGAACCGGAAGAGGTTGATGCGTTCCTGGCCTGGCAGAAGACGCTGCCAAAAGATGCCTGGCTGCATTTCCACTGCCAGGCGGGCAAGGGCCGGACCACAGCGTATATGATTATGCGGGACATCTGGCTGAACGGGCAGAAGGACAGCCTGGAAACCATCTGTGCCCGGCAGCATGCCCTGGGGGGCCAGGACGTGCTCCACATGACTCACAAGGAAGCCTGGCGCCAGACCATCGATGACAACAAAGTCTATCGCCTGAAGCAGTTCTATACCTATGTAAAAGGGCTGCAGCAGGGAACCATTACAGGGACATGGACCGAATATTTGAAGCAAAACCCATAAAAATCAGGACCCGCTTGTCAAAGCGGGTCCTTTCCATTGGCTAGTGACTAGAGACTAGTGACTAAAAAAGCGGGTGTATTTTCACACCCGCTTTTGCTTACTTATCTTTTTTCAAAAATCCCGGCGTGGTCAGGTACCGGTCTCCGTTGTCCGGCAGCAGCACCACCAGGGTCTTGCCTTTGTTTTCCGGCCGTTTGGCCACTTCCACCGCAGCGTACAGGGCTGCCCCGCCGGAAATCCCGATCAGGAATCCTTCATGATGGATGAAGTCCCGGGCGGTTTCATAAGCCTGGTCCGTGGAGGCGGTGAGGATCTCATCGTAGATCTTGGTGTTCAGGGTCTTGGGCAGGAAGTTGGTGCCGATGCCCTGGATCTTGTGGGGACCGGGTTTGCCCTGGCTCAGGAGGGGAGAATCCGCCGGTTCCACAGCTACCACTTTTACGGAAGGTTTCTTTTCCTTCAGATATTCGCCCACACCGGTGAGGGTGCCGCCGGTGCCCACCCCGGCCACGAAAATGTCCACAGCGCCGTCGGTGTCTTCATAGATTTCCGGACCCGTGGTGGCTTTGTGGGCCGCCGGGTTGGCCGGATTGTCGAACTGTTCCGGGATGAAGCTGCCGGGGATGGAGGCAGCCAGTTCCCTGGCTTTTTCCACGGAACCGGCGATGCCTTTCTTGGCTTCCGTCAGCACCACTTCAGCCCCATAGGCAGCAATCATGTTCCGCCGTTCGATGGACATGGTTTCCGGCATCACCATGATGGCCCGATAGCCTTTCATGGCTGCCACCGCCGCCAGCCCGATGCCGGTGTTGCCGCTGGTGGGCTCAATGATCACGCCGCCTTTTTTCAGGACGCCCCGTTTTTCCGCATCTTCGATCATGGCCTTGGCAATCCGGTCCTTGGCGGAACCAGCCGGGTTGAAGCTTTCCAGCTTCACCAGCAGCCGGGCCTGGAGGTTCTTGTCCGTTCCAAATTTCACCGGTTCCAGCAGAGGGGTGTGGCCAATTAGATCCAGTACGCTTGTATAAACTTTAGACATAATGATCTCTCCTTTATTTTCATGGAAATGTATTTTCAGATGGATGATGAACTGCCTGCTTTCCCGGGCTTCAACATCGTGGGCCCAGGGGCTTGTTCCACCAGTTTTGCTGCAAGGAAAAGACCTCCTTTTTCCAAGTAAATCGCTAGGATATTCGTCTCGAAAAAAAGCGCCGGAGCACTTTTTTTCGGAAGTTGCCGAAAGATCAGCGGAAGTTGACCACCTGCTTCAGGGCCGGGCCTTCCTGCTGGGCCCGCAGGTCACTGACCTGCCGTTTCAGCAGGGCCACCTGTTTTTCCAGGGCGGCAATCTGGTCCTCGATGGGGTCAGGCAGCCGGTTGTGGTTCAGGTCCACATCCCGTTCGGAATGGGCGGGAGCCACCCGGATACCTTTCCGGGCCACCACATGGCCGGGAATGCCCACTACTGTGGCATAGGGAGGCACTTCTTTCAGCACCACGCTGCCGGCCCCGATCTTGGCCCCTTCTCCCACGGTGAAGGAACCCAGCACCTTGGCTCCGCAGGCCACCACCACATAGTCTCCGATGGTGGGATGCCGTTTGCCTTTTTCCTTGCCGGTGCCGCCCAGGGTCACTCCCTGGTACAGGGAAACATTGTTGCCGATGATGGTGGTTTCTCCGATGACGATGCCGGACCCGTGGTCGATGAACAGCCCTTCTCCGATCTGGGCACCGGGATGGATCTCGATGCCTGTGGCCAGCCGGGCCAGGGTGGAAATGAAACGGGCGGTAACGAACCAGGACTTTTTATAGAAGAAATGGGAAAGCCGGTAGGCCCAGATGGCGTGGAGACCCGAGTAACAGAGCACAACTTCCAGGGTGTTCTTCACCGCCGGATCCCGTTGTTTGATAACCCGGATATCATTGCGCATGGATGCAAACATAGCTTTCTCCTCCCTTTTGGATACAAAAAAAGACCGCCTCCTGACAGAGGCGATCACTCGCGGTTCCACTCTGATTGCAGTCACACTTCGACTGCCGCTCATACCGGTAACGGCGGCTGCCCGGAAGGCCCTACTTGCAGTTCAGGTCTTCAGCTCCCAAAGGCATTCCATCTTCTCAAGCTGCGGCGCAAACTTTCAGCCGGTGATTCGCGCTCTCTGTGCCACTTTTTGAAGTGTACTTGTTTTGGTCATAGCCTTTCGCTTTGTTGCGTTGGTTGTATAGTAAACTTTTTCGATACACTTGTCAAGAGAAAATTTCAAAAAAGTTTTGAAACCGGGGATTGTGGGAAAAACCGGTGGATGGTATGATAGAGTCTGCATGAGAAAAGAGGGATGTTTTATGGACGGAAAGAACAACGGGACGGAAAAGTCCCGGGCACATAAAGGAAAAAAACTGATGCTGGGGGTGTGCACCCTGGTGTTCCTGGGGGTACTGCTCACCGGCTGCTTTGCCCTGGGCTACAAGGGCGTGGGAGCTCCCGGTCCCACCGTACCGGTGAAAAAGACGGAAACGGTGAAAAAAGAACAGCCGGCTCTGCCGGAAAAGAAGGAGACTCCGGTGGAAAGCCTCCAGAAAAAACAGAAAGAACCCAAACAGGTTGCCCCCCAGCCGGCAGCGGAACAGCCTCTGGTACCGGGGAAAAAGTATGCCGTACTGGTGGACAAAAGTGACCATAAACTGTATCTGAAGGACGGGGATACGGTGGTCCGGACCTGGGGCTGCGCCATCGGCAAAGGCGGCCTGGGCCAGAAGGAACGCCGGGGGGACAACATGACTCCCGTGGGAACCTTCCGGATCGATGAAATCGATGACGCCTCCGGCTGGACCCACGATTTTGGGGACGGCAACGGGGAAATCCAGGGGGCCTACGGACCCTGGTTCCTGAGCCTGGATACGGAAGACCTGAGCCAGGGGAACTGGGATGGCATCGGGATCCACGGTACCCATGATCCGGCTTCCATCGGCACGGATGCTTCGGAAGGCTGTGTGCGCCTGGACAATGCCAATCTCCGGGAACTGGAAAAGGTGGCCTATGTGGGGATGCCGGTGACCATCCAGGACTGACAGGAGGATATTCATCAGATTTCCACCCAGGGGGACTATACTATATACCCAAAATGAAAAACCCAGTTCTATTGACTTGGAATGAATGTTACTTTTCAATCAATCAAACAGGCCACAATCCAGGGGCATAAAGAAAATTAATAAAAAGTATTAAAAAGATAAAAGCGACCTTCCGGTCAGCATTTCTGAACACAAAAAACAGTTGACAAACCGGCCTTGAAAAGTTATATTAATTATAGTAATCATTATCCAAAAGTGTAAGACTAAGAATTTGAAGAATGGAGGTGTTGATTACGCTTACTGCTGCTGAACTGGCGAAACTGCTCCGGGACAACGGATGCAAGGTGACGCCTCAGAGACTGGCGGTCTATGACATGCTGGCCCATACAACGGAACATCCTACAGCGGAAATGATCTACAACAAGGTGAAGGAAAAATACCCCACCATGAGTTTTGCCACGGTGTACAAATCTGTGGAGATTTTCAGCAAACTGCACATCATCCAGGTGCTGAACACCGGGGAGGACAGCTTCCGCTACGATGCCAATGTAATGGAACATCCCCATATCCGCTGCATGAAATGCGGCAAGGTCTGCGATGTGCCCCATCTGGACGCCAAGGCCATTGAAGACAAGGTGGCCAGGGACACGGGCTTTACGGTACAGGGCCATCAGTTCTATTTTTACGGACTATGCGGGGACTGTCAGACCCAGAAAAACTGAAGCCAGGAAAGAATGCCGGACTCGGAGAGTTCGGTATTTTTTTACACTTCTTTCCCTGTTTTTGCTATAATAACAAGTATAATAGCGGGGTGAGGACAATCGCCCCGACATTTTTGTATGGAACGGTGTTACTATGAGTCTGACGAATTTTGAAGTAGATGTACTGGCCAGCGGCAGCAAAGGCAATTCCACCCTGATCCGGGCGGGACAGACGGCCATCCTGATCGATGCGGGGATTTCCTGCCGGCGGATCGTCCAGGGACTGAAACGCTGTGGATTGGAGCCGGAAGACCTGAGCGGCGTGTTCCTGACCCATGAGCACCGGGACCATATTGCCGGACTGGATGTGTTCGCCCGGCACTATGATTCGGTACCGGTGTTCGCCAGTGAAAAGACCTGGGCCCAGCTGCCTGTCCGGCGCCAGCTGCCCCGGCCCCAGGTGCGGGTGATTCCCCGGAGCTGTACCATGGGGAACCTGCGGATCGAACCGTTCCGGATCCCTCACGATGCGGCGGATCCGGTAGGGTATGCCATTTTCAACGGGGATGAGAAATGCACCTATCTGACGGACTGCGGGGTGATCACCCGCACGGTGGAACAGGCGGCGGAAGGGGCTTCCGTCATGGTCCTGGAGGCCAACCATGATGAAACCATGCTCCGGAACGGTCCTTATCCGGTGGCCCTCCAGAACCGGATCCTGGGCCGGGAAGGCCACCTGTCCAACCGGACGGCGGGCCAGTTCCTGGCTTCCCTGGCGGAACCTCCGACGGAAGTGATCCTGGCCCATCTCAGTGAAAAGAACAATACACCGGATGTTGCCTACAAGACGGTACGGGCGGTGCTGGAAGACAGCCCCCGTACCCGGAAAATCCAGCTGTTTGTGGCCCGGCAGCAGGAAATGGTCAGCAATGTCCGCTGACAAGGAGTGAGATTATGAAACATACCATTACCAAGAAAACCCTGAGCACCCTGGTGGCTCTTTCCCTCAGCGCCAGCTTTCTGACTGCCGGCTGCGGCCTGGCCAGCACCAAGACTGCCGGAAAGACGGAAACCAAACCGGCCCTGACCCAGGAACAGCAGACCAAAAAGGCGGAAGCCGGCATGAGTGCCGCCCGGAACACCCCCATTGTCCAGGCCGCCAAGAAAGTTGGCCCTGCTGTTGTGGGGATTACCAACAAGGCCCTGGTCCGGGATTACTTCAACCGGACCCAGCTGGTGGAACAGGGCAGCGGATCCGGGGTGATTTACAGCAAGGACGGACTCATTGCCACCAACAACCATGTGGTGGCCGGGGCACAGGAAATCGTGGTGAGCCTGCCGGACGGCAAGACCTATACCGGCAAAGTGCTGGGCACCGATCCCAACACGGACCTGGCGGTGGTGAAAATCGAAGCGGACGGGGATCTGCCGGTGGCAGAATTCGGCGATTCTGATTCCCTGATGGTGGGAGAACCGGCCATTGCCATCGGGAACCCCCTGGGCATGGAATTCCGGGGCAGCGTCACCGCCGGGGTGATCAGTGCCCTGAACCGTTCTCTGGATATGGGAGAACGGCGGTTCCGGCTGATCCAGACCGATGCGGCCATCAACCCGGGGAATTCCGGGGGAGCCCTGGTGAATGCGGATGGCCAGGTGATCGGCATCAACAGCGCCAAAATCGCAGCCTCCGGAGTGGAAGGTATCGGTTTTGCCATTCCCATCAATGAGGCCAAACCCATTTTGAAGGAACTGGCGGAAAAAGGACGGGTGGTCCGTCCGTATCTGGGGGTCAGCCTGTTGGATCAGACCCTGGCCAAACGGCTGGGCTTCGATCTGGACCTGAGAGGAGGGCTGTTCGTCGTCAAAATGTTTCAGGACGGTCCTGCATACCGTGGGGGCATTCGTCCAAATGATATTATCGTTAAGTTCAACGGTACTAAGGTGGATTCTGTAGCTGCCCTCCGGGATGCCCTGGGCAAATGCCAGGTGGGCCAGCAGGTGCCGGTGACCATCCTCCGGGGAGATGAAGAGGTCAACAAGACGGTGACCTTGACGGAAATGCCCCAGCAGAGCAGCCGGCAATGATCAGGATCACGCTGGCCTGTGCGGGCAAACTGAAGGAAAATTATCTCCGGGAGGCGGAACAGGAATTCACCAAACGGCTGGGGGCCTACTGCCAGCTGGAAATCCGCTGCATCAACGAGGAAAAGATGCCGGACAATCCCTCACCGGCGGTGAAGGCGCAGGTGCTGGCCCGGGAAACGGACCGGATCCTGAAGCTGATCCCGGAACACAGCTTTGTGGTGCTGCTGGATCTGAAGGGGAAGGAAATCTCTTCCCCCCAGCTGGCGGAAAAAATGGAACAGTGGATGGTGGAGGGAATCAGCCATCTGACCTTTGTGATCGGGGGACCGTTCGGGTACACGGATGCCCTGCGGAAACGGGCGGATTTCCGCTGGAGTTTCTCCCCCCTGACCTTTACCCACCAGATGATCCGGGTCCTGCTCCTGGAGCAGATCTACCGGGCTTTCAAGATCATGAGGAAAGAGAAATACCATCATTAAGCGGGCGACTGGCAACGGCCGATCTGTACTGCGCAAGGGGGAGTAAACCATGGAAAAGGCAAAAGTGTATTTTACGGATTTTCGCTGCCCGGTGGGCACCAGTGCATTGGACAAACTCCAGCGGCTCTGTAAGGCGGCCCATATGGGAGACATCGACTTCCAGGGAAAGTTCACCGCCATCAAGATGCATTTCGGGGAACTGGGCAACCTGGCCACCATCCGGCCTCAGTATGTAAAGGCCGTGGCGGACCTGGTGAAGGAATGGGGGGGCAAACCCTTCCTGACGGACTGCAATACCCTGTATCCCGGGAGCCGGAAAAACGCCCTGGACCACCTGGACTGCGCGGCTCTCAATGGCTACAACACAATTACCACCGGCTGCCAGGTGATCATCGGGGACGGGCTCCGGGGCACCGATGAAGTGGAAGTGCCGGTACCCAATGGGGAATACATCAAGACGGCCAAAATCGGCCGTGCCGTCATGGATGCGGATGTGTTCATCAGCCTGGCCCATTTCAAAGGCCACGAAGCCACCGGGTTCGGGGGAGCGGTGAAGAATATCGGTATGGGGTGCGGCAGCCGGGCCGGGAAAATGGAACAGCATTCTTCCGGCAAGCCCAAAGTGGATGAAGAACTGTGCCGGGGCTGCGGCCGCTGTGCCAAAGAATGCGGCAGTGATGCCATCAGTTACGGAGAAAACCACAAAGCCCACATCGATGAGGAAAAATGTGCCGGCTGCGGCCGCTGCATCGGAGCCTGCGGATTCGACGCCATCCAGAGCGTCCAGTGGGATGCCAATGAACTGCTGGACCGGAAAATGGCGGAATACGCCCTGGCAGTGGTCCATGGACGGCCCTGCTTCCACATCAACATGGTGATGGATATTTCCCCCAACTGTGACTGCCATGGGGAAAACGATGCGCCCATCCTGCCCAACATCGGGATGTTCGCTTCTTTTGATCCCATTGCCCTGGATCAGGCCTGTGCGGATGCCTGCCAGAAGGCACAGCCCCTGCCCAACAGCCAGCTGGCGGATCATCTGGCGGAAAAAGACTGGCACTGCCACCACGACCATTTCCTGGACAGCAATCCCAGAGTGGACTGGGCCACCACCCTGGAACACGGGGAAAAGATCGGGCTGGGGACCAGAGCCTATGAACTGATTGCACTGAAATAAAAGGAAAAGGCTGCTGCATCTGCAACAGCCTTTTTTCTGCAGAAAGGAAGATTGGATGATTGTCACGGAATCCCTGCTTCGGAAGATCCCGGAGATGCGCTACCTGAATGCAGACAACGCGGACCGGTACCGGTGCATCATGCGGGCCTTCTATGAGCAGTATGAGAAGCTCCGATACAAACTCTATGAGGAGGATGTCTTCGCCCTGCTCACGGAGGATCCTTATTTTGCCGGGTATCAGGAAAACATCCCGGCCTTCTGGAACAGGCCTGAAAAATAGGGTACAATAGGGGAAAAGGAGGTGGGACGGATGGCACTGTTTGCCCTTGGGGACCTTCATCTGGCTTTTCAGCGGCCGGAGAAGTCCATGGACGCCATGGGGCCCGTCTGGGTCCGCCACGAAGAAAAAATCTGGAAGAACTGCCAGGAACTGGTGAAACCGGAGGATACCCTGGTGCTCCTGGGGGACCATTCCTGGGGGCGGAAGATGTCCCAGTGCCGGGAGGATCTGGATTTCATCGCCCGGCTGCCGGGCCGGAAGATCCTTCTCCGGGGGAATCATGACATGTTCTGGGAAGCCCAGAAAACCGAAGCCCTGAATGCGGCATACCGGGGGAAACTGTTCTTCCTCCAGAACAACTTTGCCGTCTATCGGGATTACGCCCTGGTGGGGACCAAGGGATTCACCTTTGAAGGCCCCTTCCTGATCAACCGGTATACGGGGGAGGTGCTCAGCTGGGACCAGGAGGCGGAGAAACACGCCCAAAAACTGGTCCGCCGGGAAGCCATCCGTCTGGAGGATTCCTTCCGGAAAGCCCGGGAAGCCGGATACCGGAAGTTCCTGGTATTCCTCCACTATCCGCCCACCAACATCCTGGAAGAGGACAGCGTCTTTACCCGGATGGCCGAAGAGTACGGGGCGGAGCAGGTGATTTACGCCCACTGCCACGGAGAAGGCCAGTTCCAGGACAGCATCCTGGGTCTCCACAACGGCATCCGGTACCGACTGGTATCCGGAGATTACCTGGATTTCCGGCCGGAGAAGATTTTGGATTGAAAAGTTTTTCAGATAAAAAATTGAAAAACAGCAAAAAATCCCTTGCATTTTTTTGCTCTCCGTCGTATACTAAGAAAGTACTCTTTGAGAGAGCAAAGAGAATTACTCCGGGATGGTGTAATGGTAGCACAGGAGATTCTGGATCTTCTAGTCTGGGTTCGAGCCCTAGTCCCGGAGCCATTTTTTTATTCAGAAACCGACCACTGCGGAAGCGGTGGTTTTCTTTTTGGAAATTGAAAAAAATCCTTGCAATTTCTTTCGGGTATGCTATAATAATCGAGTAAGCTTTCTTCCGGGATGGTGTAATGGTAGCACAGGAGATTCTGGATCTTCTAGTCTGGGTTCGAGCCCTAGTCCCGGAGCCATTTTTTTATCTTGGCGCCATGGTCAAGCGGCTAAGACGTCGCCCTCTCAAGGCGAAATCACGAGTTCGATTCTCGTTGGCGCTACCAGGTCAATACGTGGGAATCCCCTATGGGCCATGCACTCGTGAGGATGGAACTGCATTATATAAAACACAGGACGCTCCCGTTGGGAACGTCTTTTTTGTTTGCCGGAAAGAAGGAAAACCGTTATGAAAGCAAAAAAATGGGGCATCCGGCTGGCCCTGCTGCTGGTGCCGGTCTGCCTCCTGGCCCTGTTCAGCGGCCAGGTGCCCGTGTCTCCCCTGGGGCTGTTCCAGGGAGGCTGGACCCCTCTGGAAGTGAATGTGCTGTGGAATCTCCGGCTGCCCCGGCTTTTGCTGGGGCTGGGAACGGGCGCGGCCCTGGGGGCCTCCGGGACGGCGCTCCAGGGCATCTTCGGGAATCCTCTGGCGGACCCGGGGATCCTGGGGGTCACCGGAGGCGCTTCCCTGGGGGCGGTCCTGCTGCTGCTCACCGGGCTGCCCCAGAAAGTCTACTGGTTCCTGCCCCTGGGGGCTTTTGCCGGAGCGGCCCTGGCCTCCCTGCTGGTGGGCATTCTGGGCAGCCGGGGCCATGACCGGGTGAAGCTGCTTCTCTCCGGGGTGGCGGTGAGCCTGTTCTGCGGGGCTCTGACTTCCGGCCTGCTGAGCTTTGCTCCCGACGCCGTCATGCGCCAGTATTTTTTCTGGACCCTGGGGAACCTGGGGGTGGGCACCTGGCAGCAGGTCAGATGGCTGCTGCCGCCGCTTTTTGGGGTGCTGGGGATCCTCTGCCTCTGGGGCCGGCAGCTGAACGTGCTGAGCCTGGGGGAGGAGCAGGCCCTGTCCCTGGGGATGGATGCCCCTTTCTGGCGGAAGCTGTTTCTGGGCTGGCTCTCCCTGCTCATGGGGCTTGCGGTCTGTGCCGGGGGGAACATCGGCTTTGTGGGGCTTCTGGTGCCCCATTGCCTGCGTCTCCTTACCGGGCCGGACCACCGCTCCCTGCTGCCCCTCAGCGCCCTGGGGGGAGGAATTTTCCTGGTGTTCTGCGATACCCTGGGACGGCTGCTGCTCCCTGGAGGAGAGATTCGGGTGGGCATCGTCACCGCCCTGTTCGGAGCTCCTTACTTCCTGTGGCTCCTGTGCCGGAAAAAGTGACAGTTGTGGTATAATGGGACCAAAGGAGTGTGATTCCCATGCGGAAAGATTTTGGAGCAAAACCGCTGACCTATCCTCAGCCGGTGTATATGATCGGGACCTATGACGAACAGGGGAACCCGGATGTGATGAATGCAGCCTGGGGCGGCATCAGCAATGATACGGAGATTTCCTTCTGTCTGGCCCGGACCCACAAAACCGTGGCCAACCTGAAAAAGACCGGGGCTTTTACCGTGAGCATGGCCACGGTGGACCAGTTGGCGGCCTGTGATTACCTGGGACTGGTTTCCGGGAACCAGGTTCCCGACAAAGTGGCCCGGGCCGGGTTCCATACGGAAAAATCCAGCCGGGTGAATGCTCCGGTCATCGCCGAACTGCCCATGGTGCTGGAATGCCGGGTAAAGAGCTATGACGAGGAAAATGAACGGCTGGTGGGGGAAATTCTCAACGTGAGTGCCGACGAAAGCATCCTGACGGATGGGAAGATCGACCCGGCCAAGCTCCGGCCCCTGGTGCTGGATCCGGTGAACCACACCTACCTTGTGGCGGAACAGGCCGTGGGGAAAGCGTTTGCCCACACGAAAGCGCCGGGAGAAATAAAATAATTTTTTCGGGCACGGGTCGCGGGTCGTGAGTCGCGGGATTGTTGGTACAGATTGAAGATTCGGTTTTTCAGATTCAAGTGGATTTTCTCATATCATCCAATAGAAAAAAGAATAAGCAGGTTGAACGTCCAGGCTCGCGACCCGTGACTCGCGACCCGTGGACCGGGGGTGTGAATCTTTTCACACCCCCAAATTTTCTCTTGAATATGACGCATCATAGTGATATAGTATACACTATATTAAAGAAATATCCGCCAACAGCGTAGAGTAAAGGAGCGAATACCATGGATAAATCCAAAGCATACTTGTTGTGGTTCGAACAGCTGGAACGGAAAGACGTGGATATTGTGGGAGGCAAATCCTCCTCCCTGGGGGAAATGACGTCCAAGACCGATGTGCCGGTTCCCTACGGCTTTGCCACCACGGCCTATGCCTACCGCTACTTCATCCAGGCCACCGGGCTGGAGGAAAAGATGCGGAGCCTGCTGGCCAGCCTGACGGATGTGGAGGACAATGAACAGCTGAGCACTGTGTGCGGTCAGCTGCGGGCCGCTATCATGGAACAGGAAATGCCCCAGGATCTCCAGGATGCCATCCGGAAGGCCTATGGGGAACTGGCCGCCAAAGTGGGCGAAGCTCAGCCCTATGTGGCCGTCCGCTCCAGCGCCACCGCGGAAGACCTGCCCGATGCCAGCTTCGCCGGTCAGCAGGACACTTACCTGAATGTCCAGGGCGCCGACAGCGTCATTGCCAAGGTGAAGGAATGCTACGCTTCCTGCTTCACGGACCGGGCGGTGTATTACCGGGAAAAACAGGGGTATGACCATCTGTCCCTGGCCCTTTCCGCTGTAATCCAGATGATGGTGTTCTCCAAGGCTGCCGGGGTCATGTTCACGGTGAACGTGGCCAACGGGGACGATAAAAACATCATGATCGAAGGAGCCTGGGGCCTGGGCGAATACGTGGTGGGAGGCATCGTTACCCCGGATACCTACATTGTCTCCAAGGACGACATGAAGATCTTGTCCGCCACGGTCAACGAACAGGATGTGATGCTGGTCCGGAAGAAGGGCGGGGACACGGAAGAAGTGCCGGTGCCGGAAATGGACCGGAAACGCCAGACCCTGACCAACCAGCAGATCCTGGAACTGGCCGGCTATGCCAAAAAAATCGAAGCCCACTACGGCTGCTATATGGATATGGAATGGGGCATCGATGAACGGGATGGGAAGATCTGGATCCTCCAGGCCCGGCCGGAAACTGTATGGTCCCGGAGAAACAAGGAAAAGAAGGCGGCGGAAAAGATGGAAGAACAGGATACCAAAAGCGCAAAGGTCCTGGTGAAAGGACTGCCGGCCAGCCCGGGGATGGGCTACGGCAAGGTCCATGTGATCAAGGATCCTTCCGATATCGACGAATTCAAGGATGGGGAGATCCTGGTCACGGAAATGACCGCTCCCGACTGGGTGCCGGCCATGAAGAAGGCCCAGGCCATCGTCACCGACAGCGGCGGCATGACCTGCCACGCTTCCATCGTCTCCCGGGAACTGGGCATCCCCTGCATCGTGGGGACCAAGAGCCGGGGCACGGCTGCCACCAGCCTGCTCCGCACCGGGGATGAGATTACGGTGGACGCTTCCAACGGGGTGGTGTTCGCCGGCAATCTCCAGGTGAAGAAGGCTGCGGCTGCGGCTGCGCCCCAGACCCAGATCGTGGCTCAGGAAACCTTCCCGGTGACCGGCACCAAGATCTACATGAACCTGGGGGATCCGGCCCTGGCGGAAAAATACAGCAGCCTGCCCTGCGACGGCATCGGGCTCATGCGGGAAGAATTCATCTGGACCACCTACATCCATGAACATCCCCTGTATCTGATTCAGTCCGGCCATCCGGAAAAAGTGGTGGATGCCCTGGCCGACGGCTTCCGGAAAGTCTGTGCTGCCATGGCTCCCCGGCCGGTGACCCTCCGGTTCAGCGATTTCAAATCCAGTGAATACCGGGATCTGAAGGGGGGAGAAGCCTTCGAACCCCATGAACCCAGTGCTCTCCTGGGCTGGAGAGGCGCTTCCCGGTACTACGATCCCAAGTACACCGCCGCTTTCCGGCTGGAAATCGCCGCAGTCCGGAAAGTCCGGGAAGAATACGGCCTGAAGAACC
Source organism: Acidaminococcus fermentans DSM 20731 (assembly GCF_000025305.1). NCBI lineage: Bacteria > Bacillati > Bacillota > Negativicutes > Acidaminococcales > Acidaminococcaceae > Acidaminococcus > Acidaminococcus fermentans. The sequence continues at coordinate 1,980,931 of NC_013740.1, read as the reverse complement.
TGAACGTGATGATCCCCTTCTGCCGGACAGTGGATGAAGCCCGGAAAGTGGTGGAAATAATGGCGGAAGAAGGGCTCCACAGAGGCCCGGATTTCAAGGTGTGGCTCATGGCGGAAATTCCCGCCAACATCATCCTGGCAGACCAGTTCAACCAGTTCGTGGACGGCTATTCCATCGGTTCCAACGACCTGACCATGCTGACCCTGGGCTGCGACCGGGACAATGATGTGATCTCCCATCTGTTCGATGAACGGAACCTGGCAGTGAAACGGGCCATCCGCCATCTGATCGAGGTGGCCCACAAGGACGGCAAGACCGTTTCCCTGTGCGGCCAGGCGGCCAGTGTCTATCCGGAATTTGCCGCCTTCCTGGTCCAGAGTGGCATCGACAGCATGTCCGTGAACCCGGATGCGGTGAAGTTCACCAAAAAGATGGTGGCCCAGGTGGAACAGCGGCTGATCCTGGACAAACTCACCGGACGGGGCCGGAACCTCCACGAAGAAGAACTGGCCTGGTAAGGGCCTGCTGACAGTCGACCGGGGGCTGCTGCGCAAGCGGCAGTCCCCTTCTTGCGTCCGCTCTGTTTTTCTTCTATAATGAAACCATACATCATCGGAAGGGAGATGAGTCCCATTCCTCTCAGCGAAAGACAGAGAAAAATTGCGGAAATCGTACGGCAGGAGGGGCCAGTGGCCGGAGAAACCATTGCCCGGGAGCTGGGGCTCAGCCGGGCGGCTCTCCGGTCCGACCTGGCCATCCTGACCATGAGCGGCATCCTGGATGCCCGGCCCCGGGTGGGGTACTTCTACACCGGGAAAAACACCCTGGGGCTGCTCCAGGAGGAACTGTCCTCCATCACCGTGGAAGACATCAAATCCGTACCCATTGTGGTGAGCAGTGAAAAAAGTGCCTATGACGCCGCCATCACCATGTTCCTGGAAGACGTGGGCACGGTATTTGTGGTGGAGGGGCCGGAAGGGCTGCTCCACGGGGTGGTTTCCCGGAAGGACCTGCTGAAGGCGGCCCTGAACCCGGGATCCGACCTGCACCAGCTGCCGGTGGCCATGGTCATGACGCCCCTGAGCAAAATCGTCACCGCCAGTCCGGAGGAACCGGCGGCTTCGGCGGCCCGCCGGCTCATGGACCACGAAATCGACTGCCTGCCGGTGGTCCGGCTCCTGGACCAGGATCCCCGGCGGCTCCAGGTGCTGGGTCGGGTGACCAAGACCAACTTTACCCGGCTCCTGGTGGAACTGGCGGAAGGAAAAGGAGGGAATTATCATAGCTAAAGCACCGATTATCTATGCCATTTCAGATTCCATCGGAGAAACTTCAGAATCGGTGGTGAAAGCCACCACCAGCCAGTTTGTCCAGGAAAAATTCGACATCATCCGGGTGCCCTATGTGAAAAGCGTGGAGCAGATCAACAAGATTCTTACGGAAGCCAAGGAGCAGAACGCCATTGTCTGCTATACCATGGTTTCTCCGGAAATGCGGGAAGCGGTGGCCCGGAAGTCCATCGAGCTGGATGTGGAAGTGGTGGATATCCTGGGCCCTGTACTGAAGGCCATTGAAAAGACTTCCGGCCTGCTGCCCAAGAACCAGCCCGGTCTGATCCATGCCCTGGACCATGAATACTTCAAACGGGTGGCGGCCGTGGAATTCGCCATCAAGTACGACGACGGGAAGAATCCCTGGGGCCTGGCCAAGGCGGACCTGGTGATCATCGGGGTATCCCGGACTTCCAAGACGCCCCTTTCCATGTACCTGGCCAACAAGCAGCTGAAAGTGGCCAATGTGCCGCTGGTGCCGGAGATCCCACCCCCGGAGGAACTGTTCAAGGTCCCTTCCAGCCGGATCATCGGCCTGTTGATCGACCCCTACAAACTCAATGAAATCCGCTGTGCCCGGCTCAAAGCCATGGGGCTTACGGACGGAGCCAACTATGCGGACATCCGACGGATCCAGGAAGAACTGGAATATGCCCGGGCCATTATGCAGCAGCTCCACTGCATGATCATCAATGTGTCCAACCGGGCCATTGAGGAAACCGCCAGCCTGATCCTGGAATATCTCCGGAAACGGTTCGACTACGAATCCTGAAAACGGATTTTGTCAAGAGGAAATTTCTGTGCCAGCAGGGATTTCCTCTTTTTTGTCGAATAAAAACAGTATCGCAGGAGTGAAAAAGGAAGGATCCCATGGATGAACTGAAAGAGAAAATGACCAATTTCAAAGAGCAGGTGCGGCAGGCTGCTGATCTGCTGACCATCGTTTCTGAAACGGTGAGCCTGAAGCGCCGGGGCACCCAGTACTGGGGATGCTGTCCCTTTCATGGGGAGAAAACGCCTTCCTTCAAGGTGGATCCGGCCCGGGGGCTGTTCCACTGCTTCGGCTGCGGGGCCGGAGGGGATGTGTTCTCGTACGTGATGAAGCGGGACAACCTGACCTTCCCGGAAGCCCTGAAGCAGCTGGCGGAAAAATATGGGATCCCGGTGCCGGAACGGGCCAAATCTGCCCGGGAAATCGCCCGGGAAAAGGAAAGCCGGGAAGTGATGGGGGCCAATGACCTGGCCTCCCGGTTCTTCCATTCCTGTCTGGTGAACACCCGGTACGGAGAGCGTGGCATCCAGTACCTGGCAGGCCGGGGCATCGGACGGGATATCATCGATTCCTTCGGGCTGGGACTGGCCCCACCGGATTTCCAGACACTCTCCACAGCTCTGGAGAAACGGGGGGTGACGGAAGAGGTGCTGCTGAAGGCGGGGCTGGTGAGCCCCCGGCAGCGGGGCACCCGGGTCTACGACAAGTTCCGGGCCCGGGTGATGATTCCCATCCGGGATCCCCGGGGCCGGGTGGTGGGCTTTACCGGGCGGATCCTGGACAAGGACGCCTCCCCGGCCAAATACATGAATACCCCGGAAACCGCCTGGTTCCACAAGGGGAATCTGCTTTTCGGACTGGACCGGGCCTCAGGCCCCATCCGGAAGCGGCAGCAGGCTCTGATCGTGGAAGGCCACATGGACGCCATCAGCCTCCATGCCGCCGGCATCGACTGGGCGGTGGCCTCTATGGGGACTGCTTTCACCGAGCACCAGGCGGCCCTTCTGAAACGGCTGACCCCGGAAGTGGTTTTCTGTTTCGACAGCGACCGGGCCGGCCTGGCGGCGGCCATGCGGGCCATTCCCCTGGCGCTCCAGGCCGGCCTCAAATGCCGGGTGATGCACGTGACCGACGGGAAGGACCCGGACGAATTCATCCGGAAGGAAGGCCGGGAAGCTTTCGAGGAACTGCTGAACAATGCCAAACCCGGCATGGACTATCAGGTGGATACGGTGCTGGGGGAATGTGACCTGGAAACCCTGGGGGGCAAAGTGGAAGCGGTGGACAAGGTGCTTCCCCTGTTCCGGGACTGTCAGAGCGATGTGGAAGTGGGCGAGCGGATCCGGGAACTGTCCCGGCGGCTGGCCATTGACGAAGGGCTGATCCAGAGCGAATACCGGAAGCTGACCCATCAGGAATCCGGTGGCCGGGCCTACAATCCGGAATGGCTCACCCAGCAGAAGGTGAAGGTGACCAGTCCCACGGAACAGGCGGAACGGCTGGTGCTCCGGGCCTTCCTGGAAGGGATCCCGCCCCGGCCGGGCCAGGAGGGCATCGCCCATGTGGATTCCTTTACCAGCCCGTCCCGGCAGGCCATTTTCACCACCTTCCTCCGGATGGTCCAGGAAGGGACCTACAAGGATCCCCGGGACCTGTTCCCCCATCTGGACGACGCCGGAGCCGGAGAGCTTACCGGGATCCTGACCCTCAATGTGGAAAAGGGAACCCTGCCTTCCATCCTGGCGGATTGTCTACGGCGGCTGCAGATTGCCGCCCTGGACCGGGAGTACGAAAAACACAGCCAACTGGCGGAAAAATATGAAAAAGAGGGAAATGAAAAATTTTTGCAGGAATTGGCGGAATGTCGGCGAATAAAAATGGAGATAGGAAAATTGACAAAACCGGCATAAGGCCGGAAACCGTAGATTTTTCTCATTTGAAAGAAAGGAGGGAACGCCCCAATGACTGAAAAAGAAAAGAAAGAATTGGAGCCGCAGCTGACTGCCAACGCAGCAGAGAAAGGACAGAGTGAGGCCCAACCCACGGCAGTGGGAAAAGCCAAGGCTGCTCCCAGAAAGAAGAAGGCGGCAAAAACCACGGGAAAGGCGGGTTCAGGAACGAAAACCAGAAGCAAGGCAGGCAAAAAAGACAAACCCAAAACCGCGGCGGAATACCTGGCGGAATTCGAAGCGCTGGCCAAAAAGAATCACGGCGTTCTCACCTATAAGGAAATCCAGGACCGGCTGCAGAACGAAGACACTGTCTCCGTAGATGAGATGGATGCCATCTATTCCAAACTGGCAGAAAAAAACATTGAAGTGGTGGATGACGGAGCCGAAGACGAGGAACCGGAAACCATCGATGAAGACGAGCTGAAAGTGGACGAATCGGAACTGGCCAATCTGTCCGTTCCGGAAGGGGTCATTGTGGATGACCCGGTCCGCATGTATCTGAAAGAAATCGGCCGGGTGCCTCTGCTGGCCGGGGATGACGAAATCAAACTGGCCAAACGGGCCGACAAGGGCAACCAGGCCAAAGCCATCCTGAAAGGGGAAAAGCCGGAAGGGGAGTTCCCGCCGGTGAACAAGCGGCTGTCCATCGGGAAACTCCTGGAAGAAGCCAATGAACTGCTGACCCAGGAAGGCATCTGGGTGGACAAACGGAGCGTCTCCCTGGCGTACCGGAAGGCCCAGACCCTGACCGGTCCGGATCATGTACTGGATGCGGAAGCGTATCAGGAAATGGTCAGCGACTTTACCATGGATGAAAAGAAGCGGCTGAACCGGCTGCTTCAGGAAAACAAGTACAAGATCGCCCATGGGCAGAAGCATGCCCAGGAAGCATCCGAAAAGGAAGAAGGCAGCAGCCTGGGGACCCTCCAGGAACTGTTCGCCGTCGTCGAGGACAAGGCGGCCCACCAGAAGGTGGATGAGGAGACCCAGAAGCAGATCGAAGAAGGGAAGAAACGGTTCAACCGGCTTCTCCATCGGATGGAATTCTGCGGGGACAACGCCAAGAAATGCCTGTCCGAAGCCAACCTCCGGCTGGTGGTCAGCATTGCCAAACGGTATGTGGGCCGTGGCATGCTGTTCCTGGATCTGATCCAGGAAGGGAACCTGGGGCTGATCAAGGCCGTCGAAAAGTTCGACTACAACAAGGGCTTCAAATTCAGTACCTATGCCACCTGGTGGATCCGGCAGGCCATTACCCGTGCCATTGCCGACCAGGCCCGGACCATCCGGATCCCGGTGCATATGGTGGAAACCATCAACAAGCTGGTCCGGGTGTCCCGGCAGCTGCTCCAGGAACTGGGACGGGAACCGACTCCGGAAGAAATCGCCAAGGAAATGGATGTGTCTGTGGAACGGGTCCGGGAGATCCAGAAAATCGCCCAGGAACCGGTTTCCCTGGAAACTCCTATCGGGGAAGAAGAAGATTCCCATCTGGGAGACTTCATCGAAGACCAGGAAGCCCCGTCTCCGGCGGATGCCGCTTCCTACACCCTGCTCCAGGAACAGCTGGGCAAGGTGCTCCAGGAACATCTCAGCGCCCGGGAACGGAGAGTGCTGGAACTGCGGTTCGGCCTGATGGACGGCCGTACCCGTACCCTGGAAGAAGTGGGCCAGTATTTCGGAGTCACCCGGGAACGGATCCGGCAGATCGAAGCCAAGGCCCTGCGGAAACTGCGGAGCCCCAAGCGGAGCAAACCCCTGAAGGAATTCCTGGAATAATTGACAGAATTTCCTTTTCTGGTTTATAATTTTAGCATTGGGCCTATAGCTCAGCGGTAGAGCCCCCGGCTCATAACCGGTTGGTCCAAGGTTCGAATCCTTGTGGGCCCACCAACTGAAAAACACAGGCGGAACTTGACAAGTTCCGCCTGATTTGTTATAGTTCCTCTGTAATCACGCAATGAGGGGGTTGGCATCCCTGAGCGTTCGCTTCACAAGAGAGGCCGCTTTCGGGCGGCAAGCAGGGTGGAACCGCGGAACAACCTCCCGTCCCTGTAATGTAGAGTATCCTGTCTATATTACAGAGACGGGAGTTTTTGTATAGGAGGAGAGAAAATGGATTTTCAAACCATCATTTTGAACCTGCAGAAGTACTGGGCCAACCAGGGCTGCATCATGGCCCAGCCTTACGATGTGGAAAAAGGCGCCGGGACCATGAACCCGTCCACCTTCCTGCGGGTACTGGGGCCGGAACCCTGGAACGTGTGCTATGTGGAACCCTCCCGCCGTCCGGCTGACGGCCGGTACGGGGACAACCCCAACCGTCTGTACCAGCATCACCAGTTCCAGGTGATCATGCAGCCGTCCCCCAGCAACATCCAGGAACTGTACCTGGAAAGCCTGCGGGAACTGGGCATCCATCCGGAAGAACATGATATCCGGTTCGTGGAAGACAACTGGGAATCCCCCACCCTGGGCGCCTGGGGCATGGGTTGGGAAGTCTGGCTGGACGGGATGGAAATCACCCAGTTCACCTATTTCCAGCAGGTGGGCTCCATCGACATCAAACCGGTAGCCGTGGAAATCACGTACGGCCTGGAACGGCTGGCCATGTACATCCAGGGCGTGGAAAACGTTTACGACCTCCAGTGGGTGGGGAATGTGACCTATGGGGATGTGTTCCATACCAACGAAGTGGAACAGTCCCGGTACAGCTTTGACATCGCCGATATCGACCTGCTGTTCGATCTGTTCGACAAGTACGAAAAGGAAGCCAAACGGGTCATCCTTACCGGCAACATTCGTCCGGCCTATGATTACGTGCTGAAATGCTCCCACACCTTCAACCTGCTGGATGCACGGGGCGCCATCAGCGTCAGCGAACGGACCAACTACATCTCCCGGGTGCGGGCACTGGCCCGGCTGTGTGCGGCGGCCTATGTGGAACAACGGGAAAAACTGGGATTCCCCATGCTGAAGAGAGGGTAATGGATATGGCAAATTTATTATATGAAATCGGAACGGAAGAAATGCCGGCCCAATACATGCCCGGCATCCTGAAGGAATACAGGGAACTGGCCGGGAAGAAGTTGGCCGAAGCCCGGATCCCCTTCAGCACGGTGAAAGTGTACGGGACTCCCCGCCGGATGGCTTTCCTGGCGGAAGGGGTAGCGGAAAAACAGGAAGACTCCAATGTGGAGAGCAAGGGACCTTCTCTGAAAATCGCCTTTGACAAGGATGGCAATGCCACCCGGGCTGCCCAGGGCTTTGCCCGTGGCCAGGGTGTGGATGTGAAGGACCTGGTCCAGAAGGACGGCTATGTATACGCCGTCAAACACCTGGAAGGAAAAAAGACCATCGACCTGCTGCCGGCCATCCTGGATGACATTCTCCATTCCCTGAACTTCCCCAAGACCATGCGGTGGGCTGACTATGATTTCGGGTTCGTCCGTCCTTTCCGCTGGATGGTGGCGCTCCTGGACGACCAGATGATCCCGGTGGAAGCCAATGATGTGAAGAGCGGCAGAGAAGCCCGGGGCCACCGGTTCCTGAGCAACCATCTGATCACCATCCCTGACGCCGCTGCCTACGAAAAGACCATGGAAGACAACTTCGTCATGGTGGACGTGGACAAACGCCGGGAAACCATCCGGAAACAGATCGAAGACCTGGCTGTGGCCGAAGGGGGCAAAGCCGCCATTTCTCCGGACCTGCTGGAAGAAGTCACCTTCCTGGTGGAATATCCCACGGCCCTGTGCGGCCATATCGATGACAAGTACCTGCGTCTGCCGGACTGCGCCATCATCACCCCCATGCGGGACCACCAGCGGTACTTCCCCATGTTCGACAAAGATGGGAAACTGATGCCTAAGTTCATCACCGTCCGGAATGGCGGCAAGGAACATCTGGACATCGTGACCCACGGGAATGAACGGGTGCTCCGGGCTCGCCTGGACGATGCGGTGTTCTTCTTCGACAACGACCGGAAGAAATCCCTGGCCCAGCATCGGGAAGGGCTCCACGAAGTAGCCTTCCAGCATGGCCTGGGGAACATGTACGACAAGACGGAACGGCTCCAGAAGCTGTGTGACGTGCTGGTAAAAGCCACTGGCCTGGAAGCAGATGCCAAGGCTGTGGAACGGGCTGCCCTCCTGTCCAAGGCGGATCTGGTCACCGGCATGGTGACGGAATTCACCGAACTCCAGGGCACCATGGGCAAGGAATATGCCCTCCTGGACAACGAAGGGGAGAAAGTGGCCCAGGCCATCGGGGAACAGTACATGCCCCGGTTTGCCGGCGATGAACTGCCCCAGAGCAACGAAGGACGGATCCTGGCCGTGGCGGACAAACTGGACAACATTGTGGCCACCTTCAGCCGGGGCATGGCTCCCACCGGGTCCCAGGATCCCTACGCCCTGCGCCGTCAGGCTCTGGGTATCCTGAACATCGTGGCCGATGGGGATGTGCACTTCCCGCTGCGGGCCGTGCTGGCGGAAACCCTCAAGAACCTGCCGGTGGAAGTGGAAAACGAAGCCAGGCTGCTGGATGAAGTGGCTGATTTCTTCGCCCAGCGGGCCAAGAATATGCTGCTGGACAAGGGCGTCCGGTATGACGTGGTGGATGCGGTACTGGCTGCTCCGGGGCTGGACGACCTGGCGGATATCTTCGTCCGGGCCGACGCCCTCAGTGCTTATCTGGAAACGGAAAAAGCCGCTGACAGTATCCAGGCCTTCACCCGGGTGGAAAACATCAGCAAGAACAATGTGGTGGAAGCCCCTGTGGATGCCGCCCTGTTCCAGGATGCGGCAGAAAAGGCTCTGTATGAAGCCGTGGAAAAAGTGGCCGCTGCCTCTGCTCCTCTGGCTGCCGACCGGAAGTACGCCGACCTGCTGGCGGCCAACGATGAGCTGGCCGCTCCCGTCAACGCCTTCTTCGATGCGGTGATGGTCATGGACAAGGACGAAAAAGTGAAGAACAACCGTCTGGCCCTGCTGAACCAGGTCAAGAAACAAGTGAACCAGGTGGCCGACCTGAGCCAGCTGGTGATGAAATAAGAGAACGCCCCGGTCCGCCCTGCGGGCTGAGGAAGAAAGCGGTACAGCTGCTGCTGAAGGGAACTCAAAAGACTGTGAAGATCCTGCCATGATTTGGCAGGATCTTTCACAGTCTTTTTTCTGGTTGTATAACCGGGGATGGAGAAATCTTCTGCAACCTTCTTTGCTTCTGCTTTTTGCTGCTTCGAGGTAGACGGCATAGGGAACATTTTGGGGAGACTGTCCTGAACGTTCATCGGGTAAAAACTCGCTTAAAATTGTATACAAAAAACAGAAAAACTTCATTGCGACATTTCTCTAGAAATGATCCGCTTATACAGATGGAGAGAAATTTGTCTATATACTTTTGAGGTTTTATGAATCTCCAGAACTCCCCTCCCATGGGATATTGGACAGAGACTGTCCAGTCGGGTCTATACAGCTTTTTAACGCCTAAGGCAGCACCTGATACTTCCAAATGAATCTTTTTGTGAAAAAATGGAAATCTTGTCATAAAAAGCCCCTTACGGTATACTGAAGCCAGGAAGTATACACAAACAACGGGGGTTGTGGATCATGGGGAGACAATGGACCGGAATCATAGGGGCAGTGGGTGTGCTGTGGGGGATGGCATGCCCTGTTTTTGCTGCGCCCAATCCATTTTTGCAGCAGGAACAGCTGCAGCAGGCCAGACAGGAACAGAGAAAGCGGATGGAGAGGTTGGAAAACCCGGGAGAACGGCAGCCGGAAAAACAAGAAGTCCCGGAGGCGGAGTTGCCGTCTTCTCCCGTACGTTTTCAGATAGACCGGATTCAGATGGAGGGGAATATCATTGCTTTTCCCTGGATGGACAGGATTACGAACAAATATCTCCATCGGGAACTGGATGGTGCCTCCATCAGCCGTCTGGCCGGAGAACTGAATCAGCAGCTGCTGGACCGGGGCTATGTGACCACACGGGTCCTGGTTCCGGAACAGAACCTGAATGGGGGGACTCTCCGTCTGATTCTTCAGGCAGGAATCTTCCATGGATTCCGGAATCCAGATGGGACGGCCGTGTACGGCAGCATGGCCCGGGCTTTTCCCATCCATCCGGGAGACGTGCTGAACCTGCGGAAACTGGAACAGGGAATGGAACAGCTGAACCGTCTTCCTTCCCAGAAAGTGCGGATGAACCTGGTGCCTGCCAGGGAAGACTTTGCCACGGATGTGGAACTGCAGGTGGAAAGAAAGAACAATGTGTATGGCCTGGTTTCCACAGACGATTCCGGGCTGAAAAGCACGGGAAAGAGCCAGTGGAATACGGAAATCAGCTGGGATCAGCCGCTCTTCCAGAATGACAGACTGCAGCTTGACCTGAACGGGGATGCCACCCGAAGCGGTACGGAAAAAGGTACAAGGGGACAGGCTGTTTCCTATTCCATTCCTTATGGCTGGGATACCTTCACCTTTTCTTTCAGCCGGTACCAGTATCATCAGCGGGTTCACCTGGAGCCCTTTCCCTTTCTCAGTGAAGGGCTGACCAAAACGGGAAAATTCACCTGGGATCATGTAGTCTATCGGTCCCGGACCCAGAGACAGAGCCTGGACTTCAGCATCCGGAAACGGGATTCCCACAGTTATCTGGACCATCGGGAACTGGATATCCAGACCCAGCACACCACAGCTGTGGAAGCAGGCTGGAACCTCCGGGATTATCTGGGCAGCGGTGTCCTTTATACCCGTCTGGGCCATCGGATGGGGGTGGCCTGGCTGGGTGCCCAGCCGGAAAATCCCTATGGAGAGGGTCCCAAGACCCGGTACAATATGTGGCTGCTGGATGTGGACTATCAGAAACCTTTCCAGCTGGGAAAGCAGCAAGCTACCTATACCGCCTCTTTCCACGGCCAGTGGACCATGAAAGGGGACAGGCTCTATGGCCTGGACGACATCAGTATGGGAAACCGGTACACGGTACGGGGCTTTGATGGGGAATACACCCTGATGGGAGAGAGCGGATGGTATCTCCGGAACGAAGTGGCCTGTCCGGTGGCACCCTGGGGAGAAGTGTATGTGGGAGCCGATGGAGGGGCTGTTTACGGTCCCAGTACGGACATCCTGACTGGCAGGACCATTGCCGGGGGTGTAGTGGGCCTGCGGGGGACGATTCCTTTCGGGAACACGGAACTTTTCTATGATGTATTTGCCGGTATCCCTCTGTACAAGCCCCAGGGATATCCCACCAAAAGTGTGACCTGCGGCTTTTCTGCAGGATGGCGGTTTTAAGGAACCCGGAAAGGAAGAACTATCCTATGACTAAGAAAAAAGCACAAGCCATCATTGCCTGCATCCTGGCCGGGATGACCTGGTCGCAGCCAGTTCTGGGAGCCCCGATACAGGTCGATCCCCAGGCTCCTTCCGGACGCCATCCCCAGGTGCTGGAAACCGGGAACAAACTGCCTCTGGTCCAGATTGCACCGCCCAGAGACGGACTCTCCCACAACCAGTACAGGGATTTCAATGTTCCGGAAAAAGGGGCTATCCTGAACAATTCCTATACCCTCAGTAAGACCCAGCTGGCCGGATATGTACAGGGAAATCCCAACCTGGCCAAAGGACCTGCCCGAATCATCCTGAACGAAGTGACCGGAAGCAATCTGTCCCGTCTCAACGGATACCTGGAAGTGGCCGGGCAGCGGGCGGATGTGATTCTGGCCAACCCAAACGGGATCGCCGTAAACGGGGGCGGATTCCTCAATACAGCCCGGGCCCTTTTGACCACTGGGAAACCGGGCTTTGATGCCCAGGGAAAACTGGATCGTTTTCAGGTATCCGGCGGTCTTGTCACCGTGGAAGGAAAAGGCCTGAGCGGAAAAGATACGGACAGCCTGGCCATTTTGTCCCGGGCGGCTGAAATCAACGCCGGGATCTGGGCCAACAGGCTGCAGGTGGTCACAGGGAAAAATCAGGTAGCGGCAGATACCCTTCAGGCAAAGCCTCTTGAAACAGCTGCTTCCCAGGAAGCACCGGAATTTGCCCTGGACGTGGCGGCTGTGGGCGGCATGTATGGAGACAGCATTTATCTGGTGGGAACGGAAAAAGGACTGGGGGTGAACCTGGCCGGGAAAATCCAGGCCACTGGAAACCTGACGGTGGACGTCAACGGTAATCTCCATGTGAAACAGGAAACCGCCGGCGGAGGTAACGTGACCCTTCAGGTGGAAAAACTGGAGAATACAGGACGGATTTCTGCCGGAAAGAACCTGACAGTGCAGGCTGCTCGGAACATCGTCAATAGCAGCAGCCTGGAAAGCAAAGAGACCAGCTATCTGGCAGCCGGACAGGAGATCCGGAATACCGGGACCATCCAGACCGGGACTCATCTGGAAATGCAAGGGGAAACCATCTGCCAGGCCGGGAACCTCAGTGCCGGTCTGGATAAGGAAAAGAAGGTGAAAGAGCCGGGGAACATCTCCATCCAGGCCAACCGGTACCAGGGAGAAAAGGGACAGGTGAACGCCGGCGGGAACGTGGAGTTGAAGGCAGAAGAAGTCCGGCTCCAGGACAGTTACCTGTATGGGGGGAACAATGTTTCTGTAACGGCCGGGAACACAGACATCCGCCGGGCTTTTCTCCATGGAGAGAAAACCGTCACGATGCAGGCGGAAGTCATGCCCCTTGAGGGAAATATTACCAGCGGCGGAACTGTGACCGTTGCCCTTAAGCAGGACCTGACCAATGAGAATAGTGAAGAAAAATACGGAAATATCCAGGCGGGAGGAGATGCCCTCCTTGCGTCCCAGGGCAGCGTGCGCAACCGGAAAAAAATGGAAAGCGGCGGCACCCTGGTTCTCCACGCCCCAAAACAGGTGGAAAACAGCGCGGAAATCAGCGGGAAGAATGTGGATATTGAGGGAGAGGTCCTCCACAATACGGGCCTTGTGACAGCGGACCAGAAGGCCAGTCTGAAGGGAAAACAGATTGTGAATGAAGCCGGCGGGCGGATTTACGGAGACAATCTTTCCCTCCAGGCCCACCAGGTCATCAACCGCCGGGATGAAGCCAGAGAGAAGGCACTGGCAGAAAGGGTGGAACGGCTTAAAGAGCAGGAAGCCATCCTGGAACAAACTGTCCGGACTGATGTGACGGCTTTCCATTCGGAAGAAGAAGTCCAGGCCTATGAAAACAGGATCCGGGAGGCCAGCCGGGAATATGACCGCCGGAAACAACAGGTGGATGAAGAAAAACAGGAACTGGACAAAATAGCTCCCGGCACTCTGGCAGCCCGGGAAAAGCTGTCCATTTCTGCGGAAACCATCCAGAACAGCAGGGACAGCCTGCTGTACAGCGGCGGTACCATGGAACTGGCCGCTTCCGGGGAAATCCTCAATCAGGGCGGCCGGGTGGAAAGCCAGGGGCATATGACCCTCACGGCCGGATCTATCCGGAACGAAAATGACCTTTTCTCTGTGAAACGGGTGGTGGGGAATCTTACGGATAATCCGGAACGGATTCGGATCGATCAGGCCGGACACCCGGAACAGGGACAGACCTTTGATAAAAGCGAATTCAGCAATCTGGGCAGCGGCTATGGAGCCTACCATCATGGCAGCTACCAGGAAGAAAAAGAACGGGCCGGCTATGGCATCATCCAGCAGCGGACCCGGGAAGAGCTGGAAAATGGAGAAGCCCCCATCCCGGCTGATCTGGTGGGGACCCGTGCTCCCAACTACGCCTATGATGACCCCATTTTCCAGGAGATGGGCGTTGCGTCCATGACAACACCCCGCCCAGTCCCAATGGGATCAGGAATACCAGAAGATCCTGGATACCCTCAATGAAAAAATCGATGCCTGGAATGCCCAGGTGCGAAACCATAATGCCTCCATCGGGGTGGTGGAAAGTCAGAAAATCCACAACCTGACTTTCGTACGCACAAAATCCCAAACCAGCCACCGGGAAGTGACAGAAAGCCGTCCCGGAGTCATTGCCAGCGGGGAAAACCTGGAAATCCAGGGGAATGTGACCAATGAGAATAGCCAGCTTGCTTCCGGAGGGACCCTCCATATAAAGGGAAAACTGGACAATCTGGCCAAAGAGAACCAGACGTACACCGTCACTTTTGGTACCACCCAGGGCAGTTATACATACAAACGGGGCTGGCCCCACAAATCCCGACGGAGAGGGTACAAGTCCCGGGTATTCATGACGCCCCAGGTGGAACAGGGGGCGCCGGCTTCTTTGGGAATCTCTCAGGTGCTGGATGGCAGCGGCCAGGCTCCGGAAAAAACAGAAATCAGCCAGAGCCAACGGCAGGCCGTCAGCCATTTCCTGGATCCATTTGGGGTTTCCTTTGCCCAGGCAGCCCAGGGAAAAGAACAGTGGCAGAATCTGCTGACCGGTTCTTTGTACCAGGTCCATCCGGAAAGCACGGCCCGGTACCTGATGGAAACGGATCCGAAGTTCACCAGCAGGAAGCAGTTCCTTTCCTCTGACTATTTCTTCCAAAAGCTCCAGTGGGACCCGGACAAAGTGCCCAAACGGCTGGGCGACGGGTTCTATGAAGGGATGCTGGTCCGCCAGCAGATCCTGGACCGGACCGGGAACCGGTACCTGGAAGGGTACAGCGATGAAGAAAGTGAATTTCGGGCCCTGATGGATGCCGGGGTCCTCTATGCCCAAAAGACAGGGCTGCAACCCGGCATCGTCCTGAGCGAAGAACAAATGGCCCAGCTGACCAGCGATATGGTGTGGCTGGAAAATCGGACCATCACCTACGAAGGAAAACCCTATGAAGTATTGATTCCCCGGGTCTATCTGCGGCCCAACCGGGAACTGGAACTGAAAGCAGATGGGAGCCTGGTCAGCGGGAAAAAACTATGGGTGGAGACCAAGGTGGCCATTGCCAACGAAGGGACTCTGCAGGGGAAAGAAGTGATCCTTGAAGCCGGGAGCCTGAAGAACCTGGGTATTCTCCAGGGAGACAGCCTGTTTGCCCATACCCGGGGCAATCTGGAATCTACCGGAGAAATCCGGGGCAACGCACAGGTAAAACTCCTGGCAGATGATGAACTGCACATCCGGAGCACGGAAAATCGACTGGCCCATCAGGATGTGGTGGACCAGGTGGCAGGAATCGCGGTCACCGGGAAAGCTGGAGTACTGCTGCTGCAGTCTGGAAAAGACCTGACAGTATCCGGCGCTGTATTGCAGAACCTGGGAGAGCAGGGAAAGACCATCCTCAAAGCAGGGAGTTCTTTACAATTGGGAACTCTGCAGCTTTCGTCCGATAAGGATATGACCCTGGACAGCAAAAATTACCTGCGTACCCAGAGAAGAACCGAAATGGGGACGACTATGAAAGCAGCAGGGGATGTCCGGCTGGAAGCCGGGGACGATATGACGCTGAAAGCTGCCCAGATTTCCAGTACCCAGGGAGAAGTGGAGCTGCAGGCTGGCGGTAATCTGACCCTGGAAGCAGGGAAAGCCTACGCCGGGGACCAGTATGCCCTGAGCCACAGAGAACGGAGCCTTGTAAGCCGCAGCAGTACGGAAACGCGGAGCGATGAACAGCACGAAGTCATCCTGGGCAGAGCCCTCAGCGGGAAAAGTCTCATGGCCAAAGCAGGAAACGATTTTACCCTGAGAGGAACTTCTATGGCCGCAGATGGAGATATCCGCCTGCAGGCAGGTGGTGATTTGAGTCTGGATACGGTGGACCAGAAAGATATCTCTGGAGTCTATCAGAAGACAAAGAGAAAAGGTCTCATGGGAGCCGGAATGGGCATCCTGATCGGCAGCGAAAAGAAAAGCGGGCAGGTGCAGCAGGAAACCCATACCCAGGTGGGGAGCACGCTGGGAAGCCTCGGGGGAAATGTGAATTTGGAGGCGGGAAATCGCCTGCAGACATGGGGAAGCAGCATATTGGCCAGTAAGGATATTACCCTCTCCGGGAAAGAAATCCAGGTTGAAAATGCGGAAGACACCTATCACTATCAGGAAAAACAGGAATATCGGCGGACCGGTCTCACGGCATCGCTGGGTGGAGATTATATGGATGCTGCGGGTACAGTATCAACTCTGGCGCAAAGAGCCGGTACAGTGCGGGATGGCCGACTGGCTGCTTTATATGGTACGGAGGCCGCCCTCAGTACAGCCAAAGGGCTGGGTGACATCCAGAAAAGCTGGGATACAGCACAAAAAGCAGCCCAGGAGTATCGCTATGCCAATATCTTTGGCAAAGGGAAGCAAGCCAGTGAAGCCTTTGATAAGATGAAAGCGGCTAAAGAAAAGCTGCCTTTTGTGGGGAAAACGGCAGTGACCCTGAACTTGGGCATGGGAACCCAGCATAGCTCCCATGCGGTGGAAATCAATGGAACGCGTGCCAGTGGCAGCCAGGTGCAGGCGGGAGGCAACGTAACCCTGAAGGCAGATGGCAAGGATATCCTGCTGAAAGGAAGCCAGGTTTCCGGACAGAACGTGGAATTGTCAGCTGGAGAAAATATCTTCCTGCAGGCCGGGAAGAATCAGGAAACGATTCAGGAAAAGGAAAGCGCAAAAGGCGGAAACGTGGGAATTTCCATGGGAAGGACCGGTCTGGTGGGAATCTCGGCAGAAGGCGGCATGGTGAAGGGAACAAGCCAGGAAGAAAAAAGTTATTATACAAATGCTGCTGTACAAGCAGACCGAAAACTTACTTTTACTACTGGAAAAGATATCCATATAGCGGGAGGCACCCTTTCTGGGGAAAGCGTAAACGGCCAGGTAAGCGGAAATCTGCAGCTGGATAGTTTGCAGGATACTCATACGTATCAGGAAAAACGGAAGTCTGCCGGCTTCTCCGCCGATTATGGTTTGGGAGCTGGTACGCTCAGCGGCATGGGAAGCCTGTCGCGAGAAAACACAGAAAGCCGGTACCGGAGCGTGAAAGAACAGACCGGGATTTATGCCGGCCAAAACGGTTTTGCCCTGGAAGTAGGGAAAGAAACAGGTTTAAAAGGCGCTGTCATAAGCAGCCAGGCAGAAACAGCAAAAAATACTCTGTCTACAGGAACCCTGCGATATGAAGACTTGAGGAATGAAGCCGCATATTCTATAAACAGTGAGGGTATGCAAAGCGGAATCAGCGGAATCCGTGGGAAAAATGGAACCACTTATTATGGCGGTATTGCACCAATCCAGGATACTCCCGTGAAAGGTAGAAAAAGCAGTGAAACTTTGTCAGGAATAGCGCAAGGAAATATGACAATTCGAAATTCCGAAGAACAAAAGCAAGAATTGGATAAATTGAACCGTAATACCCAACAGGCACTCCAAAAGCTGGGAGAGATATTTGATAAACAAAAAATCAGGGAACGGAAAGAATTGGCGGGAGCCTTTGGAGCTTTGGCTTTTCGCACGATTGGGGATATAGGCCTAAAAAATGGATGGAAAGAGGGAGGAATCGAAAAAACGACTCTCCATGCAATGATTGGTGGAATCATGGGAAAATTGACAGGAAATCAATTTATAGTTGGAGGGGGTGCAGCTGCAGTTAATGAACTGATGCAAAAAGAAATGGCTAAATGGACTGGAACGAACCCGCAGCTGCAACAATGGGCAAGTATGGTAATTGGCGGCACGGCAGCAAAATTGGTCGGCGGAGACTGGAGAATGGGAACAGCGTCTGCAGGAAGCGGGACAAGGTACAATTTCCTGCCACATGAGGACCAGCAATATCTTTTACGTGATATCGAAAAATATGAAAATGGTGAATTGACGCAAGAAGAGTTTGTCCAGAAATTAAAATATTATTGTGCTAAGGACTTGTATTACAATGATGGCCTGAACACGGATTATATCAGTACAGAACTAAAAGAAGGCGGAAATCCAATCATTTCTTCTCAGATTATCAATTATTCTTCTTTGGAAGATTTTTTCAATGCACAAGGTATCAATACTGACCAAGGTCTGAGCTATGCGTTGGCTCAGTATGCTAAGGGGTTTGGTGTGGAATACAATTACGATAATCCGGAATTATGGAATATCATAAACACGAAAATAGGGCCTCAAACTGGATGGATGAATAAACTAAATGAATACTCTATAGATTTATTAAGTTCAACTTTTTATAATAAAACGATTATTGATACAACATCTTTAAATGAAGCGGAAAAATGGTTTGATTTAAGAAATGCACTTAATATTAATTTAGCTATTAGTTCTATTGATCAAAGTATTGAATTAAATAATGGCTTTTATGGTAAAATACCGGCTGGGTTAGCAGGAAAAGCATCTTTTGTAATTTCGATTGTGGAAGAAAGCAAAAATTATGAGGGGAAAAAATTAGGGATAGCCGTTATTAGTGATACTGCTGGTTCTGCTTTAGGTGATGTATTAGGAGTAAACTTAATCAAAACAATAAATTGGAATGCTGGACTTAATTATAACAAACCAGTATTGATGATATTTATTGGAAAAACCTTAGCACAAAGTATGGGGGCAAGTTTAGGAGACTACATTAGTTATTATCTTAAGAAAAATATATTTAATTTGGAGGAGTGAAATGAATGCTTTGTTTCTAACTTGTGCAGTGTTTGTACTTGGCGGCATTGTGATGAAAACGACATATGAAAGTTTGCGTAGTAAGAGAAAAAATGATAATGGTGTTTTTATATTAATCCTAGGAACCCTCATGCAAATTTATTTTTTAGCCATGCTCGTAGTAAATTTCTGCTTAAAAAGGATGTTATTCTACTATAATCCTTGGTGTTTTTGGGGATTGAGCTACCTACTAGTTTTTAAAGGATTAAAAGTTATTGAAGAGAATAAAGAAATATTAAATTTAAAAAAATATGAAGCTTTTAAAAATGGGTATCGATATAGTGCTTTTATTAATATTTTAATATGGACGTTGTATATAATTGTTTATCTTTTGTGAATGCTAATATAAAAGTGAGCCACTCTGAAACAAGTTCCCCTATACTAGAGTCAGTAATTTGATTCTAAGGGGATTGATGTTAGGATGGTCATCACTATGAAAGATTATGGTCAAATTCGCCAGATGTACATTCGCGATGGAAAATCTATCCGCCAGATTGCCAGAGAAATGCATATCTCCCGTAATACTGTGGCCAAGTATTGCAAAGGAAATGCACTCCCGGGCATCCGCTGCGAATATCATCGGACATCTGCAGTGATTACAGAGGAGGTGACTCGATTCATCCAGAGCTGTCTGGATGAAGATGCGAAAGAACCCAATAAGAAGCAGCACCACACAGCCAAGCGGATTTATGACCGCCTGGTAGAAGGAACTGGATTTACAGGAGGTGCAAGCACAGTCCGGCGCTGCGTTCATCTGTTACGTGGCAATCTTCAGGAAGCCTTCGTCCCTTTGGCTCACCTTCCAGGTGATGCGATGCAGATTGATTGGGGTGAAGCTGTGGTTTACCTCAAAGGAGTGCGTACTAAAGTCAATTTCTTTTGTGCCCGCCTTTGCTACAGCTGTGCTCCTTTCGTGGTCTGTTTCCGCAGGAAGAATACGGAAGCTTTACTTGAAGCATTGAGAAAAGCTCTGGAATTCTTTGGGGGCGTCCCTGCTAAGGTCATTTTTGACAATGACCGGGTAGCCGTTAAGGAAAAAGGTGGCAAAGAAGCCATTGCCCAGGAAAAGTATGAAGCATTTGCAGCCCATTATTGCTTCCATACCGTTTTCTGCAATGTCCGGAGTGGAAATGAAAAAGGACTGGTGGAGAATCTCGTAGGCTGGGTCCGCCGGAATGTCTTTGTCCCTGTACCCAGAGTAGATGCGCTGGACGAATTGAACAGACTCCTGCTGGATAAATGCAAGGTGTATGCGAATACGCATAAAATCCCTGGACGGGAGAACCCTGTAAAGGATCTGCTCCTGGAAGACCAGAAACGTCTCTGCCCACTGCCGGGCAGCCCTTTTGATGCAAGCAGAGCAGCAGTCTGCCGAGTAACACCCTTTTCTGTTGTCCGATTCGTCGCTAACGATTATTCTGTGCCCGTGAAATATGTGGGACAGGAGGTCACGGTGCGAGCCTATGCTGAACAGATTCGGATCTTTGCCAAGGGGGAACTGATTGCTGAACACGCCAGAAACTATGGGCAAAACCAGCAGATTCTGAAACTTGCGCATTATCTGCCGTTGCTGGAATACAAGCCGCGCAGCATCCTGGAAGCAAAACCGGTACGGCAGAACCTCAGTGCTGCCCTGCTACAGTTCCTGGAGACCAATGCATTCAGCAGCGAACAGCTGGTTGAGATTCTGCGGCTATGTGCTGCCGACGGAGAGAACGCTTTTTGGGAGCACAAAGAGCAATTTATGGTTTCCGACAGGAAAGCGCATATCCTTACCGACCCGGTAAAAGTGCAGCAGACAGATCTTTCAATGTATGACCAGCTTTTACAGGAAGGAGGCACTATGTGCAGGACGCAGGTGTAAAGGAAGCACTCCGTTTCTATGCGAAACAGCTTAAACTTCCCACTTTCAAAGACGTCGGTGAACCAGCGGAAAAATTCCGCCCCGGACAAAGCCTGGAAGAATTCGTGCTCGGGTTGATGAAGCGGGAATATGCATCCCGTCAGGAAAAACAGCAGCAACGCAGGCTGAAGAGAGCGCACTTTCCCATGCTCAAGACCCTGGAAGAGTTTGATCTCACAAGGCTGGAACATGTTCGGCCTGAATATGTGAAGCAGCTGGCAAGCTGCGATTTCATAAAGAGGCATGAGAACCTGGTGATGATCGGTAATCCGGGGACGGGGAAAACACATCTGATGACAGCCCTTGGAGTGAAAGCCTGTCTGCTGGGCTGGAAGGTCATTTTCTGCAATGCCACAACGCTGGCAACTGAGCTATGTGAAGCCCATGATGATTACCAGTTGCGCAAGATGGAAAAAACTTTGAGCGGAGCAGACCTGCTGCTCATAGATGAATTAAGTTATGCAAGATTCAGCCAGGAAGAATCTGAAATGTTGTTCAAAGTGATTGCCGAAAGGAGTGAAAGAGCCAGTACAGTGATTACGACAAACCTGGAGTTTTCCAAATGGACGGAGATGTTTGCCAGCGAGACGCTGGTTGCCGCATTGGTCGATCGGCTCACCTACCACTCCAGTGTTTTAAATATGAATGGACAGTCTTACCGTTTGCACAGCAGCAAACGGAAGATGACGAATGCTTAAGTGGCTCAAAAATTTGTGAGCAGATGGCTCACTTTTTCATGAGCATGAGTGGCTCAAAAATTCGTGAGCAAGTGGCTCACTTTTTGGTTGACATTCACAATCTTTTTCCAGAATGAAAATATCCCATTATGTGTTATCATCGGGCTAATACACCCCTTAGCTAATTAAATCCGACGCTGACACCAGTACCAGAAGTGCCGGAGCCGGTGTAACTGTGGGCGTGGGGAAGAACCATGCCGGCATCGGGTATGACCTTTACGGAAACCAGGGCCGGGAGAACGAAAAAGAAAGCCGCATGACCTATGAGGGAAGTACAGTAAAGGCCCAGGAACAGCTCCATACCGTCAGCGGCCGGGACACTCTCCTGACCGGGAGCCGGATGGAAGGACGGCAGGTACAGGTGGAAGCCGGAAGGAATCTGCGTCTGGAAAGCCTCCAGGACCGGGAAACCTATGCCAGCCGGAATACCGGAGGGGGAATTTCCGTCTCTGCCGGAGGAGGCCATGTTTCCGGAAGTGGCAGCGCCCAGAAACAGATCCTTCGTTCCGATTACGAAAGTGTGACGGAACAGGCGGGGATCTATGCAGGAGACCAGGGGTTCCAGATCCAGGCAGGGAGCCATACCCACTTGAAGGGAGCTGTGATCCACAGCGATGCCCCGGCAGAAAAGAACCGTCTGGAAACGGGAACCCTCAGCTGGGAAGATGTAGAAAACAAGGCGTCCTACAAAGCAGATGGACAGGGTGTGGCCTTTTCTGCCACTACCCGGACCGGACAGGAAGACCGGCGGAAACTCAATGAACGGGGACTCTATCCTGAAGTGGTGAGCACTGTCAAAGGACGGGCAGAAAGCACCACAAAAGCCGGTATCTCTGCCGGAAGCATCATCGTCCGGGAGGGAGAAAAACAGATCCAGCCGGTAAAACAGCTGAACCGGGACACGAAAAACAGCCTCCAGAAACTGGCGACCATCTTTGACAAGGAGAAAGTCCAGGAAAAGCAGGAACTGGTGAACGAACTGAGCAAAGTGGGGAACCGGGCCATCCATGAACTGGCTGCACGGAAAGGTTGGCAGGAAGGCAGTGATGAAAAGATCCTGGCCCACAGCATTTTCGGAGGGCTGCTCAGCTCCCTGGCAGGCGGAAAGATCGCAACCGGATCCCTGGCCGGAGGTGTGGGAGAATACGTAAACGGCCGTATTCTGGACGCCAAAGGGAAAGCATGGGTGGAAAAGCACCCGGACCTGGTCCAGGCCATCAGCGCCGCGGTAGGAAGTGCTGTGGGGGCAGTGACCGGAGAAAGCAGCATCGGGAGCAATGTGAGCCTTGGGGAGACAAAGTGGAATGATGAATCAATCAATAATGTTTATGACGATACAAGTTTGTTAATAGTTGGGCTGACATTAATTCAGGTTGAAGAAGGAAGAAAGCAAATTGTTGATGCTGTTGGAAATGTAATTGGAGTTATTGATTCAAATACTAGTGAACTTGTTGAAATGTACGATGACTTTACGGATGAAATGGCTGAGACAATTATTGCAAATGAAAATTTGTTGCCTGAAGATTTAGTAACTTTTGCTAAAAAAACACGACAGTCACATAAAAATGCGGCCGATGATATACCTTCATGGGTTATAAATGAAGGATATCAAAAGAGAGAAAATGAATCTGGTAATGACTTTGCTAAAAGAGCTCTAGATGGACATTATGGTGAAAATAATTATCCTAAAGGGCCGGGCAGTGAATATAATAAAGTTAGAAAATATGGGGATCGAAAGGAATCATAAATATGGAGTACTATCTTCTTGGATTTAGTTCCAATAATATAGTAAAATATTGCATTTGGATGACAAATCGTACAGACAGAATATACTGTGATATTAATCGTAAAATTGTGACTTTTAAAAGTGAAAGAGAAGCACTGAGTTATGCATGTTCTAAAAATATAAATTTGGATATAAATAATAAATATATATGTAAATTTGAAAAAATAAAAGTTATTAATAATAACTTAGGAAATGTATTGGATTTTTGGAATTTAACAGCTGATATTACTAAGACATTAGGAATAAATTTCCTTGGAAATAGAAAAAGTCCTGTTGTAAATAGAATATATTATAAATTATTTCATGGTTGTAATTTATTTAAGAAAAAAGATGTGGGACCTTATATTCCGAAATTCAATGATAATGAAATGCATATTTTGAATAAGATTATAAAAGATGGGGAAAAAATAATATGTAGATATATATTCGAAATGTAGCAGAAACCAGTGAGCTAAACTGTTCAAATTTGGAATCCGGGTCTCCAACACTGTTTTAGGAAGCGCCAATGGGAATCAGAAAGGACAAATGAAGCAATAATGACGATAATATTTTCTTTCTGATCAGCCGGAGCGAGGCGGAAGTCCGCAGTGCCAAAGGAAGCCGGATTGCCGGGAAGGAAAACGTATCCGTCGGGGCAGAGGAAAACCTGGCACTGAAAGGTTCCTCCCTCTCCGGAAAGAACGTCCGCCTGGAAGCCGGCAGAGACCTTACCCTGGAAGCGGCAGAAAATACCCTGGAAAGAGAAACCAGCTCCAGCACCAGAAGTGCCGGAGCCGGTGTGACTCTGGGCGTGGGGAAGAACCATGCCGGGATCGGATATGACCTTTACGGAAACCAGGGCCGGGAGAACGAAAAAGAAAGCCGCATGACCTATGAGGGAAGTACAGTAAAGGCCCAGGAACAGCTCCATACCGTCAGCGGCCGGGACACTCTCCTGACCGGGAGCCGGATGGAAGGACGGCAGGTACAGGTGGAAGCCGGAAGGAATCTGCGTCTGGAAAGCCTCCAGGACCGGGAAACCTATGCCAGCCGGAATACCGGAGGGGGAATTTCCGTCTCTGCCGGAGGAGGCCATGTTTCCGGAAGTGGCAGCGCCCAGAAACAGATCCTTCGTTCCGATTACGAAAGTGTGACGGAACAGGCGGGGATCTATGCAGGAGACCAGGGGTTCCAGATCCAGGCAGGGGGCAATACCCATTTGAAGGGAGCCGTGATCCACAGCGATGCCCCGGCAGAAAAGAACCGTCTGGAAACGGGAACCCTCAGCTGGGAAGATGTGGAAAACAAAGCGGCGTACAAGGGTAGTCAAATTGGAATGGGAATTGGGGTTGAAGTGAAAAAAAGCACGAACATAAAGATATCCCCTTTGAATTCTCAATTTAGTCCAGAGGTTAAAGACGAAAAACACAGTAGAACAAAATCTGGAATTGCACCAGGAACCATTCTGCTAAAAGACTCTGCCAAGTCAAAAGACCTGATAGATTTAAATAGGAATCTGGAAGATACGGCAGCAAGATTGGAAAAAATATTTGATAAAGAAAGAATACAGGAAAAACAAGAAACAGCACAAGTATTTCAAAGAATAGCCCATTCATATATTGGGAGTCTTGCCGGCAGAGTTCCTAAGAACACGAAAAAAATCCTGAATACCTTTTTTGATGGGATAACTTCCTATGCTTTGAATGGCAATTTTATAGCAGGAGCCGGAAGTACTGCTTTTTTGGAATATATGCAACACAGTATGAAGAAAATCAAAGACCCGTCAGTTCGCTTGCTTGCTGTTGGCGTACTTGGAGGTACTGTTGGTAAAATTCTAGGTGGTGATACAGAAACTGGCGTGTCTTCTACTATTAGCACTGAACTGTATAATCATCTTTATCACATGGAACAAGAAGCGTTTGCTGATGAAATGGAGAATGCAGAAACAAACGCGGAAAAATATGAGATTCTAAAAAAATATGTTGATATTAGTCTACAAAATAGTATGGATGATCCTAATCCTGAAAAAGAGGTGATGGAAGAGCGACTCATTTACGAATTAAATAAGCTGACAAAATACGATAACAGTGGTATAGAATTTGTTGTAGATGAAAATGACAGTATGCAAAATAATTTGCTAAGAGCCAAAAAATTTTTACAACTATCTTATATGCTTAGGAATTTAACTAAGGTATTTGAGAATCAGGTGATTGGTGAGGCTGAAAATATCATTGTTTCCAACAAAATATTTTCACTACGAACAGTTGCTGTTTTAGATGCTGCAGGTAACTTGGTGCAAAATTATAATGAGAGCACATCTACTGAAGAGTTATTGAAAAAAGCATCTATAACCTTAGGCAAAGCTGTAGTAACTTATAAAATTAATAAGAGTGCAGCAGAGGGAGGAGTTGGCAAATATTTGGCAATCCCAAGTACAATAGGGATTATTCTGATAGATTTGGAAGAATAGGATGCAAAATTATGGATATTATGGATATTATTGCACTTTTTTTCTTGGGTGTCTTTTTATATGGAGTTTTTTATGTAACATGGAAAAAAAAAGAGGAGCCGATATTATGGAAAATCGGATCTCTAGCCTTTTTATCGATAAATTTGATTGTAGTTCTTTTATTTGAAGCGCCAGATCAATTTTATCTGCTGGCTAGAAAATATAGGTATTATTATATTGCTTGGAAATATGGAGCGATGGGCATGTTTTTAGTAGGGTATTTAAAGTGGATTTTTGTTCATACTGAAAAAGGAACAGAAATACGAAAGAAAAAAATCAAAGATTTCTTAACAACATCATTATGCTTAATTATACTTGTTATTTTGCTTATAAATGAGTAACGTAGTATGAATTTGTCATGATAAAATTTAAAAGATGAAGATTGTAATCGTCTTTATAAACTGGCGACCCTGGGGGTGGGGAAGAATTCTGCCGGGATCGGATATGACCTTTATGGAAACCAGGGCCGGGAAAATGAAAAAGAAAGCCGTCTGACCCATGAGGGAAGTACGGTCAAGGCCCAGGAACAGCTCCATACCGTAAGCGGCCAGGACACTCTCCTGACCGGGAGCCGGATGGAAGGCCGGCAGGTACAGGTGGAAACCGGAAGGAATCTGCACCTGGAAAGCCTCCAGGACCGGGAAACCTATGACAGCCGGAATACAGGAGGGGGAATTTCCGTCTCTGCCGGAGGAGGTCATGTTTCCGGAAGTGGCAGCGCCCAGAAACAGACTCTCCGTTCTGACTACGAAAGTGTGACGGAACAGGCGGGGATCTATGCAGGAGACCAGGGGTTCCAGATCCAGGCAGGGGGCAATACCCATTTGAAGGGAGCCGTGATCCACAGCGATGCCCCGGCAGAAAAGAACCGTCTGGAAACGGGAACCCTCAGCTGGGAAGATGTGAAAAACAAAGCGTCCTACAAAGCGGATGGCCAGGGTGTGGCTTTTTCTGCCACCACCCGGACCGGACAGGAAGACCGCCGAAAACTCAATGAACGGGGACTCTATCCTGAAGTGGTGAGTACCGTCAAAGGACGGGCAGAAAGCACCACAAAAGCCGGTATCTCTGCCGGAAGCATTATCATCCGGGAGGGAGAAAAACAGGTCCAGCCGGTAAAACATCTGAACCGGGACACGAAAAACAGCCTCCAGAAACTGGCGACCATCTTTGACAAGGAGAAAGTCCAGGAAAAGCAGGAATTCTTAAGTAAAGTTAGTAAATTGGGAAATCAAGTAATCCATCTGTATTCTGTTCGACAGAAATGGGAAGATGGAAGTGATGAAAAAATACTGGCACACGGTATTTTTGGCGCAATAATGAGTTCCATGGCTGGTGGAAAATTATCTACAGGAATATTGGCTGGTGGAATTAATGAGTTTGTTGTAAAGTCGATAATCAAGATAAAAGGAAGACAGTGGGTTTTAAAAAATCCGGATTTAGTTCAACAAATTAGTATGGCAGTGGGAAGTGTTGTTGGGGTTATAAATAGCGAAAGTGGCATTGCAAGAGAAATTACTATTGGAGCAATTAAAGATAATTTGTTCTTAGAAGGTCGAAATGCCATTTTAATTGGAATTGTTTTTAAAGCTGGTGGGCTAGGACATATTGGACTTATTGCTGAAGATGAGAAGGGAACATATGGTTCTGCAGATTATGGGAGATACGGAATGGATGTGGAAGAAAGTATAGGGGGATATCCTGCCCCTAATGGAATTGGAACATATATTACAGGATTTTATTTTAATCCTGATGACAAAACGATTTTTATTTTAAATAATAATGTTGTAGATGCTCAAGCAAGTGTAGATGCATACAATCAAAATATAACAAATTCCTATGACGAGTTAGAAAATGTTTCTATGTTTAGAGATGTTGATAAGAAACAATTTTATCGGACTTCAGATGGTAGTAAAGATTATAAATTGTTTTCGAATAACTGCGTAACGACTTCAATACAAGCTATACAATTGCAGGAGAGCGCAAGTTATAACGAAAATGCTATGGTCACCTTAGAGCAAATGCAAGGAATTTATTCCCCCAATGCGTTGGCAGCATTATTACGATATGATTATATTCATTACCAAGGAAAAGGACTTGTTGCATGGATGGGATACGGAGAAGTTCCAAAATGAAAAAAATAGTCATGATAATTGTTTTGATAGCGATATTATTTTGTATAGGTATAAAGGTTTTAAGTTATGCCTATTATCGATATTCGCTAACCAATATTTTATCAGGAACAATTGTTGTGTCTAAAGTCAATACATTAGAGTTGGTAAATCCCAACAACATAAAAGAAGCAGTTATGATTGATTTGCAGCCGTATATAAAAAAACAAAAACAATATCTGTTGACACCAGCTGTAACAAAAGATGGGATTTACTTTTTGGCTATTGGACATGAAAAAGAAGATAAATCCACACCTTATTCAGTTGTTAAACTTTCCAATAAGGGCTATGAAACATTACCTGTCGCTATTGATAACAGCACTCGCCAAAGTTGGGGAGGGCAGTTATATGTCAATGTAAAATATTTCTACATAGTTGACGGATCGCAGGTGTTCGAAGTTGACAGAATAACGAATTCAGTAAAACGAATAGATGCAGGACTGCAGACTCATAAAGGGCCTTTATCCTATCAGAATAATACGCCAGTGGTCTATTACCGAGATGGTATTATTGGAACCAATGAGAAAAATGACGTAATCTACATTCACGATGGAAAAATTGAATTTTTGTTTTCCATTCCTTTTTTTCTGCTTAAAGGATGGTATAAAACAGGAGAGAGTTTCTTGGTCTATGACTGGCAAAATGAAAAAAGTGTAGTCCTCGATATGACAGGTAAGGAACTCTTTACTTTCGGATATCAGCCCTATGATGTATTAGGTTCCCAAAAAGATGGATTGCTGTTGGCCATGATGCCTCGAGGAGAAGGCGGTCAAGATTTCTTTGATTGGGAATTTTCCTGGAATAATTTATTGGATTATAATTTGCGGATTCCGTTCGTACCTTTCATATATGACTATAAAACAAAAAATACTAGACTGGTACGGAAGAATATCAGTTTGGTGACCAATCAATGGCAGGATATGGATTATGATAAAGAAACTTTCGAACAATATCGAAAAGCTGCGCTGATGAATGAGAAATAGAAAAGTAACATACATCCCGCACCAGAATAAA
Organism: Acidaminococcus fermentans DSM 20731; assembly: GCF_000025305.1. Lineage (NCBI taxonomy): Bacteria > Bacillati > Bacillota > Negativicutes > Acidaminococcales > Acidaminococcaceae > Acidaminococcus > Acidaminococcus fermentans. The sequence continues at coordinate 1,952,183 of NC_013740.1, read as the reverse complement.
AATACTGCCAGATCCGCCTTGTTCGAATCCAAAAGGTAGGGGCCGCACTCCGGGCGGCCCGCCAGAGAAAGCTCTCCCGACACCACTGCCGCAGGGGAGCCCGTCCCGGCCGCCCAGGGGGCCAATACGTTCAAAGCCAGATGCACGGCATCTGGCTTCCTCAACGACAAACGACAAAATCCAAAAAAGCCGCCACCCGAAGGTGACGGCTGTCCTTTTTCAAGTTGGTCGGGGCGACGGAAAACTACGGTTTGCCGTGATTTCCGGCTCCTGAAAATCCCATGGGAGCACCATGGGCGCAAAAGCTGCACCCCCTTGGGCAAGGAAATTCCCATAGATTGTGAAAAAGCAGGTGCCAGACGCTGCACCTGCTCCGGATCCCCTGTCAAAAGCTGTGATAAAAGGCCCTTTGACAGGGGATTTTTGTGGATGGGCTTCCGTTGCCGGATTTCATGCCGATATGTTATACTGTACACGGTGTTGTCTATACGGTAGGCGGTCAAATCTTGCCCCAGAAATGGGGTGAGGGCCATGAACGAAACAAATCTAACTTTATTTTTGTTAATCGTCCTGGTACTTCTTTTGCAAAAAAGAAATTAACCGCCCCAGGCTCCCAAGCTAGGCGGTTAATTCTCAACTAAGCTATGGGGCTGACCGTCACCAGACAGCACCATTTATATTTTCATTATAACACAGTTACAGGGGATTGCAAGAGAGGTACAGAAAGAGCATAAGGAAACCCGCCGTCGGCCACAAACGATAGGCGGGTTTTCTTAAACCTTCTAACAACGGGGCTGACCAAATGGACAGCTTCTTTTTCATTGTATCACAGGTCCCTGAGATTGACCACCTTATGAATATTTTTGTAAAAAAATGAAAATCTTGTCATAAAAAGCCCCTTACGGTATACTGAACCCAGAAAGTATCAACAAACAACGGGGGTTGTGGATCATGGGGAGACAATGGACCGGGATTATAGGGGCAGTGGGTGTGCTGTGGGGGACGGCATGCCCTGTTTTTGTTGCGCCCAATCCATTTTTGCAGCAGGAACAGCTACAGCAGGCCAGACAGGAACAGAGAAAGCGGATGGAGAGGCTGGAAAACCCGGGAGAACGGCAGCCGGATGGAAGGCCGGCAGGTACAGGCGGAAACTGGAGGAAATCTGCGCCTGGAAAGTCTCCAGGACCGGGAGACCTATGACAGCCGGAATACAGGAGGGGGAATTTCCGTCTCTGCCGGGGGAGGCCATGTTTCCGGAAGTGGCAGCGCCCAGAAACAGACCCTCCGTTCCGACTACGAAAGTGTGACGGAACAGGCGGGGATCTATGCAGGAGACCAGGGGTTCCAGATCCAGGCAGGGGGCAATACCCATTTGAAGGGAGCCGTGATCCACAGCGATGCCCCGGCAGAAAAGAACCGTCTGGAAACGGGAACCCTCAGCTGGGAAGATGTGGAAAACAGAGCGTCCTACAAAGCGGATGGACAGGGTGTGGCTTTTTCTGCCACTACCCGGACCGGACAGGAAGACCGGCGGAAACTCAATGAACGGGGACTCTATCCTGAAGTGGTGAGTACTGTCAAAGGACGGGCAGAAAGCACCACAAAAGCCGGTATCTCTGCCGGAAGTATCATCATCCGGGAGGGAGAAAAACAGGTCCAGCCGGTAAAACAGCTGAACCGGGACACGAAAAACAGTCTCCAGAAACTGGCGACCATCTTTGACAAGGGGAAAGTCCAAGAAAAGCAGGAACTGGTAAATGAACTGAGCAAAGTGGGAAACCGGGCCATTCATGAACTGGCCGCACGGAAAGGCTGGCAGGAAGGCAGTGATGAAAAGATCCTGGCCCACAGCATTTTCGGAGGGCTGCTCAGTTCCCTGGCAGGCGGAAAGATCGCAACCGGAATTTTGGCCGGAGGTGTGGGAGAATATGTAAACGGCTGTATTCTGGCCGCCAAAGGGAAAGCCTGGGTGGAAAAGCACCCGGACCTGGTCCAGGCCATCAGCGCCGTTGTGGGAAGTGCCGTGGGGGCAGTGACCGGAGAAAGCAGCATCGGGAGCAATGTGAGCCTTGGGGGGACGAAGTGGAATGAGTTGGAACAATTGCCGATTATTGGTCAAGGAATAAAAACTATGGTAAAAGAGGCACCTGTCTACCAAGATGATGATGGGACTTGTGTAGGAAAAATGTTTACAGCAGATGCTGGTGCACTAGGATATGCCCGGGGAATTACAATTATTTCTACAGAAGATAAAGTGTTTGAAGGACAGCAAGTTAGCATAGGTGTGTCAGTACTTCCAGCAAATTTAGGTGTGTCAGAAGTAAGAATATATAAGAAAAAAGAGGGGTCTCCTGAAATCGATTATTGGGTAACAGATTGGGCGGAATTTGATAATGCACTTATAGGATTGGCACCATCAATAAGCGGAGGAGTTGCTTTATCTGGTAGTATTTCTCCCGGAAGTGATGGCTATGTCTTATGTACTGCGGGTGTTTCAATTTCAATAGGAGTATCATTAGGGAAAGGAATTGTAGATAAATATTATGACAAAAATGATTATATAAGTTAAGAAAGAGGGCTCAAAATAATAATGTTTGAATTTTATAGAGTATTAGATGAAAATGAAAAAATAATTTGGATGGGAAAACCTAAATGTCATCATCTGATGGCCGAAGGAGAATTTTATTTGATACCCATTAAATTGTTTATATATACTCTACTTGTAGCAAGTGCAGTTTTTCGAACTAACTATACAGCCGCTTTAGGAATGATGCTCATTGGCTTCTATGAATGTGGGGGATATTTGCTTCATAAACTTTATATTCGAAAAAGGCTTGTTTATGTAATAACGAATCAACGAGTATTCATCTTTTATAAACAGAGGCCGCAAAGTATCACATACCCCAAAATGGAGCACCTAGATAAAATTATCTATCCAGATGGTTATGGCGATATTCTTTTTGTTGAACGTTCTCATGTTTGGGGAAGACATTTTATGTTGTCTGTTGTATGGAGAGAACTGTATGATGAATTGGTATGTGTGAATCAGGTAGAAAAATTGTACAAAGTTATTCATGATTATCATATGATGGCAAAATAGTTTATTAAAGGGAAAAATTCCAGGCTTCCGACTTCCGACTAGGCGTGCGACAGATCCTTTTTTCCATACCGCTCTTCCACAAATGCCAAAAACCGCTTCAGGGCCGGGAACTGGTTCGGATCCCGGTTCCAGACGAAATTCACGTGGCCAGTGGCGATCTGGTTCACGGGGATGGCCACCAGGTTCTTTTCGTCCTGGGCGAATTCTTCGGACAAAAAGCCCAATGCCGCCTGGTGACGGATGTATTCTAGGATGGTGAACACCTGGGAGGTCTGGTGGAGAACATGGGGGTGGACCTGGCAGGCGGCGAACAGCCGGCGCAGGTACCGGGTCTGGCCGAACTGGTCGGTAAACAGCACCAGGGGTTCGTCCTCCAGGTCTTTCAGGTCCACGGAAGACCGGGTGGCCAGGGGATGGTCCTTGTGGACGAACAGCATGAGACGGCTGTCCTTCAAAACCCGGCAGTGGTAGGGAGCCTCCGGCAGATGGTTGGTGACGCACAGGGCCAGGTCGATTTCCTGCTGGTCCAGCAGGGAATACAGGATGGGGCCGGTGGCTTCGGTGGTGATGATCCGCAGCTGGGGCCAGGCTTCCTGGAGAGCACGGTGGAGACCGGGAAAAATAGTGTTGCCGCACATGGGCACCAGGCCGATCCGCAGCAGGGCTTCCCCGGATCCCAGGGACCGGGCGGTGGCTTCCAGTTGTTCATACTGGTCCTGGAACTTCCGGGCCTGTTCCAGGAAGACCCGGCCGGCAGGGGTCAGGGCCAGGGAGTTGTGATGCCGCTCCCACAGGGCGGCCCCGCACTGGCTTTCCAGTTCCCGGATGGCTTTGCTGAGCCCGGGCTGGGTCAGGTGCAGTTCTTCGGCGGCTTTGGTGAAATTCATGTAATGGCAGGCGGTGATGAAGTACCGGATCTGCTCCGGGGTAATGGACATGGGATGACCCTCCTCATTCTTTTGGATTTGCCAAACTTTCCGTTAGTCTGACTGAATGACAGAAAGTTCACAAAATACCGTTTCCATAGTATAGTAATACCATGAAAGAGCAAGACCGTCCATGGGATTTTGGAACCTGGAAGAAAGAAGGAACGGCAATGGAAAAGAAGATCTACAAAATTGCGGTAATCGGAGGAGACGGCATCGGGCCAGAAGTGCTGGCGGAAGGCATCAAGGTATTGAACCGGACGGCGGAACTGGACGGGTCCTTTGCTTTTGATTTCACCTATTTTCCCTGGGGCTGCCAGTATTACCTGGAACACGGGGAAATGATGCCGGAGGACGGTATCGAACAATTGTCCCGTTTCGATGCCATCTACCTGGGGGCTGTGGGGTATCCCGGGGTGCCGGACCACATCTCTCTCCGGGGCCTTTTGATCAAAATCCGCAAGAGCTTCGATGAATATGTGAACCTGCGGCCGGTGAAGCTGCTGAAAGGGGCTCCCTGTCCCCTGGCCGGCGTGAAGCGGGAGGACATCGACATGGTCTTTGTCCGGGAAAACAGCGAAGGGGAATATGCCGGCGCCGGTGCCTGGCTGTACAAGGATACCCCCCGGGAAGTGGTGATCCAGGACAGTGTGTTCTCCCGGTTCGGCACGGAACGGATCATCCGCTATGCCTATGATCTGGCCCGGAAGGAACACAAATCCCTGACCAGCATTTCCAAGGGGAATGCCCTGAACTATTCCATGGTGTTCTGGGATCAGATCTTTGCCGAAGTGGGGAAGGAATATCCCGATGTGGAAACCCATTCCTACCTGGTGGATGCGGCCAGCATGTTCATGGTGAAGGATCCCAAGCGGTACGGAATCATCGTGTGCTCCAACCTGTTCGGGGATATCCTGACGGACCTGGGGGCGGCCATTTCTGGCGGCATGGGCCTGGCAGCCGGGGCCAACCTGAACCCGGAACGGAAGTATCCCTCCATGTTCGAACCCATCCACGGCAGTGCACCGGACATTGCCGGTCAGGGCAAGGCCAATCCCCTGGCTTCCATCTGGTCCGCCAGCCAGATGCTGGATTTCTTCGGGCACAAGGACTGGGGAAAGAAACTGATTGATATCATCGAAGAGATGATGGTGGAAAAGAAGGTCCTGACCCCGGATATGGGCGGAACGGCCACCACGGAAGAAGTGGGGGACGAAGCTGTTCGATTGCTGGGGAAATAAAAAATGAGCTGCCGCAGCTGCGGCAGCTCATTTTTTATTTGCACTGGCGGAACGCCTGGGCCAGGTCGTCCCGCAGGTCTTCCTTGTCTTCCAGTCCTACGGAGAACCGGAGCAGGGTGTGGGTGATGCCCTTTTCTTCCGCTTCTTCCGGGGTCAGGTCCGCATGGGTCTGGGTAATGGGATAGGTGAGCAGGCTTTCGGTGCCTCCCAGGCTTTCGGCGAACTGGATCAGCCGGATCTTTTCCAGGATGGTCTTGGCGGCTTCCGGGGATTTCACATAGAAGGAAATCATCCCGCCGAACCCGTTGGCCTGTTTTTTCTGGATGGCATAGCCCGGATGGTCCGGCAGCCCGGGATACAGCACCTTTTCCACCAGGGGCTGCTGTTCCAGCCACCGGGCCAGGTACAGGGCGTTTTCCTGGTGCTGCTTCATCCGCACCGGCAGGGTCTTCAGGCTCCGGAGCATGAGCCAGGCGTCAAAGACGCTGAGCACGGTTCCGGTGGTCTTGTAGATGGTCCGGAGACGGGCTGCCACTTCCTCTTCCCGGCTGATGGCGAAACCGGCCAGCAGATCGTTGTGGCCGGCCAGGTACTTGGTGCCGCTGTGGACCACGATGTCCGCACCCAGGGTCAGGGGCCGCTGGAAGCAAGGGGACAGGAAGGTGTTGTCCACGATTACCAGCAGCTGGTGCCGGTGGGCCAGGTCGCTGAGGGCTTCCAGATCGGTGATCTCCATGGTGGGATTGGTGGGGGTTTCCAGGTAGATGGCCCGGGTGGCCGGGGTGATGGCTTTTTCCACCGCCTTCAGGTCGCTGGTGTGGACGGGGGTGAAGGTAAGCCCCAGGGGTTCATAGGTGGTCCGGAACAGCCGGAAGGACCCGCCGTACAGGTCGAAGCCGGTGATAAGGTGATCCCCCGGGGCAAAAAGCCGCATCACCGCATCGATGGCTGCCATGCCGGAGGAAAAGCACAGGGCATCGGTGCCCCCTTCCAGGGTGGACAGGACTTTTTCCAGTCTGGCGTGGGTGGGGTTGGATTCCCGGGTATAGGCCCAGCCGGTGGACTGTCCCAGTCCAGGATGGGCAAAGGTGGATGTGAGATACAGAGCCGGAGAAACAGCCCCTGTGGCATCGTTGGGGCCGCCTCCGTGGATACAGGCCGTAGTGAATTTCATGATTTTTTTCCTCCTTGCAGGACACCGCAGTGCCTTTAATACATAGTAATATTATAGGAATACATTACCTGTTCCCGGAATTTTTGTCAAGAGGCCGGAAGGGGCATGGAGACAGGGAAAGCCGGGCAAAATGGTTTTCTAAACGGTGGACCTGTGATATAATCAATTGGTAAAACTGGTTCCGGCAGGTCCTGACGCCCTGCCTGGAATAGATTTTCGATAGGCGGTGAAAAAATGAGCGTTACAGTCAATGATGTAAAGCATATCGCAAATCTGTGCCGGTTAAATGTTCCGGACGATGAAATGGAAAAGTTCGTTGAGCAGTTCAACCAGATTTTGAATTATGCTGAAATCTTAAAGAAAGTGGATACCAAGGGAATCGAACCTTCTCCCTATGTGCTTCCCATCAGCAATGTGCTGCGGGAAGATGTTCCTGTTGAGAGCCTGTCCCATGAGGACGCCATGAAGAATGCTCCGGAGGAATATGAAGGCGGCTTCAAAGTTCCCCGGGTGATCGAATAAGAGGAGGCAGAACAGTGGCTTTATACAGTGAAACTGCACATGAGCTCCATGACAAGCTGGTCAAAAAAGAAATCAGCTCCGTGGAACTGACCAAAGCGGTCTATGACCGGATCGACGAAGTGGAAGATCAGGTCAAGGCCTATATTACCCTGGACAAGGAAAATGCCCTGGCCCAGGCAGCCAAAGTGGATAAGATGATCGCCGACGGCGAAACCATCAAACCCCTGGCCGGGATCCCCGGCGCCATCAAGGACAATATCAGCGTGAAGGGCGTACGGATGACCTGCGCTTCCAAGATCCTGGAAAACTTCGTGCCGGTGTACGATGCCCATGTCATTGAAAACCTGCGGAAAGATGAGACCATCTTCCTGGGCAAGACCAACATGGATGAATTCGCCATGGGGTCCACCACGGAAACCTCTCATTTCCAGATCACCCACAACCCCTGGGATCTGTCCCGTGTACCGGGCGGTTCTTCCGGCGGCAGCGCAGCCAGCATTGCAGCCGGGGAAGCCATCTGGTCCCTGGGCTCCGATACCGGAGGTTCCATCCGGCAGCCGGCTTTCTTCAACGGCTGTGTGGGGCTGAAACCCACCTACGGCCGGGTCTCCCGGTACGGCTGCGTGGCGTTCGCCTCCTCCCTGGATCAGGTGGGGCCCATTGCCCGTGACGTGACCGACGCCGCCCTGGTGCTGAACACCATCAGCGGCCTGGATGCCCATGATTCCACCTCCTATGACGCTCCGGTGCCTGATTACACCAAGGCCCTGCGCCAGGATGTGAAAGACCTGACCATCGGTCTGCCCAAGGAATATTTCGGGGAAGGCACCGATCCCAAAGTGGCCGCCCAGATCAAACTGGCCGCCAAGAAGTTCGAAGAACTGGGTGCCCATGTAATCGAAGTGTCCCTGCCCCATACGGAATATGCCGTGATCACCTACTACATCATCGCTCCGGCAGAAGCTTCCGCCAACCTGGGCCGTTTCGACGGTGTCCGGTACGGCTTCCGGGAACTGGCTGCGGAAAGCGCTCCGGAAATGATGCGCAAGACCCGTACGGAGGGTTTCGGCAAGGAAGTCCGCCGCCGGATCATGCTGGGGACCTACGTGCTCAGCTCCGGGTACTACGATGCCTACTACAACAAGGCTATGCAGGTCCGGACCCTGATCCGTCAGGACTTTGCCAATGCCTTTGAAAAATGTGATCTGCTGCTGACTCCCACCTCCCCGGTGGTGGCTTATCCGCTGGATGCCAAGATGGATCCGCTGACTGTCTACATGCTGGACGTAACCACCATCCCCGTGAACATGGCCGGTCTGCCCGGTATCTCCATTCCCTGCGGCTTTGTGGACAACATGCCCGTAGGGGCCCAGCTCATCGGCAAGGCACTGGGCGAAGAAACCCTGCTGCGGGCAGCGTATACCTTTGAACAGGCTACGGATTTCCATAAAGCCGTGGCACCTCTGGGAGGTCGGAAATAATGACAGAATATACTACCGTAATCGGTCTGGAAGTCCATGCGGAACTGAAAACCAAGACCAAGGCTTTCTGCTCCTGCTCCACGGAATTCGGCGGCGCCCCCAACACCCATGTATGCCCGGTCTGCCTGGGTATGCCCGGGGCCCTGCCTGTAATCAACAAACAAATGGTGGAATTTGCCCTGCGCTTTGCACTGGCTGTGAACTGCGAGATCCAGCGCTACAGCAAATTCGACCGGAAAAACTACTACTATCCGGATCTGGCCAAAGCCTACCAGATTTCCCAGTTCTATCAGCCCATCGCCCTGAACGGCCATCTGGACGTGAATGTGGACGGGGAAACCAAACGGATCGGCATCACCCGGATCCATATGGAAGAAGATGCCGGGAAACTGGTCCATTCCGGCGCCTCCATCAGCACTTCTGATTTCTCCGCCGTTGACTACAACCGGGCCGGGGTGCCTCTGATCGAAATCGTATCCGAACCGGATATGCGGTCTGCAGCAGAAGCCCGTGCCTACATGGAAAAACTCCGGGCCTATCTCCAGTACACCGGGGTCTGCGACGGCAAGATGCAGGAAGGCTCCATGCGCTGCGATGCCAACATTTCCATTATGCCCGTAGGCTCCAAGGAATTCGGCACCCGTGCGGAAATCAAGAACCTGAACTCCTTTAAGGCCCTGGAAAGAGCCATTGAATACGAAGTGGAACGGCAGAAGGAAATCCTGGAAGACGGGGGCCATGTGGTCCAGGAAACCCGTACCTGGGATGATGCCCAGGGCATGACCTTCTCCATGCGGTCCAAGGAAGAAGCCCACGATTACCGGTATTTCCCGGAACCGGACCTGGCACCCATCATCATCGAAAAAGAATGGGTGGAAAAGGCCAAGAGCGAACTGCCGGAACTGCCGGATGCCCGGAAAGCCCGTCTCATGAACGAAAAAGGGCTGGACGACTATTCTGCCGAACTGATTGTGGCGGACAAGAAAATGGCCGAATACTTCGATGCGGCTGCCGCTGAAACGGATGACGCCAAAGGGGTTGCCAACTGGATCCTGGGGGATGTATCCGCCTACCTGAACAGCAACAGCTGCGGCATCGGGGACTTCCCCGTATCTCCGGCTCACCTGGGTCAGATGGTGGCTCTGATCAAAAAGGGCGTGCTGTCCAGCAAGCTGGCCAAGAAGGTCTTTGCGGAAATGCTGAAGAAGGACGAAGCTCCTGCAGACCTGGTGAAGAAGCTGGGTCTGGAACAGGTCAGCGACGAAGGGGCCATCCAGGCCATGGTGGACGAAGCCATCGCCGCCAATCCCCAGTCCGTAGCCGACTACAAGGCCGGCAAGGACAAGGCCATCGGCTTCCTGGTAGGTCAGGTCATGAAGAAATCCCGGGGCAAAGCCAACCCGGGCATGGTGAACAAACTGATCATCAAGACCATCAAGGGAGAATAAAGAACGGGGCTGTGAAAAAATGAGAAATCATTTTTTCACAGCCCCTTTTTTGTGCCAGAAATTTCACACCTTTGCTCTTTCTTTTTCATGGGAAACTGGTATAATGGGGAAATTTATAAAAAGAAGGAGGGAAAGCCATGCTGCAGCATACGGAAAGACGCCGGTGGCGCTGGCTGCTGGTGGGAGCTCTGCTGCCGGGATTGTTTGCGGGACAGCTGGACAATACCCTTCAGCAACGGATGCCCCGGTACATCCAGCGCTATGTCCAGGGAGGCCCCCGGCTGGGGCTGCTCCAGTGGCCGGAAGACCTGCAGGCCGTCCGGTACGAACTGGAAGTGTTTTCCCAGGTTCCGGACGACCTGGATCCGGACCATCCGGTGGAAGAAGTCCTGTACCGGAATGAGGAAATCTACACCAACCGGATTCTCCTGGATGAAGGGCAGCTGCTTTCCCTGGATGATGGTCTGCCCCTGTTCTGGCGGGTCCGGGCTTATGATCTGGAGGGGAACCCTATGGGCGCCTATTCCCAGCCGACAGAACTCCAGAGCACCCTGGAACGGAATATGCGGGATGCTCCGGTGCCCCGGCCCATGGAAACCGGGGTTCCGGGATCCCGGCTGCTGTACCCGGTGTATGCCTATACGGCCCTGCCGGGAGCCAGCCAGTACGAAGTGGAAGTGCTGGACCAGCTGCCGGAAACCAGGGGCGGCATCCTGCCCTCCCGGCACCGGATCTATGCGGAGACCACCGAACTGACGGATCTCTATGACAAGGAGCCCCGGATCGGCACCTACTACTGGCGGGTCCGGGGGATGGATGCCAAGGGCCGGCCGGTGGGGGAATGGAGCCTGCCGGAAAAGGTGGAACTGGAACCGTCGGAGCAGGTACCGGTGGGCATTTTCGGGGACAGCATTTCCCATGGGGGAGGGCGGCTTTCCTTCAGTCCTGCGGATCTGGCCTACAGCTATGCCCACTATATGGATGTTCCGGCGGTGAATCTGTCGGAAAGCGGGGATACCAGTGAAATGATGGTGGAACGGTTTGAACGGGATGTGCTGCCCTTTGGCCTGAAGACCCTGCTGATCATGGGGGGCAGCAACAGTCTCCGGAACGGGACGGACCCGGAAGAAGTGATCGGCGATCTGCGGAAGATCCAGGAACTGTGCCGGGACAACGGCATCACCCCGGTGCTCCTGACCCTGGCGCCCATCAATCCGGGGAACATCGAAAAGGCTTTTGACGAGCCCACGGACAGCCACTGGCAGGAATCCTTCCGAAAAGTGAACGCTTTCATCCGCACCCAGCCCCATATCGATGTGGCAGCACCCTTTGAAGCCATGGGGCCTGAACTGCCCACCGAAATGGCCCTGGACGGTCTCCACGGGGATGTGCCCATGAAGCGGATCATGGGCCGGGTGATCAGTGACCATATTCGGGAGTTCCTGTAAAGGGTATGGTATAATGTCCCTGTAAAACCGGAAAGGGGGGCGGACTATGGATAAACAAGAACTGAAGGCGTTCTGCCGGCAGCTGGGACTGACGGAAGTGGGGGTGGCCCCCAGCCGTCTGCCGGTGCCGGATCCCCTGCCGGAGATATGCCCCCTGGCGGCGGGAAAGGGCCTGGAACGGTACGACCTTACCCGTCTGCTCCCCGGCTGTCAGGGTGCGGTGGTGGTCCTGTTCCCCTACTGGCAGCCTCCGGTTTCCGGCAGCAATCTTTCTTTGTACTGCCAGCTGCCGGACTACCATCCGGTGGTCCGGAAATACCTGGAACAGATTGCCGGCTGGATGGCGGCCCGGAACCCGGACAGCGGACAGCTGGCCATTGTGGATACTTCGCCCCTGGCGGAACGGGATCTGGCGGTCCAGGCCGGTGTGGGGTTCCTGGGGGACAATGGCTGCCTGATCAATCCCACCTACGGCTCCTGGTGCTTCATCGGGGCCGTGCTCACCACCTGGCCCCTGGAACCGGACCGGCCTCTGGAACGGAGCTGCTGCCACTGCGGAGCCTGTGCCCGGAACTGTCCGGGCCGCTGCTTCCGGGAGGGAACCTATGGGTACCGGACCTGCAAATCCTACCTGACCCAGAAAAAAGGGGAACTGACGGAAGAGGAACAGGCCATTCTCCGGAAAACGCCTCTGATATTCGGCTGTGACCATTGTCAGCTGATCTGCCCCCACAACCGGCAGGTGCCGGAAACTCCTTTGGCGGAATTCCGCCGGGACCGGCTGCCCCGGATTGCCGGGCAGGACCTGGAAAACCTCACCAACCGGCAGTTCCGGGAACGGTACGGGTCCTATGCCTTTTCCTGGCGGGGGAAGAAAATCCTGCTGCGGAACCTGGATCTGGTGGAACAAAACGACAAAAGCGGACAGGAAAGTCGGTGAAAACAGGAGGTGTCTCCCATGAAAAATGCCAAGACCATCCCGCTGCCCCGGGATCTGATCCAGTTTATCTTCGAAGCGGCCTATATCCAGCGGTGGAATGATCATATCCGGCCCCAGGGGTTCACGGAACTGGACAAACAGGCCCACAAGATGATGATCCTCTATGTGTTGGCCCGGTATGAGGAACAGGACCATGGAGCCAGCCTGGACTGGCAGGTGCTGGTGGAAGGGGGCATCTTTGAATTCCTCCACCGGGTGGTGCTTACGGATATCAAGCCCCCGGTGTTCCACGAGTTGATGGAGAAAAGCGGAGCCCGGCTGAACCAGTGGGTCTACCGGGAACTGGCCCGGCGGGTGCCGTCCCTGGCCGGCACGGATTTCATGGAGAAAATGCAGGACTATCTGGATGGAACCGGCCATCCCCTGGAAAAACAGCTGATCCGGGCCGCTCATTATCTGGCAACGGAATGGGAGTTCAGGATCATCTACCGGATGAACCAGGGGATTTTCGGGGTGGAGGAGATCAAAGAACGGATCGCCGACAACATCGAAGACCATTACAACCTGGCCGGTGTCCAGAAAATCGCCATGAACGGGAAAACCCGGAAATTCGTGGATCTCATCGGCAAGCTCCGGTTCCAGAAGCGCTGGTCCCAGTCTCCCCGGGTGCCGGAAACCTCCGTCATGGGCCATGTGCAGGTGGTGGCCATCATGGGGTATTTCTGCGCCCTTTCCCTGGGCGCCTGCAAAGCCCGGCTGGTGAATGATTTCCTGGGAGGCCTGTGGCATGATCTGCCGGAAGTGCTGACCCGGGACATCATTTCTCCCATCAAACGGTCCGTGGAAGGACTGGATGAACTGATCAAGGACATCGAGCAGCGGCAGATGGAGGAAATCCTCCTGCCTCTGCTGCCGGCCGGCTGGCGGGGAGACATCCTGAACTTCACCCTCCATGAGTTCGAGAACCGGATCCGGGAAGACGGGAAAGTCCGGCTGCTGGACGGGGATATCCCCGAGAAATACAACCAGGACCGGTACAGCCCGGTGGATGGCCGGGTGCTCAAGGGCTGCGACCATCTGGCGGCCTTCCTGGAAGCCTGGCTCAGCATCCAGTGCGGCATCACTTCTTCCCATCTGGCCGGAGTGGTGGAAGAGCTGCCGAAGACCTACGAAGGGAAAATCATCGGAGGCATCGACTTCGGGAAGATCTATGCCCAGTTCCGGTAAAGACAATGCTGCACGGCAGTGTGCGGCATTGTCTTTTTATTATGGGGGCAATAAGCATACAATAAATTGCGGGAATTTTTCCTTAAAATAAATTTGTATACAAAATACAAAAAATGATTCCATATTTTCTGAAAGGTGCTATAATACGAACTGTAAGGGTTCACTAGATAAATTTTTTAGGAGGCGTTACAAATGAGTTTGTTTGAAATGGCAAAGATTCCTATGGAAAAAGCTAGTAAACTGATCAACCTGGATCCCAACGCTGAGGCCGTCATCTCCCAGCCTGAACGGACCCTGGAAGTCAGCATCCCTGTAAAAATGGATGATGGCCATGTGGAAGTATTCACCGGCTATCGTTCCCAGAACAGCACCGTGCTTGGGCCTGCCAAAGGCGGCGTTCGGTACCATCAGAATGTGTCCATGGATGAAGTGAAGACCCTGGGCTTCTGGATGACCACCAAATGCGCCATCGCTGGTCTGCCTTACGGCGGCGGCAAAGGCGGCATCATTGTTGATCCCCGGAAAGTTTCCAAGACGGAACTGGAAAAAATCACCCGTGGGTACATCGACAAGATCGCACCGGTAATCGGCGAAAAGAAAGATATCCCGGCTCCTGACGTGAACACCAACGCCCAGATCATGGCCTGGATGTGCGATGAATTCTCCAAGATCAACTGCCAGTTCGCTCCTGGTTTCATCACCGGGAAAGCCATCTGCATGGGCGGTTCTCAGGGCCGTACCTCCGCAACCGGCCGTGGCGTAATCACCGCTACCCTGGAACTGCTGAAGAGAGAAGGAATCAAACCGGAAGATGCCACCCTGGCCATCCAAGGGTTCGGCAACGTAGGTTCCTGGACTGCCAAATGCGCAGCTGACAAAGGCCTGAAGATCGTTGCCCTGAGCGATATCAGCGGCGGGATCTATGATGCCAACGGCTTCGATCCGTACAAAGTGGAAGAATATGCCAAGAACAACGGCGGCGTGATCAAAGGGTATCCTGGCGCTACCCCGATCAGCAACGAAGAAGTGCTGGAACAGGATGTAACCGTACTGATCCCGGCTGCTCTGGAACTGCAGATCACTGCCAAGAACGCTGACAAGATCAAAGCAAAGATGATCGTGGAAGCAGCCAACGGCCCGACCGATGCAGAAGCCGATGTCATCCTGGAAAAGAGAGGCATCCCTGTAGTGCCTGACGTGCTGGCCAACGGCGGCGGCGTAACCGTATCCTACTTCGAATGGGTACAGAACCTGTACAGATACTTCTGGACGGAAGAAGAAGTCATCGACAGACAGGAACAGATGATGGTGAAAGCCTTCGGGAACGTATATGACGCAGCCAAGAAGTACAACACCACCATGCGTGTAGGCGCCTACATCGTAGCTCTGAACGCTCTGGTTGAACCTCTGAAACTGAGAGGCATTATCTAATAGAACCCTACAAACGGAGCTGTGCCCGGAACGGCACAGCAAAACACCCCGGACAGTGGTTGTCCGGGGTGTTTTGTATTGTTTCAAAAATTTGCAGGCAAATTTTATCCGATGGCTGTTGACTGGTGACTGCCGACTGGTGACGGGGGTTACACCCCCTTCGGATACACTGTCAGATAATGGTTCTGGGCATCCTTCAGGGCGGCAATCACCGCTTTCTGGGACAGGGCCAGGAAACGGCTGCGCAGTTCCCGGACCATTGGGTCCATGTCCGTCAGCAGGTTCTTCCCGATCAGGATGTCCTGGAGAAAGGCAATGGTGTCAGCCATGATCATGTTGGCGCTGCAGTGGAGGATCAGGCCGGTTTTCCGATCGATGACCAGGCTCAGGGTGAAGGTCCCGTATAGGGTGTTGATCACGTCTTCCCGGGACACTTTGGCTACGCCGGTGACGAAGATGGCATCGGCAGGGTAATGTTTTTCCATGGATGTTGGCTCCTTTTGTGGTGGACTGGTGTTAGCGTATCATAAAAAGCAGGCGGCGGTCAACGGAAAGAACGAAAATTCATATAATTCTGTTGCAGACGGGGAGAGAGTGTGCTATACTAAGGGTGTTGTTGAGAACGTACAGTACAAAATCATACATCCTTATGGATCTGGGAACAGTTTCCCCTGTTTCTGACCGTCTGTAAGGCCTGAATCGACAGCCCTTCCCACCGGGCTGTCTGTTCGGGCCTTTTTTATTTGCAACCAGGAGGTAGTTGACATGATGCAGGCAAAGCAACCCATTGGCGTAATCGATTCCGGCGTAGGCGGGCTCACCGTACTGAAATGGCTCCAGGCCAAGCTGCCCCATGAAGATTTCATCTTTATCGGGGATACGGCCCGGACCCCCTACGGCAACCGGTCCCGGGAGGAGATCACCCGGTTTGTGGCGGAAATGACCGACTGGCTGGACAAACGGCACATCAAGCAGCTGGTGGTGGCCTGCAATACCATAACGGTGCTGGGCCTGGACGTGATCAAAGGGAACCATCCCTTTGACGTAATCGGCATGGCCAAAGGCTCCCGGATGGTCCCCGGAGTGACCAAGAACAACCGGGTGGGCTTTTTTGCCACGGATTTCACCGTATCCACCGGAGCCCACAAACGGGAAATCCAGCGGATCTGCCCGGAAATCCAGGTGTTCGGCCAGGGATGCCCCAAATTCGTGCCCCTGATCGAAGGAGAAAAATTCGGTTCGCCGGAGCTGAAGGCCGCCATCCATGAATATGCGGACAAGCTCCGGGAACATAATGTGGATACGGTGCTCCTTTCCTGCACCCATTATCCCTTTGTCCGGAAAGAAATCGAAGAGGAATTCGGGCCGGAAGTGACCATCCTGGATCCGGCGGAACGGACCACCCAGGATGCTCTGGAAAACCTGGAGAAACGGGGACTGGCCAGGACCACCGGCCTGGGGCGGGCAGAAATCTGCTTTACGGCGGACCTGGAACGGGGGCGGAGACTGGCTGCCCGGATGCTGGACCTGAGCAAGTGCGGATTCCATCTGATCGATCTCCAGAAGGATCCGGAACAGCCAGAACAGGAAGGCCGGACGGCGTGAAAACCCTGGATTCCCGGGGATGGGCGATGGGCCAAGGATGGATCTCCCTCCGGAAAATATGGAATTTCCGGAAAAATTCGCTTATAATAATATCTGATAAAATGAATCAGTATTTATGAACAAGGAGGGGAAGAACCATGGAAAACAAAGAACGGCGGGATGCTATCCTGGCCATGCTCAAAAAGACCGACAAACCGGTAACCGGTACGGAGATGGCCAAAGCCTGTCAGGTGAGCCGCCAGATCATCGTAGGGGATATTGCCTTGCTCCGGGCCAGTGGGACACCGATCATTTCCACGCCACGGGGATATCAGCTCCATGAATTCCAGAAACATGGGATCCAGGAATCTTTCCTTTGCCGCCACGGCACGGATCAGGTGGAAGCGGAACTGAACGCCATTGTGGATAACGGGGGAGTTGTCCACAATGTGGTGGTGGAACATGAAGTATACGGATTCATGGAGGGGGAACTGAATCTCCGGTCCCGGCGGGATGTACAGCTGTATATCCAGCGGATGAAGGAAACGAAGGCGCCGCTCCTGTCCAGTATATCCAACGGGGTCCATACCCATCTGGTGGAAACAGAGACGGAAGAGGAAATGGAAGCCATCCACCGGGCCCTGGAGAAGCTGGGAATCCTGGTGAAATAAACAACGGAAGAAAATGCGGGTGTGAAAATTTCACGCCCGCATTTTTGCGTTCAGGAGCATCCCGCAGAGGATGACGGCAAAACCGGCAAGGACCATGGGACCGGGGATCTGGTGGAGGAACAGGGCCACCCACAGCGGTCCCAGGATCATTTCCCAGAGGGCCAGCACAGAGGCTTCCCGGGCAGGGATCTTCTGGACTCCCAGGTTGTAGAAACCGTAGCCCCCGGCCACCTGGACCACCCCCAGCAGGACCATCAGGAGCCATTCCCTGCCGTCCATAGCCGGCAGGGCGGCCCGGGCGGAAGGGAACAGGGCAAAGACCACCAGCGCCGTCACCAGGTTGCCCAGTGCCGTGATCCCCAGGGCATTGGTCCGGGTGGCCTTCTGGGAGGCTAGGCTCATGCCGGCAAAGAAAATCCCCTCTGTCAGGGCGATGAGATTTCCCAGGGGATGGGAATCCCCGCTGCCTCCGGACAGCATGAAACACAGGACACCGGCCATGATCACCAGCACCGGCAAAAAGGCCCGGCGGTTGAAAGCGCGGCTCTGGATCCAGTACAGCAGGAACAGCCAGATGGTGGCGGTGTACTGCATGCCGATGGCAATGGCCGGGGAGGTGAGGGACAGGGAGGTAATGACACTGAGGCACAGGGCACAGTAAGCCAGGGCATAGGCCGCCAGGTACCGGTTCCAGGCGATTTCCCGGGGCCGGAGAGCGGGCAGCAGGACCAGGCCGGCAATGAGAGAACGGAGAGCGCAGATCAGGAAGGAATCCAGGGTCAGATATTTGACCAGAGGGGAATTCAGGCTCCAGCAGAGGGCTCCCAGAAGGACCAGGGTCCTGCCGGACAGGGCGGGCAGATGGGGCATGGGGAACGCTCCTTTCCAAGGGGAATTTTGGTACTTGACGTTTAATCAAGATTAAAATATAATCATGATTAGAAATTAGCTATATTATAAAAGCGGCCTGAAAAATTGTCAACCATCTTCCCCAACGGGAAATCAGGATCAGCAGTCAGGAGGTGCCCTGTCCCACATGGAAAAACAGACAGAAAGCAAACAGCGGAAAGCGCTGACGCTGCGGCAGAAGCGCAACATGGTGTATTTTGTGGAAGCTACGGAAAAAATCCTCAAAGAGGAGGGGATTCCCGGTGTGACCATCCGGCGGATCGCAGCAGAGGCCGGGTACAACAGTGCCACCCTCTACAACTATTTCCAGGATCTGGACGAACTGATCCTGTTCGGATCCGTGTGCTTTCTTCGGGACTACCTGCTGGATCTGTCCCGGAACCTGCAGCCGGAGATGACCTCCCTGGAACGGTACCGGACCATTTACCAGTGTTTCAACCGGCAGGCCTTCCAATTCCCGGAAATCTTCTACAACATGTTTTTCGGCCGGTACAGTGCCAAGCTGGGCCGTGTAATCCAGACCTATTACCTGGATCTGTTCCCGGAAGAACTCCAGGGGCTGCCGGCGGATGTCCGGGAAATGGTCATCCGGGGCACGCTGGTGGAACGGGATCAGGTGGTCATGCAGAATCTGGTGGAAGGCGGATTCGTGGCCGGTGACCGGGCTGCCGAAACCCTGGAGATCATCGTGGCTGTCCACGGCAGCTACATCCACCGGGCCTGCCTTTTGGGAGACAGCCCAGAGCGTCCCGGACTGGAAGAACGGTTTCTCCATATCTTCGATTATGTGCTGGCAGCCGCCCGTCCGGAGTCTCATCAGAAAAAAGAAAAACCATGAAATGATCGGATAACTGAAAAGGAGTGGTAACAATGGCGGAAGAAAAGAAAAGCGGTTTCAGGCTCCATGCCCTGAATCCCATGGTCCTTCTGGGAATCATCATGTTCCTGGCGTTCCTGGCCTCCTATATTGTCCCGGCCGGGGAATACAGCCGGGTACTGAACCCCGTCCTCAACAAGGAAGTGGTGGATCCGGCCACCTTCCATTACATCCAGCAGCAGCCGGTGAGTCCCTTCTATCTGTTCCAGTCCCTGACACTGGGGCTCCAGAACGCAGCAGAAATCATTTCTTTCCTGTTCATCATCGGGGGCATGTTTGCCATTATGGATGCCACCGGAGCCATCAACGCCGGGCTGTCCAACGTGGTGGAAAAGATGAAGGGCCGGGAGCTGCTGATGATCCCGGTGGTTATGGTGCTTTTCAGCCTGCTGTCCGCTTTCGCCGGCTGCTTTGAAGAATTCCTGGCCTTTACGCCTTTGGTGATCGGGGTGTCCGTGGCCATGGGCTTCGATTCTCTCACCGCCATTGCCATTGTCTTCTGTGCGGCACCGGTAGGGTATGCCGGGGCCATGACCAATCCCTTTACCGTAGGGGTGGCCCAGGGCATCTGCGGTCTGCCCATGTTTTCCGGCATGGGGCTCCGGGCGGTGCTGTTCGTGGTCATGAACATCGTGACCATCCCCTATGTGATGTGGTACGCCAACAAAGTCCGGAAGAATCCGGAACTGAGTACGGTACGGGAAGAAGACCTGCTGTACAACAGCCATCTGAAACTCCAGGAAACTCCGGTGATCACTCTTCGGCACAAACTGGTGCTGGTGCTTTTTGTGGCCACCATTGCCACGGTGGTGCTGGGGGTGCTAAAGTTCGACTTCTACATCAATGAAATGGCCGGACTGTTCCTGCTCTGCGGGATCCTGGCCGGCATCATCGGGGGATTGTCCTCCGGGGAAATCGCGGATGCCTTCCTGGCCGGCTGCAGCAACATGCTGTTCGCCAACCTGGTCATCGGCATGTGCAACGGGGCGGTGCTGATCATGCAGAACGCCCATATCATGGATACGGTGATCCACTATATGGCCAGCATGCTCAACGGACTGCCGCCCACCCTCAGCGCCTGCGGCATGTTCATCGTCCAGGACCTGTTCAACGTGCTGGTGCCTTCCGGCAGCGGCAAGGCGGCCATCACCATGCCTCTGTTCGCTCCGTTGGCTGATCTGATCGGGGTGACCCGGCAGACCGCCGTCCTGGCCTTCCAGATGGGAGATGCTTTCACCAACGTGTTCGCTCCCACCAGCGGGGAAGTGGTGGCGGCCTGTGCCATGGCCCATATTTCCTTCGGGAAATGGTTCCGCTGGCTGGCCCCGCTGTTCGCCATCTGGTGTGTAGTGGCCATGGTGTTCATGGTCATTGCCGTGCAGATCCACTACGGTCCCTTCTAAGGAGGCAGCATCATGGAACAGGAAAAATTCGAAAATCTGGAAGAACTGCTCCGGCAGCCGGTGTTCCGGCATTTTGCCCGGCTCTGTGAGATTCCTCATCCTTCGTTTAAAGAAAAGGCCCTCAGTGACAGGGTGTTCCAGTGGGCCAAAGAAAAAGGCTTCGCCGTCCGTCAGGATGAATGGAACAATGTGCTGCTGCGGAAACCCGCGTCTCCCGGGTATGAAAACCGGCCGGGGGTGATGCTCCAGGCCCATCTGGACATGGTGTGCCAGAAGGCCAAAGGGGTGGACCACGATTTCCTGAAGGATCCCATCCATCTGGAACTGGACGGGGACATCCTTTCCACCGGAGGCCGCACCACCCTGGGGGCCGATGACGGCATCGGAGTGGCCCTGGCTCTGGCTCTCCTGGAAGAGGATTCCTTCGCCCACCCGGAACTGGAAGTCCTGCTGACCACCGCTGAAGAAGAAGACCTCAGCGGTGCCCAGAATGTGGATGCCAGTGATTTCCGTTCCCATTACCTGGTGAACATCGACAATGCGGTGGAACGCCATTCAGTGACGGGCAGCTGCGGAGGTTTCGGGGTGAACTTCCACCTGCCGGTGACCTGGGAGGCGGCTCCGGAAACGGGCAAATTCTTCCATCTGAAAGTGGAAGGGCTCCAGGGCGGCCATTCCGGGGAGGACATCCACCGGGGCAGGGGCAATGCCAACATCTTTCTGATCCGGATGCTCCTGTCCGCCCGGAAAGAGATGCCCCTGCGGCTGTCCGCTCTCCATGGAGGCACTTTCCGGCTGGCCATTCCCCGGGACGGGGAAGCAGTGGTGCTGGTGCCCGGGGACAAAGCGGATGCTTTCCTCCAGGCGGTGAATGCCACGGCGGAAGAGTTGCGCCGGGAGTACAAGGCGGTGGCCGCCAATCTGAAGATTTCCGTGGAAGAGACCCGGGGACCGGCCAACGGACTGGTGGTATCCCGGGATGTGACGGACAAGTTCATCCAGGTGCTGGTCCTGTCTCCCAACGGGATCTCTGAAATGAATGCGGCGGTGCCCGGCGTGGTCCAGAGTTCGGACAATCTGGGGGAAATCCGTCTGGAACGGGAACAGAACCGTCTGGTGGTGGTATACGAAATCCGTACATCCTTCCGGTCCAAGGCGGACTATATCTGGGACAAAATCCATCTCCTGGCCCAGATGGTGGGGGGCAGCTGCGAGAAATTCGCCGCTTATCCCGGCTGGCCCCATGATCCGGATTCCAGACTGACCCCACTGGTCCAGCAGGTGTATGAGGAAACCTTCGGAGAAGAAATGGCCGCCACACCCATCCATTCCGGACTGGAATGCGGCTGCTTGATCGGAAAAAAGCCGGATCTGGATGCCATTTCCCTGGGTCCGGACTGCTGGGATCTCCATTCTCCCCAGGAACGGCTCAGTGTGAAGAGCACCATAAGGATGTATGGTTTTTTGAAGAAGCTGTTGGAAAAAATCAAATAAAAGAGCCAGGTTGCTGGCGGCCTTTGGCCGTTGAACGCTGACCGGGGGGTGTGAATTTTTCACACCCCCTTATTTTATGGCTTCAGCAGCTGGATGAAGGCACGGACGGAATAGGGGGTGAATTCCTTGTCCGGCAGCAGGGCGTGGAAAGACCGGGTGAAATCCGCTTCGGCAATCTTGAAGAACAGCAGATCCTGGCTGGTGGGGCCTACCATGGCATCGCTGACAAAAGTGGCGGCCAGACCGTGCTCCGCCAGCCGCTGGGCCGTGGCCAGCTGGGACAGCATCAGCTTGATGCGGGGGGTGAAACCGGCTTTCTGGAACAGGGCCTGACACCGTTTGTACAGATTGTTCCCGGGGGTCAGGAGGATGAAGGGCAGCTCCTGGAACCGGGTGATGGAAACCGTGGGGGTCTCTGCCTTCCGGCTCCGTCCGGCCTGGATATCCTGGCAGGTCAGGGCATGGGCTGCGGTTCCTTCCGGCAGTTGGGCGGAGCGTGGAACAGCCAGCAGGATCTGGTCCTGGAAGGCCGGATAGTGGTGGGCATGTTTCCGGATCACCGCGGAATCGCAGCTGAAGGTCAGATCCAGTTCTTCCTTTTCCAACAGGGACAGAAGGGTGTCCGAGGCCTCCTCCACCAGCTTGAGCCGGATCTTCGGGTATTTTTGCACATAGGCGGTGAGCAGGTCGGGAATCTGGTAGGACAGGAGATAATGGCTGCCCCCAAGGGTCAGGGTGCCGGTCTGGAGGGTCTTCAGTTCCTGGACTTCCCGGTCCAGATCCTTTTCCAGTCCGTGCATTTTCCGGATGGCCTTCAGATAAAGCTCTCCGGCCGGAGTCAGCTGGAGGGGACGGCGGTTCCGCTCAAAAAGCGGCATGCCGATCCGGGCCTCGATCTTGCGCAGGGCAATGCTGAGCGCCGGCTGGGTGATGAACAGTTTTTCCGCCGCCCGGGTGAGACTGCCTTCCTGGTAGATGGTGTAGATGTATTCGTAGGCTGTTTTCATGAGAAAATCCTTTCGACTATAAAAGAAATTAATAGAAACATATATGGGATAAATTGGATTATATACCGAAAGAATGATATTGTAAATATATGAAAAGTCAAGCAATTCAGCTGGGAGGAGAAAACATGAAAATCAATGGACTGCTGATGGATGACCGGGACAACGTGGTCACCTGTGTGGCCGAAATCCACAAGGGAGAACAGGTCGTCTACAAAAAAGACGGACGGGAAGAACAGGTGGAAGCCCTGGAAAACATTCCCTTCTGCCACAAAATCGCTCTGACGGACCTGCCGGAAGGCAGTGAGGTAATCAAATACGGGGAACTTCTGGGGAAGACCAACGCTCCCGTTGCCCGGGGCCATTGGGTTTCTGACAAGAACATCTTCAGTGTGCCGAGAGACTACGAACAGGAATTTGTCAAAGAATAAGGAGTGAACATCATGGAATTTTGGGGATATAAAAGAAAAGAAGGCAGAGCGGGCATCCGCAACCATGTACTGATCCTTCCCACCTGCGCCTGCGGCAGTGAAACGGCCCGGATCGTGGCCAGCCAGGTACGGGGTGCTGTGAATATCGTGTTCAACACCGGCTGTTCCGATGTGGCTGCCAATACCGCCATGTCCCAGAAAGTGCTGACCGGGTTTGCCTGCAACCCCAATGTGTATGGGGTGGTGATCATCGGTTTGGGGTGCGAAACGGTTCCCCACCTGAAACTGAAGGAAAAAATCCAGAGCATGACTTCCAAGCCCGTGGTATCCTTTGGCATCCAGGACGAAGGGGGCACCCTGAAGACCATTGAAAAGGCCGTACGGGCTGCCCGTGAAATGGCGGCGGAAGCCGGCAAGCAGCAGAAGGAACTGTGCGATATCTCCAACCTGCTGCTGGGAATCGAATGCGGGGGTTCTGACGCCACCAGCGGGATTGCCAGCAACCCGGCTGTGGGGGAACTCAGTGACCTGCTGGTGGACCTGGGGGCTTCCACCATTATGAGTGAATCCATTGAATGGATCGGGGCGGAACATGTGCTGGCCAAACGGGCGGCCACTCCCCATATCCACAACCAGATCATCCAGATCTGCAAAGACTATGAAGCTCACCTGATGGCAGCCGGACAGGACTGCCGGGCCGGACAGCCCACGCCGGGGAACAAGGCAGGCGGTCTGTCCACCCTGGATGAAAAGAGCCTGGGGTGCATCCGGAAAGGGGGTACCCGTCCCATCGTGGAAGTGTTGGAACAGGCTGCACGGCCGTCCTGCCAGGGAGCCATTGTGATGGATACCGCCGGGTATGATATTTCTTCCGTAACCTCCATGGTGGCAGGGGGCTGCAATGCGGTGATCTTCACCACCGGCAGAGGGACGCCTACCGGCAATGCCATTGTACCGGTCATCAAGGTCACCGGGAACGAACGGACCTACCAGAAAATGGAAGACAACATGGATGTGGATGTCAGCGCCATTGTCCGGGGAGAAAAGACCTTCAAGGAATGCGGCAAAGAGATGCTCCAGGTGATCCAGGATGTGTGCAACGGCAGAATGACCAAAGCGGAAGCTTATGGATTCTCGGACATCGCCGTGGACCATGTGTGCCGGTTCGTTTGATGGACGGGCAGGAAAGGAGCGGAATAGAAAATGGGCTTTATTTTTAAACCGTGGAATCGCCTGAGTCTGTTTACCCGGATCATGATCGGCTTCGTCCTGGGCATTGTCCTGGGCCTGGTCCTGGGGCCCCGTGCCGAGGTACTGAAGCCGCTGGGGACCATCCTGACCAACCTGCTGACCATGGTGGTGGCACCGCTGGTGTTCACCCTGCTGGTCTGTGCTGCGGCGGATGTAGGGGATGGCAAGCGTCTGGGCCGGATCGGCATCAAAACCGTCATCATCTTTCTGGTCAGCACGGCCCTGGCCATTGTGCTGGGTCTGGTGGTAAGCAACATGATGAACATTGGTGCCGGGGTGGAACTGAGCAATGTGGCAGCGCCCCAGCCCAAGGGACAGGCACCGGCTTCCATGCTGGATACGGTGATCAACATCATCCCGGTGAACATCTTTGCCTCTCTGGCCAAACAGAACCTGCTCCAGATCATCTTCTTTGCCCTGATCATGGGCTTCGCCCTGCTGAAACTGGGCGATAAGGGCAAGGCCCTGCTGGACTGCTGCCGGGCCGGCCAGGAAGTGATGAAGGAAATCACCAACATGGCTCTGGAATTCACTCCTTACGGGGTGCTGGGGCTGATGGCTTCTGTGGTGGGTAAGAACGGAACGGCCATCCTGATTCCGTACATCAAGACCATCGGGGCCATGTACCTGTGTGCGGTGGTGTATCTGCTGGTGGTCCAGGCTGTCCTGATGGTGGGGGTCTGCGGACGGGTGAGTCCGGTGAAGTTCCTGAAAAACATGAAGGAAGCCATCACGTTCGTCTTTGCCACCTGTTCCAGTGTGGCCACCATCCCGCTGAACCTGGCCTGTGTGAAGAAAGTGGGCGTGGATGAGGAAACCGCCAATTTCGTCATTCCCTTCGGAGCGGTCATGAACATGAACGGAACGGCCATCTATGAAGCGGTGGCAGTGGTGTTCACGGCCCAGATCTTCGGGGTGGATCTGACCTTCACCCAGCAGGTGATGATCATGCTGACGGCCACCCTGGCCTCCATCGGTACCGCCGGGATCCCCGGCTCCGGTCTGGTGATGCTGACCATCGTGCTCAGCTCCGTGAACCTGCCCATGGAAGCCATCGGCCTCCTGGCCGGCATCGACCGGATCCTGAACATGGCCCGCTGCGTACCGAACATCGTAGGGGATGCGGCAACGGCAGTCATCGTGGCCCAATCGGAAGGAACGTTGAAAAGATAAAAAAAGAAGATGTGAAAAAATGATTTCTCATTTTTTCACATCTTTTTTTTGTCAGCTGTCAACGGTCAGCTGTCAGCAGCCGATGGAAATCAATTTTTGCAAATTGATTTTGAAACAGCTTTTTTATTCCTCCGTTTTGGCCGCTTTTGCCACCGCTTCCGGCAGGGTCACATCCTTGCCCTGCTGATAGTCGAACTGGAAGGCGAACACCAGGGTGGAGCTGCCCAGCAGGCTGGTGAACATCTGCTGCTGCTCCGGGGAGATCTTTTTGGCTTTGGCGGCGGCATCCAGGAAATACCCTCCGGCCGTCTGGAGCACCGGGGTCAGATCCATACCCAGCCGTTTTACCCGCCAGGTCTTTTTATCCAACACTACGGTGTAGGGGACTTCCTTCACCTGGGCCACCAGGGCCTGGATCCGTTCTCCATCCTTCTGCTTTTTGAATTCCGGATCACTGGCCAGTTTCTGAGCCAGCTTCTGGCCGTCCAGGGTGAGTTCCAGGGTCTTTTCCCGGCTGGTTTCCTTGGCGACTTTGGCGGAAGACAGGTACTGGAGCAGTTCTTTTTCCGCCTTTTTCCCATCCGGATCGGGCAGGAGAGGCAGGGTGTAGGGACGGACCGTTTTGGCCCAGCCTTTGCCGCTGTTGATATACTGGGTCAGCTGGCCCTTTTCTGCAAAGAAATAGCCATCGATGGGCTGGCTTACAGTCTGCTGGCCGGTGAGCAGGGTCAGTTCCCCGGTGCCATGAAGATCCCCGCTGAGTTTTTCCATCCGGGTATTCTTTTTGTCCGTTTCTTCCACCCCATTCCCGGTAAGGGTCAGGTTCCCCACACCGATGGGGCTGAACAGGGTGCCCTTCATTTCATACTGGATGTATTTTTCTTTGGCCATGACGCTCTGGGAGCGGACCAGGTCTTTCACCACGGCTTTGTCCACGGGTGAGGCTGCCTGGACCAGGGAGCCGGCGGACAGGACCAGCAGCAGGGACAGACCGGCTGCCCGGATTTTGGATAACAGTTTCATCAAAGGTTCCTCCTTTTTTCCTCAGGATCTGCATCGACTCTATCTTTTTACTATGTCATATCCCGTGAGAAATGTCAAAGGAAAAAGTTTTGAACTTTTCGGGGCAGAAGGACCCGGAACCCGTGGGATATGGTATCATGACAGCAGAGAGAAAAAAGGAGTGGATAGTATGAACAATGAAGTATTGGAAGCCATGCAGATGCGCCGGAGTATCCGCAGTTTCAAACCGGACCCGGTACCGGAAGCGGACCTGCGGGAAATCGTCAAAGCCGGCCTTTATGCAGCCAGCGGACGGGGCAGTCAGGATACCATCATCCTGGCCATTACCAATCCGGCCATGGTGAAGCGGCTGAGCAGACTGAACTGTGAGATCGGCGGCTGGACCCCGGATTTCGATCCCTTCTACGGAGCGCCTGCTGTGCTGGTGGTCCTGGCGGAAAAAGCCCGGCCCACGGCGGTGTATGACGGGTCCCTGGTCATGGGGAACCTGATGCTGGCCGCCCATTCCCTGGGTCTGGGCAGCTGCTGGATCCACCGGGCCAAGGAAGAATTCGACCGGCCGGAAGGCAGGGCCCTGTTGAAGACCCTGGGCATCACCGGGGAATATGAAGGCATCGGTCACTGCGTGGTGGGCTATGTGGAAGGGGATATCCCTGTGGCTCCCCTGCGGAAAGATCATCGGGTGTATTGGATGAAGTAAGGAGCATATTGCGGAGGCAATATGCTCCGGTTGCGGGTCGCGACAAAAGGGGTGCTGCGTCAGCAGCACCCTTTTTAAAATACTTCCGATCCTGCCGTCCGCTGATAACTCTTTTCCAGCATGGCCTTGTGGGACAGGAACCGGGGATCATCGAAATATTTGGCTCCCTGGGGACAGTACTGGATGCAGGCCTGGCATTTGATGCAGATGCCGGGGACTTCATCGGTGTTGTCCGGATTGATGGACCCCATGGGACAGACTTTGGCGCATTTTCCGCAGTGGTCGCATCGGGTCAGGTCCGTTTTGGGTTTGGCCTTGAGGAATTTGGCCGGCTGGCCGTCTTCTCCCAGGGGAATGTAGTAGGGAGCCACCGGGGCATCTCCCTTGATCACGACCCGCTCCAGGGGTTTTCCGCTCCGGAGCCGGGCTTCCGTCCGGTCCAGCAGCTCCCGGAAACGGGCCCGGTCTTCTTCCGTAGGGTGTTCCCGGCCAATGGCGGCAAAGGCATGGGGAGCCGCAAAGGCACCGGCGGCAAAGACCAGGAAATCCTTCTTTTCCAGTTCATCCCGGAGTTCCGTAAGGGAACTGTCATAGCTCCGGTTGCCGAAGGTGACCAGAGCCACCGCAGGGGTCTTCCGGTCCGGATCCCCGGAAAACAGCTTCTGGACAAAAGGCAGGGCCTTGTTGGGAATCCGTCCCGCATAGGTGGGCATGCCGAAAACCACCAGGGTATGGGGACCGAAAGAATGGAGGGTATCCTGGTCTTTGGGCAGGGTGAAGGAATGGAAGTCCAGGGTCACGCCTTCCTCCTGGAAGCGTTGGGCCAGCTGTTTCCCGAATTCCCGGACCAGGGTTTCCGTCCGGCCGGTGGGACTGAAAGAAATGGCAGCAATATGATTGATCAATGGAAAGACCTCCCTTATGGATACAGAATTTTCCGCCAACTGTGTTTTTTACTATCATATCGTATTTCTGGAAAGAATGCCAGTCTCAGAAAAAACTGAGTGCCGGAGGGAATAAAAATGGAAATATTTGCCCCTTCTCCAGAAAATGCCCTATAATAAAATCATCATCTTATAAAAACAGGGGGAATACCCATGAGCAATATGATTATCCGGGAAGCCACGGTGGAGGATGCTGCCGCCATCCGTTCCGTCTATGCACCCTATGTGGAAAGCACCGTCATCACCTTTGAATACCAGGTGCCCAGTGTGGAGGAATTCCGCCGGCGGATCGCCCATACCCGGGAACGTTATCCTTATTTTGTGGCGGAAGAGGACGGCCGGGTCCTGGGCTATGCCTATGCCGGTTCCTTTGTGGGGCGTCCGGCCTATGACTGGTCGGCGGAACTGAGCATTTATGTGGACCGCCATCTCCGGAAGAAAGGTCTGGGAAAGAAATTGTATGGAGCACTTCTGGAAGCCCTGAAAAAAATGGGAATCCTGGATGTGTACGCCTGCATCGGGTATCCGGAACAGCCGGACGAATACCTGGATTTCAACAGTGCCCAGTTCCATGCCCATCTGGGCTTTGAACCGGTGGGCATCTTCAAAAACTGCGGGTACAAGTTCAACCGCTGGTACCACATGATCTGGATGGGGAAGAACCTGGGAGAGCATGGAAAGAATCAGCCTCCGGTACGGCCCTATCCGGAAGTACGGGACAAGGCATAGGAAGGGGGGAATACCATGGAACAGCAGGTGGTGCTGGTCACCGGGGCCAGCAGCGGAATTGGACGGGAAACCGCCATCCTCATGGCCAAAACCGGCCATGTGGTGTACGGAGCCGCCCGGCGGCTGGATAAACTCCAGTCTCTGTCCCGGTACGGGGTGATCCCTCTGGTGCTGGATGTGACCAAGGACTATTCCTGCCAGAATGCCCTCCAGCAGATCCTGAACCAGCATGGGACCCTGGACATTCTGATCAACAATGCCGGGTATGGATCCTGCGGGGCAGTGGAGGATGTGCCCCTGGCCGAAGCCCAGCATCAGCTGGATGTGAATGTGTTCGGGGCCATCCGTCTCACCCGGATGGTGCTGCCTTTGTTCCGCCGGCAGCACCGGGGTCGGATCATCATGGTTTCTTCCATTGCCGGACGGATCCCCGCTCCTTTCGGAGGGTGGTACCATGCCAGCAAATATGCCCTGGAAGCCCTCAGTGATGCCCTGCGGATGGAAACCGCCGGACAGGGGATAAAGGTCTGCCTGGTGGAACCGGGGCTGGTGCGTACCGCCTGGGGCCATATTGCCGCCGATCATCTGGCGGATGTGTCCCGGCGGGGTCCCTATGCCCAATGGGGCGCCAGACTGGCTCGGGGACTCCACCGGCTCTATGACAAAAAGTGGCTGACCAGTCCCCAGGATGTGGCCCGGACCGTATTCCTGGCGGCCAATGCCTCCCAGCCCCAGGCCCGGTACCTGTGCGGCAGAGATGCCTGGCTGCTGCTCCTGGCCCATGCCCTGCTGCCCACGGGGCTCTACGATATGGCGGCCCGGTGGGTTCTGAAGAAACTGTCCTAAGGAGGCGGAAGCGTGGATATCTATCGTTTGGGGAATCTCCAGCTGTCCCTGTTCCTGCTGATCCTGATCGGACTGTTCCTGCGGAAAAAGAATATTGTGGATGAACCGGGGAAACGGTGTCTCAGCGATGTGTGCGTCTATGTAATCATTCCCTGCAACATCATCAAATCCTGTCTGATGCCCTTCGAGGGAAACATTTTCCTCACCTGCGGACGGATCCTGGCGGCCGGTGCAGTTCTCCAGCTCCTCTTTATGATCCTGAACCATTTTCTCTTCAACCGGTATCCGGATACCCGGAAAAAAGTGCTCCAGTACGGAACCCTGGTGTCTAACAGCGGTTTTTTGGGCTATCCGGTGGCGGAAGGGGTCTATGGGGACCTGGGACTGTTCTATGCGTCCGTGTTCCTGATCCCGCTGCGGCTGGTCATGTGGTCCGTGGGCACCGGGTATTTCATGGCCCGGCAGGAAAGCCGGAAAGAAGTCCTGAAAAAGGTGCTGACCCATCCCTGTCTGATTGCCGTGTACATCGGGATCCTGCTGATCCTGACCCAGTGGCGTCCGCCGGCGTTCCTGGACATGACCATCCGGTACATCGGAGGCTGCAATGCGGCCATTACCATGTTCATTGTAGGGACCATCCTGGCGGACGTGCCCCTTCTGACCATCTTCAACCGGGACAGCATCCTGTACAGCATCCTGCGGCTGATCCTGCTGCCCGGGCTGGCCTGGGGCGTCAGCGCCGCCCTGGGACTGGATGCGGTGGCCACTGGGATTGCGGTGCTCATGACCGGCATGCCTGCCGGGGCCACCACCGCCATCTTTGCCGCCCGGTACGGCAGCGACGCGCCTTTTGCCACCAAACTCACCGTGCTCTCCACTCTGCTGAGCATGTTCACCATCCTGTTCTGGTGCCTGCTGCTGCCGAAACCGTGAAAAAAGGGATATGAAAAAATGAAGAATCATTTTTTCATATCCCCTTTTTTTGACAGGGGGTGTGAAAACTATTTTTTCACACCTTTTTTACAGGCTCTCCAGAAAATTCCCCACCACCCGGTCATAGCCCCGGGGATTGTCCATAATTTCATTGGCGTGGCCGGAGCCTTCGAAATAGACCAGCTTTTTGGTGGGACTGGTGCAGCGGGTCATCAGTTCTTCCGCAATATGGGGCGGGATCAGCCGGTCCACATCCCCGTGGAGAAACAGCACCGGAGCGGTCATCCGCTGGACGCAGGATGCAGGGTCCACATCCCGGAGGGTCTTCCGGGTATGGTAATACATGGACAACTGGAAGAAGGGTTCCAGTACTTCCATCCCTGCCAAGAGACGCTGGTCCCCGGTGTAGTTCATGAGCTTTTCCTGGCCCAGTTCCAATACATTGCCATAGGAACTGTCCGCCACATAGAAGGCCATGCCCCTGCCCTGGGGGGTGCCGGCATAAATCAGGCTCATGGCGGCCCCCAGAGAAATGCCGTGGAACCCGATGGAAACCTGGGAATCCTGCTGCCGGAGCAGGGCCACCCAGCTGTCCATGTCATCAGGATCGTGGACACCCCAGTCATTGGTGCTGCCGCCGCTTTCCCCGTGTCCCCGGATATCCGGCATCAGCACATTGTATCCCCGGGACAGATAGATCCTGGCATAGGGGACGCACATGGTCCGGTTCTGGTACAGTCCGTGGAGCAGGATCACGGTTTTGTGGCTGCCGGAAGGGTTTTCCATATAGGTCCCCTGGAGCCGGGTACTGTCTTTGGATGTGACGGCCACCCGCTGCCAGCCGTATTTCCGCTCCAGGGCGTGGATGGTGTCCAGATCATTCCGGTGATTCTCGATGGCCAGCAGCTTGTCCCAGGGCTGGGAGAACAACTGGGTGTAGGCGGTATTCCCGGCATAGACTCCCAGGCCCAGAAGCAGGAGCAGGGTCAGGAATACCAGGTATTTGATGAAATTCCAGAGAAAACGCATAGCTAGACTGCCTTTCTGTGATGCATAGAATACTGATTATACATCATAGATCCAAGATGAAGAATAAATAAGGCAGAAAAGAGAAAAAAAGATGAACAAAAAGGGGGTGTGAAAAATTCACACCCCCGGTTGCGGGCTGCGGGTCACGGGTCGCCTAAGACTAAATCAAATGGAATTTGAGAAGCAGAATCTTCGGCCTGTACCAACAAGCCCGCGACTTACGACTCATGACCCGCGACCAAAGAGGCTGTCACGCATATTTCTTCAGCAGGGCTAGGAAATCTTCTTCATGATCCGGATACCATTGGGTGAAAGGCTGGGCCGCTTCCAGCAGGATCCCGTTCAGCTCCAGGAAGAACTGGGGCAGCCGGGCAGTGGCAATGAGCGCCAGGGGTTCACTGATCTTTTCTTTCCCGTAGGCGTAGCTGCCGCCGGCATACACCTGGAAGGCGCTGGCCCGTTCCCCGTTCACCAGGGTGAAGGCTCCCCGGAAGCCCAGGGCCGCCAGGGACTGGACGGTGCAGGTGGAAGGGCAGCCGGAAAAATGGCATTTGGGCAGATACCGGGTATCCGCACCCTGTTCCTTCAGGAAAGCGGCGATCCGGGCCAGGGCCCCGTGGGAATCGCACAGGCCCTGCTGGCAGACAGTGGCGCCGATGCAGCTGACAGAGTGTTCGAAAGCCGTACGGGCAGTGTCTGTTTCCGTCAGGGCCGCCACCTTCCGGGCTTCCTCCGCCGTCAGGTTGATGATGTAGCAGGTCTCATCCGCGTTGAGCCGCAGCTGGGCTCCTTCCATTTGAGAGGCCGCACCCAGCAGCTGCCGGAACACTTCCATATTGGGGACGCCGCCCAGGGGCTTGTATTCCACATAGTACAGCCCTTCCTGTTTCTGGCTGCGGATCCGGGGATCCGCCAGGACCCGGTCATCCTTCCCGGTTTTGGACAGGGCAGGGATGGGTTCCAGTTCCAGCTGGGGAATCCCTTCTTCCCGGGCTTTCCGGACAGCATCCCGGACGGCGGTCCGGAAGGCGTCTTCCCCCATTTTCGTCAGGATGAAACGGGAACGGGCCGTGCCACGGTGCTCATAATCCCCGTATTTCATGTACACGTCCCGGGCATAGCCCAGAATGTACCGGGACAGCTCCCGGGGATCCACCTGGCTGTCGATGAGTACCCCGAACCGGCTGCCGTTGACGCCGAAGCCGCCGCCGGCATACACATCGAAGGTGCCGCCGGGCCGGGCTACGAAGCCCAGATCCTTGAAGGTGGCATGGCCTTCGTTGTCGATGCCGTTGGAGAAGCTGATCTTGTACTTCCGGGGCAGCTTCAGTTCCGGAATCAGGCTGATGACGAAATTGGCCGCAGCCCGGATGACCGGGGTCATGTCAAAGGGTTCCCCCGGTTCCACTCCGTGGAGCGGGCTGGCAGTAATGTTCCGGGGATTGTCCCCGCCGGCACCTGCGCAGTAGATGCCGGCTTCAAAGCAGTCCTGATACAGTCCCAGCACTTCCTGTTCCTGGAGGTGATGGAGCTGGAGGGCTTCCCCGGTGGTAAAGTGGGCCAGGGTGATGTGGTATTTGTCGATGGCCTGAGCCAGGAAGGCCATATGGGCCTGGCTGATGGCACCTCCGGAAAAGCGCAGCCGGAGCATGCTGCTGTTGGCCCCTCGTTCTCCGTAGGAACCGAATTTCCCCGAAGTTCCCTTGTATTTGCCGGGCGCCAGTTCTTTGGCATAGAAAGCCCGGGCGGCTTCCTGGAAGACCGGGAACTGGCTGCGGAGCTTCTCTTTGGCGGTTTCAGAAATCTGCGTCATGGACGGATTCCTCCTTTGTGTGCTGTGAAATGGAATAGAAAAAGGATAACACATTATAAATCATAGTGCAATGGTGTGAAATAAAGAGGGGATGTGAAAAAATTCACACCCCCGGTCAATGGTCTCATGTCACTAGTCACTTGTCTTTGGTCACTAGACACTGGAAGGAACCCGGGCTGCGGGTTCCCCAGATAATATAAAACCAAGAATGTACGGAAAATAGAAGCAATGATTTTATCAGTAAAAAACCGATTTTGTACATTCAAAAATTTGCTTGCAAATTTTATCCTTCAGCCAGTGACAAGTGACGGGCAGCTTTGCTGCCCCTAGACAAAGGGGGTGGTGCAGTTCACCTGCAACAGCCCCTTTACCGCAGCGTCAGCAGACAGACGGTTTCCACATGGCTGGTGTGGGGGAACATGTCCACAGGCTGGACTTTCCGGACCACGAACCCTTTGTCCCGCAAAATGGCTGCATCCCGGGCCAGGGAGGCCGGATTGCAGGAAACATACACCACCCGCTGGGGACGGACTTTGGCAATGGCCTCCAGCACCCGCTGTTCACAGCCGGCCCGGGGAGGATCCAGGACCACCACGTCCGGACGGCTGCCCTGCCGGACCAGTTCCGGCATTTCCTTGGCCGCATCCCCGCATAAAAAGTCCACATTGGACACCTGGTTGTCCCGGGCGTTCTGCCGGGCATCCCGAATGGCCGGTTCCACGATTTCGATGCCCAGGGCCCGTTTTGCCTTCTGGGCCAGGAACAGGGTGATGGTGCCGGTACCGCAGTATGCGTCGATGACCTTCTCCTTTCCCGTAAGCGCCGCATACTGAAGGGCGGTTTCGTAGAGTTTTTCCGCCTGGAGGGTGTTCACCTGGAAGAAGGAATGGGGAGAGATGGTGAAGGTGAATTTCCCCAGCCGGTCGTGGATTACCCCGGGACCCCAGATGACTTTGTTCTTTGGTCCCATGATCACATTGGTGTGCCGGGTGTTGAGGTTCTGGACCAGGGTGGTGAAGCCGGGGATTTCCTGGCGGAGCAGGGCCGTCAGGTCCTTCAGATGGGGGACCTGGGGCTCGTTGGTCACCAGCACGGCCATGACTTCTCCGGTCTGGACCCCCACCCGTCCCATAATGTGGCGGACGATGCCCCGGCGGGCATCTTCTTCCAGGGCCGGGATCCGGTATTTTTCCATCCAGGACCGGACCACCTGGACGATCCGGTTGTTGGCCTGCTGCTGGATCAGGCAGTCCTTCACGTCAATGACCCGGTGGGTGCCCTGGGCATAGCAGCCGATGGCCAGGGTATGGTTCCGTCCCTGGGCCGCCGGCACCTGCATCTTGTTCCGGTAATGCCAGGGGTCTTCCGCTCCCAGGGTTTCCTGGACGCTGAGTTTGGTAAAGTGGCCAATCCGTTCCATGGCATCTACCACGGTCTGGCGTTTCAGGGCCAGCTGGGCCGGATAGGACAGATGCTGGAGCTGGCAGCCGCCGCACTGGGCGTACACCGGACAAGGGGGCTTCACCCGGTCCGGGGAGGGAACCAGCAGCTTCAGCAGACGGGCCTGGCCGTAGCTTTTTTTCAGCAGGGTCACCTGGGCCTGGATCCGTTCCCCGGGCAGGGCACCAGGGACGAAGAAGGTAAAGCCGCTGACTTTGCCCACTCCTTCGCCTGAGCTGCCCAATCCGGTGATGGTCAGTTCAATGTTTTCTTTGAGTTTAAAGGGAATTTTATTTTCTTTCATAATACTGTCATTATACCTTTGTCCCCGGATTGGTGCAATGTTTCCGGCAGAAAAGTCCTGAAACCATCGGAAAAGACGGGAAACGGAAGATAAAGAATTCATTTCCGTTATATTCCAATGAATTGACAAAATAAACGGTTTTTACTATCATATTATCTAGAAGGACGCTGGGAATGGATTCAGCGCCCGTTTTTTCAAATCCAGGGAAAAAGGGTGCAGCTGGGAGGCGTGATCTTATTGTTTGTTACTATGAGGGGGATAAGTTTATGATGTGGAAAGAAGATGCATTGCTGCTGATTTATGTGGCCCTGGGAGGTGCCCTGGGGTCCGTGGCCAGATACCTGGTGGCCGCGGCCCTGAAAGGGGTGTGGAGCAACCATTTCCCCTGGGAAATGGTTTTTGTGAATACCTTCGGGTGCATCCTGGTGGGCTTTTTTGCCGCCTTCCTGTATACGAAGTTTCCTCATCCCCGGTGGGCCATGCTGCTGTACTGGGGGTTTATCGGCGGCTTTACGGCCTTTTCTTCCTTTATCAAGGAGGGACTGCACTTCTTTCTCCATGGGGATCATCTGACGGGTTTTTTGTACCTGCTGCTCCAGAACACCCTGGGCCTTCTGGCGGCCAGTGTGTCTTTCTGGGCGGGGAAAACTTTTTTTTAAAGGGATGAGCATGCTTTGAAATCTTTCTTCCTGACAATGCTCCTGGTGGGCCTGGGTGGGTCCTCAGCCATCTGGGCCATGTACAGGACCGGGCTTTCTTTTCTCCGGTCCTGGTGGACTCTGGGATTGTTTTTGGGGATGCCTCTTTGTTTTGTGTTCAGCAATGTGTTCCTGAATGCCGTGCCAAGGAATCTGCTCCGTTTTCTGGCCTGGGCCGGGGGACTGTGGATGGGATTCCTGTATTACTCAGTACTGGGAGCCCTGGTGTTCCTGGCTGCTCTCCTGGTGGGGAAGCTGGGTCACTGGCCGTTTCTGGCACCCCGGGCGGCCCGGCTGCTTTTTGCCGGTACGGTGCTCCTGGTGGCGGCCGGCTGCTGGCAGGCCCTTCACCCGGTGGTCCGGAAAATGGAGTATGTGACGGATAAACCTGTTCCCGGTCCCTACCGGATTGTGTTTGTGTCCGATCTCCATTTCGGCGGGCTTTTCGGGACTTCCTACGGAGAGAACCTGGTCCGCCGGATCAACGGGCTGCAGCCGGATCTGGTCCTTTTGGGCGGGGACATGGTGGACGGAGACCTGCCCTTTGTGCTCCAGGAAGGCAGCCTGGAAACCCTCCGGAATCTCCGGAGCCAGGATGGGGTCTATGCTGTTTTCGGGAACCATGACAAACGGCTGGGGTCCGGAGTGGTGGAACGGTCCTTCCTGGAACAGGATGGGATCCGGTTCGCCGTGGACGAGAACAAGTCCGTGAACGGCTGGCTGAGCCTGACCGGGATGGATGATTATCTGTTCGGGAACCGGCGGGCGGAATACAGTCCGGAACCGGGGAAATTCAACATCTTCCTGGAACATGAACCCCGGCGGATCCCGGAAGCGGCATCCAGGGGCTATGACCTGTACTTTGCCGGCCATACCCATGCCGGACAGATGGCACCCAACCGGCTGATCACCCGGAAAATGTATTTCCTGGATTACGGTTCGGAAGAAGTGGAAAATATGCTGGCTACCGTTTCCAGCGGTTATGGCCTCTGGGGCGTCCCGGTCCGCACCGGGCCCAAACCGGAAATCGTAGTTGTGGACATCAAAAAAGGGGCTGTGGAGAAATGAGAAAATTCATTTCTCCACAGCCCCTTTGGTCACGAGTCGCGAGCCATGAGTCGCGGGCTTGTTGGTACAAAGCGAAAATCTGGCTTTACAGATTCTGTTGGATTTTGTCTTACCCTCTTGCAGGAAAAACAAACGGTCTAAACGTCCAGGCCTGCACCCCGTGACCCGAGGCCCGCGTCCGGAGGTGCTGCCTGCAGCAGCACCTCCTTATACATCTCCGCCTTTTTCTCCAACTTCATGGGATAGGCCCGGGAAGTGGAGGGGAGCCGGGACAGCAGCAGGTCCCGGCCGTCCAGGGTGATGGGAACGGAAGTGCCGGTCCGGGGCAGTTTGGGGGGATTGGTGCATTGGTGCAGGACGATTTCCGTGGCTTTTTCTCCCGTGGTGATCAGCAGCCGGCAATGGGGAATCTGCCGGAGCATGGCGGCCAGGGAGGCTTCCTCCACCACATGGAGGAATTTGTCCGAGGCATTGCCCTTTTCCCGCTGGGCCCGGAGTACCGTGGGCCCCAGGGCAATGCCCGTTTCCGCCAGGAAGAGTCGGATTCTCGTCGGATCAAAGGCTTTTTCCATCCCTTTCCGGAAATGGTCCGGGTCAGAAAAATACACCATTCCCAGGATTCGCCACATATCGTTCTGGAAATTGGGATAGTAAAAATCCATGGCCCGTTTTTCCGCAGCAGGAGGGAAGGTGCCCAGGATCAGCACCCGGGCAGTTTCCGGCAGAAAAGGGGGAAAAGGATGGACCTCCACCGGGATCCCCGGCAGAATCTCCCCCGTCAGTTCCATTTGTTCCATAGCAGGCATACTCCTTTATTTCATTCAGAGCCGGCTGCAAACCGGCTTCCATCGGCCATTGACCATTGTCAGCCCTCATTCCTCCTTCAGCAGCTTGAAGCTTTCCTTGTGGTATTCCAGGATCCCTTCCTTCTGCATCTTGCTCAGCTCATTGCTGAGGGCACTCCGGTCCACGCTGAGATAATCCGCCATCTGCTGCCGGTTGAAAGGGACGGTGATGATCTTCTTTTTCTGCTGTGCGGCCAGGAAGGACAGGTAGGACAGGACCCGTCCCCGGATGGATTTGGAGGAAGTGTGGAGGATCCGCCGGGAAAGGGACAGGTTCTTCCGGGCCAGGATGTGGAGCAGGTTGTCGCTGATCTGCTGGTGCTGGGGGCAGCTCCGGGAACAGGTATGAAATACTTTGGACAGATCCATCATCAGCACGGTGGTGTTTTCCGCCGCCAGCACGTTGATCAGCAGGGGTTCATTTTCCGCACAGGCGTAAGCTTCCGCAAACAGTTCCCCGGGGCCGATCTGCCCCAACAGGTTCCGGTTCCCCCACAGGTCGTCGTTCTCGATGATGACCTTTCCGGAAAGGACCATGCTTACGGTATGGACCACATCCCCTGCATAATGGATGTAGGATCCTTTTTCATAGGAACGGACCACGCCGCCCAGACAGTGCATCCGGACCTGGATCTCTTCCGGGGGAACATTTTTGAACAGGGCCGTTTTGGCCAGAAATGCAGTATCCATATTTTGCCTCCGTTGTTAAAACAACAAAAATAATCTGTCCCCAGTATACGGCGAAAAAGAAAAGTTGGCAAGGGGGTTCCCTCTTGACGAAAAAAAAGTTCTGTGCTAAATTGTAAGCAATTTGATAGACATACCTGCAATGAAAAGAAGAGTACCCTTGGCAGGCCGGCACAGAGAGCTTCCATCCTGGTGCAAGGAAGTGCGGCGAAAAAGGGGAACATGGCCTTGGAGCAGATGATTGAACAGCAGTAGGTCATCCGGGGGTGCCCGTTACAGCACTGGAGCATCCGCTTTGGCGTGTGCTCGAGAGGCCTGGCATGCCAGGCGAAGCCGGGTGGTACCACGATGCTTTCGTCCCTGCAGGGACGGAAGCTTTTTTTATGGAAAAACAAAGGAGTGATCGTTATGCCAATCAAAATCGACAGCCATCTTTCCGCCAAGGAAAAGCTGCGGGAAGAGAATATCATCACCATCGACAATGACCGGGCCATGACCCAGGACATCCGTCCCCTGAAAATCCTGATCCTGAACCTGATGCCCCTGAAAAAGCCCACAGAACTGCAGCTGCTGCGCCTTTTGGGCAATTCCCCCCTGCAGCTGGAAGTGGACTTCTGCCGGCCGGTGAGCCGGGTGGGGACCCACACGGACAATTCCTACCTGGAATCCGCCTATCTGGAATTCAGCGATGTCCAGGACCGGTATTACGACGGTCTCATCGTTACAGGGGCGCCGGTGGAGAAAATGGAATTTGAAGAGGTGGAATACTGGGGGGAAATCGAGGAGTATCTGGAATGGGCCCGGACCCACGTGTATTCCGTACTCCATTACTGTTGGGGCGCCCAGGCCGGTCTGTACTATTATTATGATGTGCCCAAGAAAATGTTCCCCCAGAAGCTCTGCGGCATCTATCCCTACGGCCTCACGGTCCGGAACCATCCGCTGCTCCGGGGCTTCGACGACCGGTACTTCATTCCCCAGTCCCGGTACACCACGGTGGACGACGCCAAAGTGTACAGTACGCCGGATCTCCAGGTGCTCAGCCGCAGCGTGGAAAACGGCATCAACATCTGTGCCACTGCCGATATGCGCCGGATCTTCGTCATGGGCCATTTTGAATACGACCGGATGACCCTGCGGGATGAATACGTCCGGGACCGGGACAAGGGACTGAATCCATCCCTGCCCAAACATTACTATCCTACCGACGACACCACCCAGGAACCGCTGTTCAAATGGTGCAGCTACGCCCATCTGTTCTACCTGAACTGGCTGAACGTGGTGTACCAGGATACGCCCTATGATCTGCACAAACTGACCAAGAGGGAGTAGGAGAAGGGGTTGCTGCGGCCGGATCAAATTTGCAGGCAGATTGTTGCCTGTGTGAATGGGAACCCCAGGGGCTGCGCGCCGGGCAGCCCGTCACATCACTGATGGGGGGAAAAGGAGAAAACAAGATGGTGCAGAATGCAGGAAACAGCCTTGCCGGGCAGAGGGATGTGCATTTCATGGAAATGGCCCTGGAGGAAGCCCGGCAGGCGGCCCGGGAGGGAGAGATACCCGTGGGGGCCGTGCTGGTCCGGGATGGACAGGTGCTGGCCCGGGATCACAACCGGCGGGAACAGGACCGGGATGCCACTGCCCATGCGGAGTTCCTGGTGATCCGGCAGGCCTGCCGGCTGCTCCGGCGCTGGCGGCTCAGCGACACCACCCTGTACGTGACCCTGGAACCCTGCCCCATGTGCGCCGGGGCCATCTGGAACGCCCGGGTGGGGAGGCTGGTGTACGGGGCCTGGGACAGTGCCGCCGGGTCCTGCGGTTCCCAGTTCAACCTGCCGGCTCATCCGTCCCTGAACTTCCGGACGGAAGTAACCGCCGGGGTGCTGGAAGAAGAGTGCCGGAAAATTTTGCAGGATTTTTTGAAAGCACGGCGGTAAGTATGGTATAATAAAACTCTCATGGATGGGTGTCCGAGTGGTCGAAGGTGCTTGACTCGAAATCAAGTGTACCGCAAGGTACCGAGGGTTCGAATCCCTCTCCATCCGCCAGCTCTGGGCACCGTTGTCTGCAGCGGTGCCTGTTCCGGGCTCATGGAAAAGACCTGTCCTGATGGACAGGCCTTTTTTATTGCATAAAAACTGTAGCGGCCGCAGGCCCGGCGGCTCTCGAAGGAAGGAAAGAAGCATGAAAACCTATCACCCCATTACTGGAGAAATCCTGGAACAGCTGCGCAGTATTGTAGGAGAGAAGTATGTCTGGACGGATCCGGACCATCTGGAACAGTACAAGACCGACGAGGAAACGGATCCCCGGAAATTCCACCGGCCGGAGGCAGTGGTGGCACCGGCTTCCACAGAAGAAATCGCTTCCATCATGAAGCTGGCCAATGCAGAACAGTTTCCGGTGACGCCCCGCAGCGGCGGCACCAGTGTGTCCGATGGGGCCATCCCTGTGTGCGGCGGTCTGGTGCTGCTTATGGAACGGCTGGATAAGATCCTGGAAGTGAGTCCGGAAGGGATGTACCTGCGGGCCCAGGCCGGTGCCCGTACCGGAGATGTGCAGCAGGCCGCCCGAGAAAAAGGCCTGTTCTATGCCGGGGATCCCTGCAGTGCTGACAGCTGTCTGATCGGGGGCAACCTGGCCACCAATGCCGGGGGTGACAAGGCTGTCCGCTACGGCACCACCCGGGACCAGGTCCATGCCGTTGAAGTGGTGCTGCCCAATGGGGAAATTGCCCATCTGGGGACCCGGTGCAAAAAGAATGCCACCGGGTATTGCCTGGATCAGCTGGTGATTGGCAGTGAAGGCACCTTGGGAATCATTGCTGAAGTGACCCTGAAGCTGCTGCCCCAGGCTCTTTTTAAGGCCGATGTACTGGCCATCTTTACGGACCAGGCCAAAGCCACCGGCATCGTCCCGGTGCTGCTCCGGCAGGGGCTGAACCCCACCAGTGTGGAATTTATGGACAACGGGTTCGTACGGATCGCCAGCGACTATTCCCGGCTGGACCTGGGCCATTATGAGGATGGGTCCTATGTGATCATCACCCTGGAAAGTTTCGATGAGGAAGACCTGGACCGGAAGCTGGTCCAGCTGGACGACCTGTGCCGGAGCCATGGAGCAGCGGATGTGCGGGTGGCCGATGACCGGGTGTGGACCCTGCGGAAGAACTGCCTGGAATCCGCCCGGGTGCTGAGCAAAGTCATGACCAGTGATGATTTCGTGGTGCCTCTGGACAAAATCGCCCAGGCCATCGATGAACTGTCCGCTGAAGCCCAAAAATATCCCTTCCGGGTGTTCACCCTGGCCCATGCCGGGGACGGGAACCTGCATTTTGCCATCCTGAAGGGAGAACTGTCCGACGAGGAGTGGGAGCAGGCCCTGGATGCCTTCCATGAAAAGGCCTACCGGTACATCTACGCTCTGGGAGGAAAGCTCAGCGGGGAACACGGTATCGGGGCCAAAAAAGTGAAACAGCTGGCCCGGCTGGCGGATCCGGGAGAGCTGTACATGATGGAAACCATCAAAAAAGCACTGGACCCGCTGGATATCCTGAATCCGGGGAAGGTGTTGGAAGTGTACTAAAAAGGGGGTGTGAAAGAATTCACACCCCCCGTCACGGGCCGCGAGTCACGGCCCGCGACAAAAAAAGACTGTTGCGCGGGCAACAGCCTTTTTTCTTTATTTTCCCGGCGGGCTGCAGGGGCAGGCACCCCTGCGGCACATGGGGGTATCCGCTTATTGCTGCTTCCTTCCGGACCTGACAAGGTTCACAGGCCTCCATTGCGCAGGACCCACTCCTGCAGTCCGCCGGAAAAATAAAAGCCGCTGGACGCGGCTGATTGGATAAAAATGGCGGAGAGTGAGGGATTCGAACCCTCGATACGGTTATCCCGTATACACGCTTTCCAGGCGTGCTCCTTCAACCACTCGGACAACTCTCCAGGTTGAATTGCTGACAGACAGCTATTCAGTTTTCAGTGCCGTAACGACAACTGCGAGATTTAGTATATCGGATTTCCCTGCCCTTGTCAAGAGATTTTTTGAAAAAGAGAAGAATCCAGTTGAAAGCGTCCATGGAAAAAAGGTATAATAGCAAAGAAGCACTGCAGAAAGGATGGGAACGATGGCATACGTAGCACTGTACCGGACCTGGCGCCCCCAGGATTTTGACGATCTGGTGGGGCAGGCGCCCATCAAGAAAGCTCTGACCAACGCCCTGGAAACCGGGCGAATTTCCCATGCCTATCTGTTTGCCGGTCCCCGGGGTACCGGGAAGACCAGTACGGCCCGGATCCTGGCCAAGGCCCTGAACTGTGAAA
This sequence comes from Acidaminococcus fermentans DSM 20731, assembly GCF_000025305.1. Classification (NCBI taxonomy): domain Bacteria; kingdom Bacillati; phylum Bacillota; class Negativicutes; order Acidaminococcales; family Acidaminococcaceae; genus Acidaminococcus; species Acidaminococcus fermentans. The sequence goes on along the minus strand of NC_013740.1, from coordinate 1,909,067 downwards.
AGGGGCCCACAGCCCATCCTTGCAATCAGTGCAGCAACTGCCGGGAAATCACGGAGGGGACCTGCGGGGATGTGGTGGAAATCGACGCCGCGTCCAACCGGGGCATCGATGAAATCCGGAAACTCCGGGAGCAGGTGTATTTTGCTCCCACTTCCTGCCGCTACAAGGTGTACATCATCGACGAAGTCCACATGATCACCACCGACGCCTTCAATGCGCTGCTGAAAACCCTGGAGGAACCGCCGGAACATGTGGTGTTCATCCTGGCCACCACGGAACCCCAGAAAATCCTGAACACCATCCTGTCCCGGTGTCAGCGGTTCGATTTCCGCCGGGCCACGGTGGATGAAATCGCGGAACACCTGGAGAAGGTGGCCAAAGGCAGCCATATCCAGGCGGAACCGGAAGCTTTGCGTCTCATGGCCATCCAGGCGGACGGGGGGCTCCGGGATGCCCTGAGCCTGCTGGACCAGTGCAGTGTCATGGCCAGTCCGGTGACGGCGGAAACGGTCCGACAGGTCCTGGGCCTGGTGGGCCGGGAAAAGCTCCGGGAACTGGTGACCCGGATCGGCCAGAAAAATCTTTCCGGGGCCCTGGATGCCCTGGGCCAGCTGCTGGAACAGGGCAAGGAAATGGAGCAGATCCTGGCGGAGCTGCTGGAATATTTCCGGGCGCTGCTGCTGTATCAGGCGGACCGGGAATACCAGGAAATCTACCTGACCGATACCCGGGAAGCCCTGGCAGAAACGGCGTCCCTGTTCACGTCCAGCCAGATTGTGGCCAGTGTGGAACGGATCCATGAGGCCATCCGGGAAAGCAAATATTCCCTGCGGAAAAAAATCGTGGGGGAACTTTGTCTTTTTGATCTGTGCGAAAATCGGGGAAATACGGAAGCGGCGCTCCTGGCCCGGATCGACAGTCTGGAACAGCAGGTGGCCGCCCTCCGGCAGGGCAATGGAACCGCTCCAACCTTTGTGACGGCGGTGCCGGCTGCTCCGGCGGCAGTCCAGGCGGTTTCGGCTTCCCGGCCGGTGCCGCAGGGACCGGTGCCGGCTACCCCTGGACCTTCCGCTCCCCCTACCGGGGGAACGGTCCGGGATGCTTTTGCCCGGATGGCAGCGGCTGCCCGGCAGGAAATCAGCCAGGAACCCCCTGCACCGGCTCCGGCAGAACCTGCACCCGTACCTGCACCTGCACCGTTGCCGGAGGCCCGTCCGGAAGCGGGCCCGGCGGCTGCTCCGGAAGGAGAACCCCAGTTTGACGGCAGCGGGCGGGCCCAGGCCCAGCAGCTGTGGCAGCTGGTGCTCCAGGGCCTGAAACAGCGTCGGAAGCGGACCTTCCTGGTGTATGCGGAAATGGCCCGGGCGGCGGATTATCAGGACCAGGAACTGCTCCTGGGGGTGAGCTCCGCCTATGGAAAGGAAAAGATGGAGGAGCCGGCTTTCCGGAACCTGATCCAGGATATCCTGAAAGGTGCGGTGGGGCAGTCCATCCGGCTCCGGGTGGTCCAGCAGGAAGGGGAAATCTCCCTGCACCGGCCCCAGGGGAAAAAGACGGATGCGGCGGCAGCGCCTGCCCCGGCGGCGCCTGAACCGGTGCCTCAGCCGGATCCGCTGCCGGAGCCGCCGCCCCCTCCGGAGGAAGAGATCCCTCTGCCTCCGGAACCGCCGACGGAAGAGGACTTCCCGGAACCTGATCCGGAAGTGCCGCCGTCCGTCCAGTCAGCAAGTCCCGCTCCTAAGCCTGCAGCAAGGGGAGAACTCCCCGAGGGTGTGAAAAAAGCCATGCAGGTCTTTGGCGGTGAAGTTTATAAAGAATAAAAAACAGTCCCTGCGGGGAAACTAGGAGGAAACCAAATGTTCAAAGGTGGAATGGCAATGAACGGCATGCAGGGCATGCTGAAGAAAGTACAGAAAATGCAGAGTGAAATGACCCGTCTCCAGGATGAACTGAAGGAACGGGAAGTGGAAGGTACGGCCGGCGGGGAAGCCGTCAAGGCCGTGGTCAACGGCAACAAGAATCTGGTGAGCCTGACCCTGTCTCCGGATGCAGTGGATCCGGAAGACGTGGAAATGCTCCAGGACCTGATCGTCACCGCCGTCAATGATGCCATGAAGAAAGTGGACGAGATGACGGAAAAGGAACTGGGCAAAGTGACTGGCGGACTGAAGCTGCCGGGGATGTTTTAAGGAACGGTTCCGGTCATGCGGATGGTAAAACCCCTGGCCCGGCTCCACGAACAGCTGCGGCGTCTGCCGGGCATTGGTTCCAAGTCGGCCCTGCGTCTGGCCTACCATGTGCTGGACATGAAGCGGGAAGATGTGGAGGAACTGGCCCGGGCTCTCCTGGATGTGAAGGATCATGTCCATCTCTGCCGGCAGTGTTTCGATCTGTGCGAAGGGGAACTGTGTGAAATCTGCCAGGACGAAAAAAGGGACCGGAGCCTGGTGTGTGTGGTGGAACAGCCCCAGGATGTGGCGGCCATGGAACGGACCCGGGGCTACCAGGGTCTGTATCATGTGCTCCATGGGGTCCTCTCTCCCCTGGACGGGGTGGGGCCGGATCAGCTGAAGATCCGGGAACTGCTGCTCCGTCTCCAGAAAGGGACGGTCAAAGAAGTGATCATCGCCACCAATTCTGATGTGGAAGGGGAAGCCACGGCCAATTATCTGGCCGGACTGATCCGTCCCACGGGAATCAAAGTCAGCCGGATCGCCCATGGTCTGCCGGTGGGCGGCGACCTGGAGTATGCCGATGAACTGACTCTGTACAAGGCCTTGGAAAACCGGCGGGAAATCTGAAATGGCCCGGCCGGGACCCGGTCCTGGTGATGGCATGTGCTGGAAAGGCGGTCAAGATAAATGGAAATCTGGATTGCAGGCGGGGCGGCCCTGGTTGTCCTGTTCCTGATCATCAATATGTTCTCCCTGTCCCTGAAGCTTCTGTGGAATGGGATCTGCGGGGTGGTGCTGCTGTGGCTGTTCAATATGCTGGGAGGGATCTTCGGAGTCACCATCCCCATCCATTTTGCAACGGCCCTGGTGGCCGGATTCTTCGGCATTCCCGGAGTGATCTTCATCCTGCTGGTCCAGCTGATGGGGCACTGAGATGCTGCAGAAATCCAAAAGCGAAAAGATCCGTGTCCTCTGTTATCTTTGCATTGGGGGCACGGCTGCTTTGTTTGAGTGGGGGCTGGTCTATCTGTTCAACAGCCGCTGGGGATGGAACTATCTCCTGGCCACGGCGGTGGCCTATCTATGCTCCACGGTATGCCACTATATTGCCACCAATATCTGGGTGTTCACCAGCGGGGTCCGGTACAGCCGGGGCAAGGAATTTTCCCTGGTGCTCCTGGTGTCCACCCTGGGCCTGGTGTACAACGTGCTGCTCATGCGTCTTTTCGTGGGCAGCCTGGGTCTGCCGGTGATGGGGTCCAAGGTGGGGGCCTCGGCCCTGGTGACCGTCTGGAATTATTTTTCAAGGAAGAAATGGATATATTCAGACTGAAGAAAGAAAAGGAATAGGTGGAGATACCATGCTTCGTCATAAAGTCGATATTGAAGGATTTGAGCGGGTCCTCCTGGTCCACAACCACAACTCCGGGAAACAGACTTTTTTCAGCGGGATCCACAGCAATGTGGAAAGCATTGCCCGGCAGCTGATGCGGATGTACGGAGCGGAACGGTTCCAGTATGTGAAAGTGGGGACCTTTGCTGAAACCCAGGCGGTGGGAAAGAAAATCTGCGCCGAAAAGATCCAGTGGGTGATCGTGGCCGGCGGGGACGGGACTCTCCGGGCTCTGGTGGAAGAATGCGTGGACCAGGACTACTGGCCCTATGTGAGCATTTATCCGGCCGGGACGGTGAACCTGGTGGCCAAGGAACTGATGCAGAAAACCGATGTGCACAACTGGATGTACCGGGTGTCCAAAGGGGTCACCACCCCGGTGTGCCTGGGGAGAGCCAACGATCGGATCTTCCTGACCGTGGCCGGCATCGGCGTGGATTCCATGGTGGTCCAGCAGGTGACGCCCAAAGAGAAAAAATATCTGTCCACCCTGGCTTATGTGCGTCAGAGCGGACGGGTGCTGGGCAACGAGATGCTGCTCCACAACTGGAAATACCGCTTTCAGGTCATGATCAACGGGGATGGGGTATGGCACCAGGCCAGCTCCGTCATCGTCACCAAAAGCCGGTACTATGCCGGACGGTTCTCCCTGGTGAACGGGGGATCCCTGTCCAACCCCACCATGCACGTCTGCCTTTTTACCAAGGGACGCTGCGTGGACTTTCTCCGGTATACGGCCCTGATTGCGGCGGATATGCTGACCCTGGACAAAAGTGTGGAGATCTATCCCGCCCAGCAGGTGGATATCCGCTGCAATGTAAGCAAATTCGCCGCTGAACTGGACGGAGACGCGGTGGTCACTTCACCCCTTTCCATTGCCCTGCTGCCCAAACCCCTGGAATTCATTTCGTGAGAGGCTGTACTGTGAAAAAGAAAATCCTGTACGGAGTCTTCGTACTCCTGAGTTTTCTGGCGGAAGCCGGTTACCGCTGGAATTTTTTGAAAGAAATCGTGCCCTTTCCCTGGGCGGAATTCTGGTATCATACCCTGAACTATTTTTTCCGGGATCTACTCCTGTCCTGGGTGGCACTGTTCCTGTACGCCCAGCGCCGGCGGATCCGTGACCGGGTGAAACGGTATTTCCCCGTGGTGGTGGTGGGGACCCTGTATCTGGCCGATGCCCTGTTCATGGTCAGCTACCTGGAGCTGGATCCGGGGTTCATGACGGTCCTTTCCGTACTGGCCGGGCTGTTCAACAACATCGTCCTGGTGCTTCTGGCGGCCATGTGCTATCATCACTGGCCCAACCGGGTGATGAAGGGGCTGTACTTCCTGGCCTATTATGTGACCTGCCTCCTGATCCTGGGAGACGGGATCTACTTCTGGAACACCTCCATGCATGTGGAAAGCGTGCTCTTTGACAATCTGAACATCTATGCGGCCAAAGGGATCCTGAGCACCACGGAGAACTGGCAGCTGGGGCTGCTGGCCGCCGTGATGCTGCTGTTCATCCCTCTGTTCCGGGTAGTCCATCCCCGGCGCCACAAACCCAACCTGCCCTGGTCCCTTTTGTGCGTGGTGCTGTTCGCCCTGGGGCTCAACGGCTCTTATGTGCTGCTGGCAGAAGGGACCTATCATGCGGCGGACAGTGTGAGCGGGCTGGATATCGAAGTGGATATGGAAAAAAGCCGGAAGCCCACCCGGGCCATGGTGGCCTATCCCATCAATGTGAACTTCTTCCACAAAGCTTTCTTCAAAACCGACAAGGTGGTCCATGATCCCTGGAAATATCAGGAACGGACCTTGTCGGACAAGGACAAGGCTGCTCTGGAAGAACTGGGAATCCTGCCCAAACAGAAAATCGTACCCCGGAAGCAGCCGGCTTACGACCGGGTGGTGATGCTGATCCTGGAAAGTGTCCACAGGGATTATCTCCATCATTACAATCCCAGCATCCCGGCGGATGCCACGCCTTACCTGGATTCCCTGGTGAAGAAGTATCCCCGGATCGATCATTACTATTCTTCTGCCGTACCCACCACCCAGGGCCTCAATGCCACCTTCCGGTCCCAGCTGGTCTATGACAAGGACCTGCCGGGCGAGCGGCAGCCGTCCCTGTTCCGGATCCTCCAGCAGGCCGGCTTCGAAGGCTATTTCATCAATGCTTCCAGCCGGTACTATGCCAACGAATACCGGGAGTATCCCGCCCAGTTCGGCATGGAACATTATCTGGCCAAGGAAGACCTGGGGAACATGGGATACAAGGGGGCCAGCGGCTGGGGCTTCCACAACGACGTGATGTACGATGCGGCCCTGAAGACCCTGGCGGAGAACCGGGACAAGAAATTGTTCCTAGTGTGCAAGACCCTGGATATGCACCAGCCCTATCCTTATTACGGCTACACCTATGCGGAGATGCCGGAGGATGTCCGGGACAACGGGACCGCCACCGTCTGCGGCATGTACTGGGTGGACAAGACCATCCAGCACTTCTTTGAAGAGGCATCCCGACAGGGCCTGATGGATGACCGGACCCTGTTCATCGTCACTTCGGATCACAACCCCCATTCCGGCGGGGAATACAAGACCCTGGTGACCAATCCCCAGGACAAACAGAGTGTGGCGCCCATTCCGGTGATTTTCATTTCCAAAAACCTGGCGCCTCTGGCGGATCTGGACGAATCCATGTACGCCAGCCAGCAGGATATGGCACCCACCCTGCTGACCCTGCTGGGCCAGCCGGTTCCCCAGGAATTCCTGGGACGGGACCTGCTCCAGCCGGTACCTCATCCCTATGCCCTGGGATACTTCGGGGGCAAGGCCTACTATTATTCCGCGGACCGGAATTTCGTGGCCACCCTGGATGAAGAGACCCCGGATACGGAAGAAAAAGATGCCCTGGCCAATTACATCATGTACGGCTATGTGAAACGGCATATTGAGTTTATGAAGTAAGGAGGGAGGACTGCTGCCCAGGCAGCAGTCCTTGGTTTTAAAGGAGCTGATTGGTTGAGTGAAACGACGCTTGCGGGAACCGGCACTTTCCGTTCCCGTCTGAAGAAAATCCTGGGGGTCATGATCCCCATCCTGATTACCCAGCTGTGCATTACCGGCATGAGCCTGTTCGATACGGTGATGAGCGGCCATGCCGGTACGGTCCAGCTGGCCGGGGTGGCCATCGGTACCAATGTGTGGATGCCGGTGTTCACCGGGCTCAATGGCATCCTCCAGGCACTGACCCCCATTGTGGCCAATTACCGGGGTGCCCGGGAATATCACAAAATCTCCGGAGCGGTGGTCAGCGGTCTGGCCCTGGCCTGTGCCCTGGCCCTGACGGTGATCGGGGCCGGATCCCAGCTGCTGCCCCGGATCCTGGATACCATGAGCCTGGCACCGGAAGTCCGTACGGTGGCCTTCCGGTACCTGGGCTTTGTGGCCTGGGGTATCCTGCCCCTGTTCTGTGCCAGTATTCTCCGGTCCTTTGTGGATACCCTGGGCTACACCCAGGTGACCATGCGGCTGTTTCTGCTGACCATGCCGGTGAATGCCGCCATGAACTACATCTTCATCTTCGGCAAACTGGGAGCCCCGGCCCTGGGGGGACCGGGAGCCGGGGTGGGGACGGCCATCACCTGCTGGCTGCTGTGCCTTTCCTTTTCCCTGCTGGTACTGCGGCTGAAGGTGTTCCGGGATTTCCACGTGTTCCGGATTTCCGGCTTTTCCTTTTCCCATGTCCGGGAGCATTTGCGAATCGGCATCCCCATGGGGCTGGCCATTTTCCTGGAAACCAGTTTCTTCGGGGTGGAATGCCTGCTGGTGTCCCGGTTCGGCACCATTGCCGTGGCGGCCAACCAGGCGGCCATGAGTTTCTGCAATATGCTGTACATGGTGCCCCTGAGCTTTTCCCTGTCCCTGACCATCATTGTGGGGGCCTATGTGGGAGCCCGGGATTTTGTCCAGGCCAAGGCCTATGCGGATACGGGCCGGCTGTCCAACATCCTGATCGGGGCCTTTTTCGGCTGCGTCCTGTTCCTGGGCCGGGGACTGATTGCCCGGCTGTATACGGAAGACCCCAACCTGATGGAACCCATTATGCACTTCCTGACCTTTGCGGTGGCCTTCCAGTTTTTCGACAGTACGGCAGCTCCCATCCAGGGCGTGCTCCGGGGCTACAAGGACGTAAAAGCCACCTTCTATTCCGCTCTGGCGGCCTACTGGGGCATTGCCCTGCCCTTCGGCCTGTTCCTGGATCACGGCCTCCACAAGGGACCGGACGGGTACTGGCTGGGGCTTATTACGGGAATCTTCTTCTCTGCTGCTTTCCTGAGCCTGCGGCTGCGGTATATGGAACGGAAAAAAAGAGAGACTGTCTGAGATGGCAGTCTCTCTTTTTTCTTATCCCGCAAACCCGAACACTACGCCCACCACGGCCGAAGCGGCCAGGAAGGCGATGGGGTGGATTTTTTTGTATTTTCCTGTGAGGAACACCAGCACCAGGGCCAGGAGAATGGAACGGACATTGGGGAGCCCGGCCAGGTTCCCGGTTTTCCAGGCTTCCGGGTGGAGCAGGGTCACTCGGGCCACCATGAGTCCGGCTGCAGCGATCAGGCCGGCGGAAGCGGCCCGGAGTCCGTACATCACGGCCTTGACGTATTTGCTGTCCCCGAATTTTTTCAGGAACTGGGATACGATGATGATAATGATGACGGACGGCGTAATCAGCCCCAGGGTGGCATCCAACGCACCGGGGAACCCGGCAATGTGATAGCCTACGGCAGTGGCACTGTTGACCCCGATGGGACCGGGGGTGGATTCGGATATGGCAATCATGTTCAGCAGGTCCGTTTCCGTGAACCATCCGGTGGCGATGGCCAGTTTGGCCAGGAAGGGGATGGTGGCCATGCCGCCCCCGATGGCGAACAGGCCGATCTTGAAGAATTCCGTAAACAACTGGAGGAAGAGTCCCACTACAGTTCACCTCCCGCTTTCTTTGCCAGGAGACCCACTACGCCGGCCAGGACCACCAGCCAGGCAGGGGAGAGACTGGAAAACAGATTGATGCCCATAACCAGCAGGAACAGGCCGATGGTCAGCTTGTCCACCAGGGCTCCTTTGGCCAGTTTCCGGATGGCATTGAAGATCAGCACACAGACACAGACCCGGATTCCGGCAAAGGCATCCTTGACCACCTGGAGCTGGGCAAAATTGGACAGGCAGGCGGCGATCACGGTGATGATTACCAGGGAAGGGAACACCACCCCCAGGGTGGCGATGATCCCGCCGGGCACCCCTTTCCGCTTCATGCCGATGAAGGTGGCCGTGTTCACCGCAATGACGCCGGGTGTGCACTGGCCCACCGCATAATAGTCCGCCAGTTCTTCCTCACTGGCCCAGTGGTATTTTTCCACCACTTCGGCCTGGAGGATGGGGAGCATGGCGTAGCCGCCCCCAAAGGTAACTGCCCCGATCCGGGCAAATACCGTAAACAGCTGGATCAGTTCATTCATGGAAACACCTCCGATGTCATCAGTGTAACATGGGAATCCGGGAGTGTAAACCAAAAGAAAAAAACAGAAAGAAGAAAAAAGACGAAAATGTCACAAAGGAAACAAGGGGAACAAATTGTAGATTTTCCAAAACTGTACTATAATTACTTTGTATGAGTAAAAGTGCATGGGTATAAAATTCTGGAGAGGGAAGGTTTCTTCCCCAGGCGGGATATCCGCAGAAAGGCTTGTTTTGTGAAAACGTATTTACTGGCATTGAGCATTTCGCTGATCATCAGTTGGGTCCTGACTCCTTTTGTCAAGAAACTGGCATTCCGCATCGGCGCGGTGGACCGGCCCAACGCCCGAAAGGTGCATCACCGGATCATGCCCCGGATGGGCGGGCTGGCCATCTACATCGGTTTTATGGCCGCCGCCGTCACCACCATGGAACTGACACGGGACGTGGTGGGAATCCTGCTGGGAGGAACGGTCATTGCCATTGTGGGTATACTGGATGACATGTTCCAGCTGGCCGCCAAGGTCAAGCTGGTGGGCCAGATCGTGGCTGCTCTGGTCCCGGTGTGCTTCGGGGTCCGGATCGAATGGCTGAACAATCCCTGGGGCGGGTATTTCTATCTGAACTACCTGTCCATTCCTTTTACGGTGTTCTGGATCGTCAGCTTCACCAACGTGGTGAACCTGATCGACGGTCTGGACGGTCTGGCTGCCGGTGTATCCGCCATTGCTTCCGTGACTGTCATCATGGTGGCTCTTCAGCAGGGGCTGTATCCGGTGGCAGTACTGACCGCGGCACTGGCCGGGGGCATCATCGGCTTCATCCGGTACAATTTCAACCCGGCCACCATTTTCATGGGGGATACCGGGAGCCTGTTCCTGGGCTATATGCTGGCTGCCATTTCCATTTTCGGAGCGGTGAAGAGTGCGGCCACCATTGCGCTCCTGGTGCCGGCCATTGCGCTGGGGCTGCCCATTATGGACACGGCTTTTGCCATTGTCCGCCGCTACCGGAACGGACGGCCCATTTTCAGTCCGGACAAGGGACATATCCATCACCGCCTGCTGGCCATGGGCTTCAGCCAGCGGCAGGCTGTGATTTTCATGTATCTGATCAGTGCAGGACTCTGTCTTACGGCAGTGCTCCTGACGGAAATGGAGGGGATCTATGCCATTGCACTGCTGGTATTCCTGCTGGCGGTGATTTTCATTGGCGCAAGGAAAATCGGGATTTTACAGGATAGATCATGAAATAGGGGCGAAGGAATATGAAAAAATTGAAAGTCATGACGATTTTTGGGACCCGGCCGGAAGCCATCAAAATGTGTCCGCTGGTACTGGAAATGAAAAAGTACCCGGACATGCTGGAACCCATTGTGGCCGTAACAGCTCAGCATCGGGAAATGCTGGACCAGGTGCTGGAACTGTTCCAGATCAAACCGGATTATGATTTGAACATCATGACCGCCGGTCAGACCCTGTATGATGTGACCAGCCGTGCCCTGATGGGTCTGAAGGAAGTACTGGAACAGGCACAGCCGGATCTGGTGCTGGTCCATGGGGATACCACCACCACTTTTGTGGGGGCCCTGGCCTCCTTCTACAAGCAGATTCCGGTGGGCCATGTGGAAGCGGGCCTGCGGACCGGCAACAAATATTCTCCCTTCCCGGAGGAAATGAACCGGAAGCTGACGGCGGCCATCACCGACCATCATTTTGCGCCTACGGCCAATGCCAAGGCCAATCTGCTGAAGGAAAACATCAAAGAAGACGATATCTACGTCACCGGCAATACAGTCATCGATGCCCTCCAGGCCACGGTGAAGGATTCCTTTGATTTCCACAACCCCAAACTGGAGGAGGCCATCCGGTCCGACCACAAACTGATCCTGATGACCACCCACCGCCGGGAGAACCTGGGGGCGCCCATGCGCCATGTTTACCAGGCTCTGAAGGAAGTCCTGAAGGACAATCCGGATGCGGAAGCCATTTTCCCCATGCACAAGAACCCCAAGGTGCGGGAAGTGGCGGAAGCGGTGCTGGGCAAAATGGAACGGGTCCATCTGCTGGAACCCATGGACTATGAACCCTTTGCCAACCTCATGGCCCGGGTGGACATTGTCCTGACGGATTCCGGCGGTATCCAGGAAGAAGCTCCGGCCCTGGGGAAACCGGTGCTGGTGCTGCGGAACACCACGGAACGGCCGGAAGCCGTTACTGCCGGCACGGTGAAACTGATCGGCACCGGCAAGGAAGATGTGTATGCGGCCACCAGCCGGCTGCTGAACGACGAAAAATACTACCGGTCCATGGCGGAAGCGGTGAATCCCTATGGGGACGGCCAGGCTGCCAAACGGATCGTCACCTATCTGCTCCACACCCATGGATATCCGGTGGAACTGATGCCGGAATTCCACGGGGGACAGGACAAGTAAAAGACCATGGAAAACCGGAAGGGAGCAGCCGGGGACCGGGAACCGGAAAGCCTGTTCCAGCGTCTGGGACGGCAGCTCCGGCAGGTGTTCCTGAGACAGCTGGCCCTGGGGCTGCTGTTCCTGGCGGGGGTCCTCCTGGGGGGAGGACATCTGCCGGGGGCCCTTCTGGGTACGGCGTCCGGCCTTATGGATACGGCCCTGTTTCTCTGGGGTGTCCATCGGGGCATGGGGAAGCCGCCGGCCCAGGCTGCGCTTTCCATGCACCGGATGATGTTACTGCGGATTGCCGTCCTGTTGGGCCTTACGGTACTGGCCCTGCGGGAAAAATGGCAGTCCGTGCTGGTACTGGCCGGTTTCCTGGTCCTGAATATCGGGTTGATCATTCAGCTGGCCAAAAGCCGGCCTGGATGCCGGAAACTTTGAATCATCAAAGTTTCCCGTAAAAAGAAAAATCATGCAAAGGAAGTGATAGTCTATGGGAATTGCAGAAGCTGCAGGTTCGGAAGTCATTCACTATGGAACCACAGAGGTGCTGCCGGGGGTTGCCCTGAACATGCAGACCATCTATATGTCCTGGCTGACCATGGTGATCGTGGCGGCCATTGTCTTTGCGGCCACCCGGCGGGTCCAGGAGATTCCCTATGGAATCCAGAATCTGGTGGAAATGATTGTGGAATGGCTGGAAAAACTCATGGATGCCAACCTGGGGGTGGAAGGCCGGCGGGTGGCCACACCCTTTGTCCTGACCCTGTTTCTGTACATCTTTGTGGGGAACGAGCTGGGGCTGATGCCTTCCATCGGGGTGCATCTATCTTCTCCCACCAATGACATCAACGTGGCACTGGGGCTTTCCATTACCGTGGCCGTTGCCACCTATATCATCGGGATCCTCCAGCAGGGACCCAGTTATTTCAAGCATCTGGTTTCTCCCTTTGCCCTGATGCTGCCCCTGAACATCATCGAAGAGCTGGCCAAGCCTCTGACCATGGCCCTGCGTCTTTTCGGGAATATCCTGGCAGGGGAAATCCTGCTGGCAGTACTGTACATGCTGGTGCCCTGGGTGGTACCCAACCTGTGGATCGGCTTCAGCCTGATCATCGGTTTTCTTCAGGCTTTCATCTTTACCATGCTTACCGTGATTGCCCTGGCGCCGATTTTCAAACAGGTCCATTCCAATCATCATTAATCTGGCAAAAGAAAGGATGTATAAAATGATAGACAACAATACCCTGATCATCATCGCTTCCGTGCTGGGAGCTGCCTTAATTGGCGTAGGTGCTTCTCTGGCAGCCACCAGAGGGGACTCCACTGTGGCTTCCAAGGCCCTGGAATGCATGGCCCGCCAGCCGGAACAGGCTGGCAGCTTCCAGGTGAACATGCTGATTGCCATCGGTCTGGTGGAATCCATCCCCATCATCGCTTCCGTTATTGCCATTGTGCTGGTGTTCGCCAATCCCTTTGTCAAATAAGAGATGCGGCAGGAACCCCCTTTGGAAGATCGGAAGAAAGGAAGTGATGGGGAATGGTAAGTATCAACTATACACTGATCGCCCAGGTGGTGAACTTCATCATTCTGCTCTGGGTGCTGGCCAAATTTGCCTACAAGCCGCTGCTGAAGGCCATGGATGACCGCCGGACCAAGATCGTCAAGGATATGGACCAGGCGGACCATGCCCGGAAAGAGGCGGAAGCCCTGAAGCAGGAATATGTGAATCAGCTGAAAAACGCCAAAAAAGAAGCCAATGACATTGTGTCCAAAGCCAATGCCATGGCCCAGCAGCTCCACGACGAAGCCCTGGCCAATGCCCAGAAGGAACGGGAAGAACTGCTGGCTTCCGGACGGCAGACGGTGGAAATGGAACGGAAGAAAGCCCTGCTGGATGTGCGGGAGCAGATCATTGCCCTGAGCACGGAAATCGCCGGCCGGGTGCTCCAGGAAAAACTGGATTCTGCCGAAGACCGGAAGCGGATCACCCGGATCACGGATGAAACCCTGGCGGAACAGAAAAAATAAGCGTCCCTGCAGAGGAACGGTGGAGGCAGTTGCAATCTATGAACAGTAAAAACAAGGAAGCTCTGTGGAAACAGATCCTGGACAGACTGACCGTAACGAAGGATGACCGGGCTCTCTTTGCAGGAGAGTCTGTTCTGCCTCTGACGGTGACCACGGCCCAGCCCCTGGCTCCGGAAGAAACAGAGCTGCTGACGGCGCTTTTGTCGGAGAAATTCGGCAAGCCTGTCCGTCTCCAGGAACAGAAAGTGGATGCCCGGCTGGTGGGCGGCGTGCTCATCCAGTACGGAGACCATATCTTTGATGCCACCATGAAGCGGCAGCTGGAAAAGATGGATGCCCTGATGAAGGAAATCCATCTCAGTGATCAGGATCTGGAACAGACCGGGAACATCACCGCGGCCCTGACTCAGGGTGTCCAATCCTTCCATGAAGGCGTGGACCTGGAAGAAATCGGCGTGGTGGAAAAAGTCGGCGACGGCATCTGCACAGCCACCGGGCTGGGCGGAGCCATGAGCGGCGAACTGGTGGCCCTCCATGACGGAGTGTACGGCATGGTCCAGAACCTCCGGGAAAATGAAGTGGGGATCGTCCTTCTGGGCGGTGCCACGGAAATCAAGGAAGGGGACCTGGTGCGCCGTACGGGAGAAATCATGGAAATCCCTGTGGGGGAAGCCATGCTGGGACGGATTGTGGATCCTCTGGGCCAGCCCCTGGACGGAAAAGGGGCCATCAAGACCTGTGCCAGGTATCCCATCGAACATCAGGCTCCCGGCATTGCCGCCCGGCAGCCGGTGGATGTGCCCCTCCAGACCGGGCTCAAGGCCGTGGATGCCCTGGTGCCCATCGGCCGGGGACAGCGGGAACTGATCATCGGCGACCGGGGTACCGGCAAAACGGCCATTGCGGTGGATACCATCCTGAACCAGAAGGGGAAGGATGTAATTTGCATCTATGTGGCCATCGGGCAGAAAGCCTCTTCCGTGGCCCGGCTCTCCCATACTTTCGAACAGTACGGAGCTGCTGATTACACCATGATCGTGGCGGCCACAGCGGCTGACACGGCTCCCATGCAGTATCTGGCTCCTTATGCCGGAGCTGCGGTGGGGGAATATTTTATGGACCAGGGCAAGGATGTGCTGATCGTCTATGACGATCTGAGCAAACATGCAGTGGCCTACCGGGCCATGAGTCTGCTGCTCCGCCGTCCCCCCGGACGGGAAGCTTATCCCGGGGATGTGTTCTACCTCCATTCCCGGCTGCTGGAACGGGCCTGCCGGCGGAATGAGCAGCACGGTGGCGGTTCCATGACTGCCCTGCCCATCATCGAGACCCAGGCCGGGGACGTGAGCGGGTACATTCCCACCAACGTGATTTCCATTACCGATGGCCAGATCTATCTGGAAACCGATCTGTTCAACTCCGGCGTCCGGCCGGCGCTGAACTCCGGGCTGTCCGTATCCCGTGTAGGGGGCGCAGCTCAGACCAAAGCCATGAAAAGCGTGGCAGGGACCCTGCGTCTGTCCCTGGCCCAGTACCGGGAACTGGCCGCTTTTGCCCAGTTCGGCTCCGATCTGGACCGGGAGACCAAGGCCCAGCTGGACCGGGGTGCCCGGGTGACGGAAATGCTGAAGCAGGGGCAGTACCAGCCCCTTTCCATGGCCCAGGAGGTCATTTCCCTCTATGCAGTGAACAACGGGTTCCTGGATGAGATCCCGGTGGAGGATGTGACCCGGTATGCCCATGAGATGCTGGGGTATCTGAACAACCACTGTTCCATCATCCTGACCCGGCTGGAAAAAGAAAAGAAATTCACCGATGATCTGAAAGAGCAGCTGGATGAAGCTCTGGATGACTTCGGAAAGATGTTTGCGCCCGGCAGCGCAGATAAACTGTAAGGCAGGTGATCCCAGATGGCAAATACCAGCGGCATCCGTGCCCATATGAAAACCGTAGGCAGCATCAGCAAGATCACCGGTGCCATGCAGATGGTGGCTTCCGCCCGGATGCATCAGGCACAGCAGCGGGCTGATGCCAGTCTCCCCTATGCGGAAAAGCTGAAGAGTCTGCTCCAGGAAGCTGTCAGCGACCCTTCCGTCATGGCCCATCTGGACCTGAAGGCCAATCCTCTGCTGGAAAAACGGCCGGTGTACCGGACCGCCTATGTGATCATGGGCTCTGACAAGGGACTGGCCGGACCCTACAACAACAACGTGGTGAAATATGCCGGCGTGGAGCTCCGGGGCAGGGAAGATTCCCCGCTTCTGGCAGTGGGGAAGCAGATGAAGATCGGGCTCAACCACTGGGGCTATCACATCGCCAAAAGCTGGAGCGGATTTTCGGAAAAACCCACCTTTGAAGCGGCGGAAGAAATCGCGGATACGGTGGAATCCATGTTCATCCATGGAGAAGTGGACGAAGTGGATGTGATCTTCACCTATTTCAAGTCCGCCATGGTCCAGATCCCCAAAACCGTCCAGCTGCTTCCCGTCCAGCCCAAGGCCCGGGAAGGGGTGGAAGTCCAGGCTCAGGAAGTCTGGGAAGAGGATGATCCCACTGATTATCCCACCCTGGTTTTTGAACCGGAACCGGCCCAGATGCTGCCCTACCTGGCCAGATATTATCTGCGCAGCCAGATCTTTACGGCGCTGATCCAGAGTTCGGCCTGCGAGCTGGCGTCCCGGATGACGGCCATGAGCACGGCTACGGACAATGCCCAGAACCTGCTGGGCAAACTCCAGGTCTACTACCAGAAAGTGCGGCAGGCCAGCATCACTACGGAAATCAATGAAATCGTCAGCGGCGCGGAAGCGCTGAAATAAAGGGGGCACGAAAGGTGTCGGAAGACCAGAAACAAGCAATCGACAGGGCCGTTGCCCATCTTACTGCCAAAACCAGAGGGCATGTGGGCAGAGTGGTCCAGGTCATGGGTCCGGTAGTGGATATCCGTTTCCCGGATAAGGAACTGCCGGCCATTTACAATGCAATCGTCATCGATGCCCGGGCATCCAAAAACATCCATGTGCATCTGACTGCGGAAGTGGTCCAGCACATCGGCCATGATGTGGTCCGTACCGTGGCCATGAGTTCCACGGATGGGCTGACCCGGGGCATGGAAGCCCTGGATACGGGCAAACCCATCACCGTTCCGGTGGGGAAGGGATGCCTGGGACGGGTGTTCAACGTACTGGGGGAAACGGTGGACGATGATCCCACGCCGGTGCAGGCGTCGGATTACTGGCCCATCCACCGGCCGGCTCCGGATCTGGCTGACCAGGCTACGGAAACCAAGATCATGGAGACCGGCATCAAGGTGGTGGATTTGATCGCTCCCTATTCCCTGGGCGGGAAGATCGGGCTGTTCGGCGGCGCCGGTGTAGGCAAGACGGTGCTGATTATGGAACTGATCCACAATGTGGCCACCAACCACGGGGGCTATTCCGTATTCTCCGGGGTCGGGGAACGGACCCGGGAAGGGAATGACCTGTGGGGAGAAATGAAGGAATCCGGGGTTATCGACAAGACGGCTCTGGTGTACGGACAGATGAACGAACCCCCGGGAGCCCGTATGCGGGTAGGCCTGACCGGGCTTACCATGGCTGAATATTTCCGGGATGTGGGGGGACAGGATGTGCTGCTGTTCATCGACAACATCTTCCGGTTCATCCAGGCCGGGTCGGAAGTTTCCGCCCTTTTGGGGCGCATGCCTTCCGCCGTGGGGTACCAGCCCACCCTGGCCAACGAAATGGGGGCGCTGGAAGAGCGGATCACCTCCACCCGGAGCGGTTCCATCACTTCCGTACAGGCGGTCTACGTACCGGCCGATGACCTGACGGACCCGGCTCCGGCGGCTACCTTTGCCCATCTGGATGCCACCACGGTGCTGAGCCGTGAAATCGTGGAACTGGGGATTTATCCGGCAGTGGATCCCCTGGCTTCCACCAGCCGGATCCTGGATCCCCTGGTCATCGGAGATGAACACTACCAGGTGGCCCGGGGCGTCCAGAAAATCCTTCAGCGGTACAAGGAACTCCAGGATATCATTGCCATCCTGGGGATGGAAGAATTGAACGAACAGGACAAGCTCACCGTATCCCGGGCCCGGAAGGTCCAGCGGTTCCTGAGCCAGCCCTTCTTCGTGGCCCAGCAGTTCACCGGCCAGCCGGGGAAATACGTTCCCCTGGCGGAAACCATCCGGGGCTTCAAGGAAATCCTGGAAGGCAAACACGACGACCTGCCGGAAAACGCCTTCTATATGGTGGGGTCCATCGATGAAGCGGTGGCCAAGGGCCGGAAACTGAAAGGCGCATGATCATGGCCAGATTAATGAAACTGGAAGTCCTCACACCGGAAAAAATTCTGGTGAAAAGAGAGGATATTTCCTATGTCTTGTTGAATACAGTCACGGGAGGGGTTGGCGTCCTGGCCAACCACGGTCCCATGATTGCCGTTTTGGGGGAAGGCACACTGAAGCTGCAGGATAAGGACAACCATGTGATTCTGGTCTACGTGGAAGGGGGCTTTGCCGAGGTCAAGGACAACCAGGTGGTGATCCTGACCCCCAGAGCCCAGAGAGCGGAAAATATTGACGTGGCCAAATATCAGCAGATCCGGGACGAAGCTCTGGCCAGACTGGATCATCCGGATGCTCTCACCGATGTGGAGCATACGGAAAAGATCCTGCGGCGGGCGGAAGCCCGGCTGCGGACCGCAGCCCTGGTGGGGAAGGTGGACCCTTATCCCCTGGGAAGCGAATAAACAGGAAAAAGTTCATTGCAGCAGACAGAGGGGGGATCCGCTGTGGACTTTATCAGCAAAATGGCTGCCAGCAAAATGGGGCAGCTGCGGCTGGAACTGGTGGAGCTCAATGAGCGACTGGAAGCCGCAACCGACGAGGAACAGATCCGCAAACTGCGAAAGACCATTCAGGAAAAAGAAGTCTATTACAATATCCTGGCGGACCGGCTGCGGACCCATACGAGGAATTTCTGAGAAAGGGGGCTGTTGCGTGAGCAGCAGCCCCCTTTTTTCATTTCCCCCTATGGCAAACAGAACGTTCTATGGTATAATAGTCTGGTTATAAAAAATGGACAGTAAAGGAAAGTTCCGTAGACATTAAGGGGGGTGCCGTACGGTTTGTCCAACATGATTGTTTTGGTGCTCTGCTGTCTGGTGACCTGGGTGATTTACCTGGACAGCCACAGTATCGGCATGAAGCACAAAAATCTCTGGGTATTGGGGACGTTTCTGCTGCTGCCCCTTGCCGTTCCTTTGTATCTGATCCGGCGGGCCCAGTTCCTGCATCAGCATCAGCTGACGCCCCGGCAGAAACTGGAAGCCAGGGCCCGGGAAGCTTCCCGGAAGCGCCGGGAAAAGGCGGAGCGGGAAAAGCAGCAGTGGGAACAGGAGCAGCGGCAGAAAGCCCAGGCCGATCCGGAAAAGACGGCCCGGGAAAAAGCGGAACGCTACCGGGAAAAACATGAAATGCGGCTGCGGCTGGATGAACAGCTCAGCAGCCAGCAGCAGCGGCATGCCCGAAAATGGGGCATCCATCGCGAATAGAGAAACCATGAAGGCAGACAACAAGGGGAGCCAGGCTTCCCTTCAAGTAAGGAAAGGTGTGGAATCAGGCGTGGAGAAACTGGTGGTAAAGGGCGGTCATCGGCTGACGGGAACAGTCCGGGTCAGCGGGGCCAAAAACGCAGTGCTGCCCATCATTGCAGCATCTGTCCTGGGGACGGAAGGCAGCACGATTTTGGAAGTTCCGGAACTGGAAGATGTGAGCACCATCTGCAAAGTGCTGGAATGTCTGGGGCTGAAGGTGGACCATTCCACCCCCCATGTGCTGAAAATCGATAGCCGGCAGGTCACCGGCTGGGAAGCGCCGTATGATCTGGTGAGCACCATGCGTGCCTCCTTCCTGGTCATGGGCTCTCTGCTGGCGCGGGTGGGCCGGGCCAAGATCTCCCTGCCGGGAGGCTGCGCCATCGGGACCCGTCCCATCGATATCCATCTCAAGGGATTCGAAGCCCTGGGGGCCACCATCGAACAGGGGCATGGCTATATCGAAGCCTTTGCGCCCCACGGTCTGGTGGGCACCACCATCTATCTGGATTTCCCCAGCGTGGGGGCAACGGAAAATTTGATGATGGCCGCTTCCATGGCCAAAGGCACCACCATCATTGAAAACGCGGCCCAGGAACCGGAAATCGTGGACCTGGCCAACTATATCAATGTGATGGGCGGCAAGGTGAGAGGGGCCGGCACTACGGCCATCCGCATCGACGGGGTGGAAAGCATGAAGGGCGGCGAACACACGGTGATCCCGGACCGGATTGAAGCCGGGACCTTCATGGTGGCCGGAGCCATGACCCAGGGGGATATCCTGGTGGACAACGTGCTCTGTGAACACATGAAGCCTCTGATCGCCAAGCTCCGGGAAGCCGGTGCCATTGTGGAAGAAGGCATCAGCGACGTCCATGTGGTGGGACCTCAGGAACTCCATCCCATTACCATCAAGACCCTGCCCTATCCCGGCTTCCCTACGGATATGCAGGCCCAGGTCATGGCCATGATGTGCATTGCCAAGGGACAGAGCTCTGTCCTGGAAACGGTGTTTGAAAACCGCTTCATGCATGTGGACGAACTGCTGCGCATGGGCGCCAATATCCGGACCAGCGGCGGCCGGGCAGCCATTGTGGAAGGGGTCCCCAAGCTGTACGGATGCCAGGTGCGGGCTACGGACCTGCGGGCCGGTGCGGCCATGGTGCTGGCCGGGCTGGTGGCTGACGGGGTTACGGAAATCACGGATATCTACCATATCGATCGGGGCTACGAAAACCTGGTGGCCAAACTGACCGGACTGGGAGCGGATATCCAGCGGATCGGCTGATGCGCCATGAAGCGCACGGAAAAAAGCCTGTTTGACCGGCTGTTCAATCCGGTGGATGTGGGTATCGACCTGGGGACCGCGTCCACCCGGGTATTCATGAAGAACCGGGGCATCGTCCTGGAAGAACCCACAGTGGTGGCCATCGATCCTGCCACAGGGAAAACCGGTGCCATCGGCTCCCGGGCCCGGGAAATGGCCGGCCAGGGACAATGGGAAGTGGTATGGCCCCTGGAAAGCGGGGTCATTGCCGATTTTGACGCTTCCGTGGGCCTTTTGGAAACGGTCCTGGACCGGGTGGTGGGAAAGAACCTGTTCTTCAAGCCCCGGGTCATGATCTGCGTCCCCACCGGCGTCACCGGAGTGGAACGGCGGGCGGTGACGGAGGCGGCCATGCTGGCGGGAGCATCCCGGACCTATCTGATCGAAGGGCCGCTGGCGGCAGCTCTGGGGGCCGGGCTGCCCATCCAGGAACCCCGGGGACGGATGGTGGTGGACATCGGCAGCGGCACCACCAGTGCGGCGGTCATGAGCATGGGCCGGATCATCCAGGCCGCCTCTCTCCGGATCGGGGGAGAAGCCTTCAACGAAGGTCTGATCCGCCACCTCCGGGACCGGCTGAATATCCAGATCGACCGGCCTCTGGCGGAAGAAATCAAGCTGGAAATCGGTACCGTCAGCCGGCGGGGCCGCCGAAGCACCCAGATCATCCGGGGACGGGACAACATTACCGGACTGCCCACCAGCCTGCGGCTGTCCTCCCAGGATACGGTGGCCGGGCTGGAAGAACCGCTGACGGACATCCTGGCCTGTATCCACCGGGTGCTGGAAAAAACACCGCCGGAACTGGCAGCGGATCTGCTGGAGGAAGGCATTGTCCTTACCGGGGGAGGGGCACTGCTGGAAGGGATGGATGAATGCATCCAGGCCGGGACCCATGTGCGGACAAGAGTGGCCGCCAGTCCCAGGGAATGTGTGGCAAGGGGAGCCGCCATGGCCCTGGAAGACCGGGGACTGCTGGAAATTTTGGAAGGAAAATAAGGGGGCTGTTGCTCATGCAACAGTCCCTTTTTCCACGAAAGGATCGCGATAGAGAACCATGAATCACAGTTACAGACAATGGATGGCACGTTTTATCCTGGCGGGCATGCTGCTGACGGCTTCCCTGCCGGCAGCCCAGGCAGCCCGGGTCAGCACCCTCCGGGGAGGGGTCACGCCCAACCGGGCCAGGGTGGTGATGAATCTGGATGCCCCCCTGTCCTATACCGCCCGGGTGACCGGGAACCAGTTGATCATCGACCTGAAGGGGAAAGCGGAACGGACGGAAATGGTCCGGCTCCGGGACCCCCGGATCCAGAAAGCTTATCTGGAACCCCAGGGCAGGAACAGCCGGCTGGTGGTGGTGTTCCGGAAAACCGTGCCTGTCTACAAGATCTTCCTGCTGAAGAATCCCCAGCGGCTGGTGGTGGATTTTCCCCGGTCCGGAAGTACCGGGGGCAGCACCGCCAGACCGGAAGCCGGGAAATCCCAGTGGCTGGGCAAAGGGCTGACCTACCGGGAAAGCACTGTAAACCTGGGGGCCGGCCGGGTGAAGACCTATCTGCTGACCCTGGCTCCCTCCAGTGATTTCCGGCTGGATTTCATCCCCGGGTACGGAAAGACCATCCAGCGGGGGACACTGTCCATGATCCAGAAACGGTCCGGTGCCGTGGCCCTGGTGAACGCCTCCTATTTCGACAGCGATATCTGGGTGGTGGGGAACCTGAAGATCCAGGACAAATGGCTGGGCATGGAAAGTACCCCCCGGACCGGTCTGGTGATTCCCCGGACGGGAGCTCCTTCCATCCAGCCCGGTCTGTCCTACAGCGGCACCGTCACCCGGCCGGACGGGAAAACCTTTGCCATCGGCGGGGTGGACCGGATGCGGCTGGCCAATGAACTGATCCTGTTCAATGACGGATATGATGATACCACCGATACCAATGCCTACGGAACGGAAGTCCGGCTGGCAGGCGGGGTGGTCCGGGAGATCCGGAAAGGGGCCGGCAGCATGGCCCTGACCCCTGGTACCACGGTACTTTCCGGGAACGGAGCGGCCGCGGCCTTCCTGAACGGACTCCGGACCGGGGATCCGGTGAAAGTGACCCAGACCCTGGGGAATGCCGCAGCCGACAGCGCACCTTCCGTGGGATCCGCCGGTCCCCAGCTGGTCCGGGATGGCCGGGTCCAGGTGACCAGTGAGGAAGAGGAAATCGCCGATGACATTGCCCTGGGCCGGGCTCCCCGGACCGGCGTGGGCATCAAAAAAGACGGCACCGTCCTGGTGGTGGTGGCCGACGGCCGGTCTGATGACAGCGTGGGGATGACCCTGACCGAGTTCGGCCGGTATTTCGTCCAGCTGGGGGCCGACCGGGCCATGAATTTCGACGGCGGCGGCTCCAGTGAAATGGTGGTCAACGGAAAGATCATGAACGACCCCAGCGACGGAACCGAGCGGCCGGTACGGGTGGCCCTGGGGGTGTTCAGGAAATAAAAACTGTCAGCGGTCAACGGTCAGCAGTCAGCTGCCGTTGGAAATCAATTTTTGCAAATTGATTTTGAAATGGTAAATCTGTTGTTCGCCGAACCTGTTTGCCATTGTTCAAAGTCAGCTTTGCTGACTTCCTTTGGCCGTTGACAGTTGACGGCTGACCGTTGACAGATCTGTTGCCCTACAGGCAACAGCCCCCTTGCATCCCCCCTCTCCTTCGGTATATAATAAACAAACAGAAGAAAAGAGGTGCTGATCATGTTACACAAAATTCTGAAAAACAGAAAAATATGGGCAGCAGCCTTGCTGATGGTATTGCTGGCCCTGGGTGTGGCCCAGGCGGCAGGGGTGCAGCCCCAGAAAAGCAGTCTGTCCGGCCAGGTGGCAACGGTGGTTTCTGTGGGCACCCAGGTATCGGAAGGCTCTGTACTGGTAACGGTGAAGACCCTGACCGGGACGGCTCCGGCAGCCCGTGCCAACTGCAGCGGAAAAGTGGTTTCCGTGGAAGTGGCTCCCGGCAGCCAGATTGCCGCGGATCAGGTGGTGGCCGCCATCCAGCCCTGAGGGGACGGAAGCGGGCTTTTGCAAAACGACAGGAACCAGAGGGTGTGAAGACACAATCACACCCTCTTTTTTACAGGAGGAAATATGGATCGTATGAAGTGGAAGCGGCTCCTGGTGCTGACCCTGGGATGCCTGATGGCGATGGTGTCCCTGGTGAGCGCCGCCATTCCCACCATTGCGGTGGAAGAACTGAAGCCGGGGATGAAAGGCTACGGAAAGACGGTGATCCGGGGCGCGGACATCGAAACCTTCGATGTGGAGGTCCTGGGGGTCACCGGTACGGAAACCGGGGGCTACAACATCCTGATCAAAGCATCCGGGCCGCTGCTGAAGGAAAGCGGCGGCATCGCCCAGGGCATGAGCGGCAGTCCGGTGTACATCGACGGCCGGCTGGCGGGAGCCGTGGCCTACGGCCAGGCCTTTTCCGACCCCAATTACTGCTTCCTGACTCCCATCAGCGAAATGCTCCGGCTCTTTGACGAAACCGATCCCCGGCCTTCCGTATTCCTGCCCAAGAGCACACCGCTGATGGTCAGCGGATTCACCGCCGACGGGGTGGCCCATCTCAATGAAAGACTGTCTCCCTTCGGGCTCACTTCCTATGCAGTGCCCGGGGGCACGGAAGCCCTGGACAATGTGAAACTGGAACCGGGCAGTTCCGTGGGGGTTTCCCTGGTCCGGGGGGATATGGTCATCGGGGCCATCGGTACCGTGACCTGGACCGATGAAGAAGGACGGATCCTGGCCTTCGGGCACCCCTTCCTCCAGCACGGGGATTCCAACTATTTCATGACCAATGCCTGGATCTTTGCCTCCGTGCCCAACATCCAGAGCGCCTTCAAAGTGGGGACCTTGGGCAAGACCCTGGGACGGATCAGCCAGGACAGGCTCAGCGGCATTGCCGGGAAAGAAGGGGAGAACGCTCCCATCATTCCCATGTACGTCTCCGTCACCGACAAGGACCGGGGGCTGCACAAAAGCAGCAATGTCCAGCTGATCACCGATGAGGACCTGGTGCCCACCCTGGTGGACGGAGTCACCTACAATACGGTGAGCATGGCCAAAGACCGGAAAGGGGCCGGTACTTCCCGGATCCGGTTCACCATCACGGCCCAGGGAGAGAAGGAAGGGCCCATCCGGCTCCGCAGGGAAAACATGTTCTACAGCGCTTCCGATATCGGGAAGCTGACGGATTCGGAACTGAACGTGGCTACGGACATGCTGATGAACAACCGGTTCGACAAAGTGACCATCCAGGACATCAATGTGGACGTGGAAACCACTTCCGGCTGTGAAGTGGCGGAAATGGTGGGAGCTTC
The DNA here is from genome assembly GCF_000025305.1 of Acidaminococcus fermentans DSM 20731. Taxonomy (NCBI): domain Bacteria; kingdom Bacillati; phylum Bacillota; class Negativicutes; order Acidaminococcales; family Acidaminococcaceae; genus Acidaminococcus; species Acidaminococcus fermentans. The sequence continues at coordinate 1,884,248 of NC_013740.1, read as the reverse complement.
CGCTCCCTCCACCGCCGTACAGGGAGGCCTCCTGCCCATCACCCTGACCTTCAAGCCCTACCGGGCGGAGGAAATCACCCGGACCATCAATTTCAGGATCCCGGACAAACAGCCGGCGGGCCCCATGAACCTGATCGTCCGCAGCGGCAATGCCACTACCTGGATCAGCAAGGCCCTGTCCAAGCGGAACAGCCGCAACGGGGGCAATGCTGCCCAGGGACAGGATGGAGGGGACGGGTCTGCTGAGGACGACAGCGCCATGTACCAGTCCTCCCAGCGCCAGTTCCGGGATTTCCTCACGGAATTCAATGACATGGACGCCAACAATGAAGTGGTGGTGGACCTGATGCCTTCCTACGGGGACAGCCGTCCCAGCCGCCGGGCCGCAGCCCGGGCTGCAGGCAGTTCTTCCGGCAGCATGACCAGTGCCATCACCGGCCTTCTGAAAGGCAGCAAATACAAACAGAAATTCCCCATGGATTTCATCATCACCGGGGAAAGCAATGTAGTGGTGGATGTGAAGAAGCGATAAGGAAAAAGGTGCTGTGAAAAAATGAGAAATCATTTTTTCACAGCACCTTTTTGGTCACGGACAGGGGATGTGAATTTTTCACACCCCCTTTTTCTACAAATTTTCATTCGGATAGGGTATAATAATCATTATAACTATAAGGGAAAAGGAGCTGTTTCCATGGGATGCCAAGAGATTTGCCGCTGGGTCGGCCGGAAAATGGTGGATCTGTGTGCCCGCACCGGGCGTGTGGTGAACCTGTTCCTGGAGGCCTGCCGGGCGGCCGGGACGGCGGACCGGCGGGAAGTCCTGCGGCAGATGGCCCGGCTGGGGGCAGATTCCCTGCCCATCGTCAGCATGACCATCCTGTGCACCGGCATGGTCATGTCCGTCCAGACCGCCAAGGAATTCGTCCGCTTCGGCGCCGCGGATTCCGTAGGGGGCATCGTGGCCATCGCCATGGGCCGGGAACTGTCCCCCATCCTTACCGGGGTGGTGGTGGCCGGCCGGATCGGGGCGGCCATTGCAGCGGAGATCGGGACCATGAAGGTCACCGAACAGATCGATGCCCTGCGGGTGATGGCGGTCAGTCCCATCCGGTTCCTGGTAACACCCCGTCTCCTGGCCATTGTCCTGATGATGCCCGTCCTGGTGGTCTACGCCAACCTGGTGGGGGACGTGGGGGGCTGGTTCGTGGCGGAAAACTACGCCGGCATCAGTTCCCACATGTTCCTGGAAAGCATCCGGGGCTTCATTGAACCCTGGGACATCATCGGTGGCCTGATCAAGGGAGCCGTGTTCGGAGCCATCATCGCCACCATCGGCTGCCACAAGGGGCTCAACGCCCAGCAGGGAGCCGAAGGGGTGGGCATGGCCACCACCAAATCCGTGGTGCTGTCCATTATCCTGATTTTTATCGCCAACTATTTCCTGTCGGTGATCCTGTATGTCCATGGAGGCTGAGATGGAACAACCTGTGATTGAATTCCGGAATGTGGAAATGCATTTCGGTCCTAAAGTGGTCCTGGACCGGGTCAGCTTTTCCGTGGCCAAAGGGGAGACCCTGGCGGTGATCGGCCCTTCCGGGACCGGGAAAAGCACCGTGCTGAAGCTGCTCATCGGCCTGCTGAAACCCCAGGAGGGCCAGGTGGTGATCCAGGGCCAGCCGGTGGAACAGTTCAACGAAGAACAGTGGAATCAGCTGCGCCAGCATATGGGCATGGTATTCCAGTATTCCGCTCTGTTCGATTTCCTGGATGTGGGTGAAAACGTGGCCTTCGGGCTGCGCCAGCACACCAGCCTGTCCGAAGAAGCCATTCAGAAGCGGGTGAAGGACCTGCTGGAGGCCGTGGGCCTTTCCGGCAACGAGCATGTGTACCCGGCCCAGCTGTCCGGGGGCATGCAGAAACGGGTGGGACTGGCCCGGGCCCTGGCCCTGCAGCCGGATATCATCCTCTATGATGAACCCACCGCCGGCCTGGATCCCATTATGGCCACCAACATCAGCCAGCTGATCCTGGATACCAAGAAAAAGCTGGGGATCACCTCCGTGCTGGTGACCCATGACATGGCCTCCGCTTTTCTCTGTGCGGACCGGATCCTGATGCTGAGCCACGGACACATCGTTTTTTCCGGAACGGTGGAAGAAGCCAGACATACCCGGGAACCCCTGGTACGGGCGTTCCTGCGCAGTGATATTTTGGAAGACAAGGAGTAAGAGCATGAAAGCAGATGAAGTCAAAGTCGGTGCCGTCACCCTGGGAGGCATCGTGATCCTGGCCCTGATGCTGACCTTTCTGGGGGTATTCAGTTTTGCCGGCCGGACCTACAAACTGAATGTGATGTTCGACGATGTGAACGGCCTGAAGGTGGGCAACGAAGTCCGTTTCGCCGGGGTACCGGTGGGCAAGGTGGATGACATCGTGGTGGACGGGTCCAAGGTGAAAGTGGTCATGAAGATGGATGAAAAACAGAAGATTCCCCGCAATTCCCAGTTCGCCATTGGCATGGACGGGGTCATGGGAACCAAATTCGTCACCATCGCTCCGCCGAAAATCGCCACCGGCCTGGTGTTCAAAGCCGGAGAGACCATTACCGGCCAGCAGGCGGGAGGCATCGACAAACTGATGGATTCTTCCGGCAAGGTCCTGGACAAGCTGGAAGTGGTGGTGGATGCCTTCAGCAATGTGTTCGGGGACAAGAACGTGCAGAAATCCATGCGGGAGGGCTTCGTCCAGACCGGGGAAGTGGCCAAGAACATGAATGACTTCACCAAAGCCCTGGCCACCATGGCCCAGCAGAACCAGGGCGACATCCACACCATGGTGGGGCAGATGAAGGAAATGAGCATCCACATGAACAGCATCATGGACAAGGCGGATGCGGACGGGGCCACCGGCCAGAACGTGGCGGCCATGGCGGCCAATATGGCGGATGCCAGCAAAAAGCTCCAGAACACGGCAGCAGCCCTCCAGAATGTGGTCACCGATCCCCAGACCCAGCAGGATCTGAAGGAGACCATCCGTCATGCCAAATCCACTTCCGTGAAGGCGGACAAGATCCTGGGGGTGGTCACCGATGCCCAGGTCCAGGCGGATGTGCTGTACAATGACAAAAGAAGCAAATGGCGCACGGATATGGGCGTGAAGCTGCCCCTGAAGGAAGATGCCTATGCCTTCCTGGGGGTTTCTGACATCGGGGACCGGGACAAGCTGAATTTCCATTACAACAAAAAGCTGAACAAATACATCTGGGGACGGGCCGGGGTCATGGAAGGCCAGTTCGGTGTAGGCGCCGACTGGGTCCTGTCTCCCAAGTTCAGGCTGTTCACCGATTTCTATGATTTCGATGATGCCAAACTGAAGGTGGGGGCGGAGTATGCCTTTACCCCGAAACTGTCCCTGATCGGGGAGAGTATGGATGTGCTGGATCATGGCGCCGATACAGCCTATGTGGGGCTCCGGGCCAGATTCTGACAAAAAGTTCAAAAAGTCGTTGGTTGACTTTACTTTTTCAACTGATTATAATAATAAAAGCTGACTAGGTAGTCAGAAAGTACAGGAGGGTCTGATTGTGAAGCATTTCCATACCAAAAGCATGATTCTGAGCGCTGTGATCCTGAGCGCCCTTTCTATCCATACAGTCGGGGCTGCCACCCCGGAAACCGTAAACCTGGACCTGGGGAAAACCGTCCGCATGGCCTTGGACAACAATTCCAGCGTGAAGATTTCCGCTGCGGAACTGGAAGCCGCCAAAGCCAACCTGGACCAGGCCAAAGGAGCCCGGTGGGGGAGCATTGACTTTTCCCATACCAGCGGCCGTACAGAAAAATATCAATCCAATGTCATCGGCAACAACCATTCCAATGCCGTGAGCATCACGGTTCCTATCTATACCGGTGGACGGCTGGAAGGGGCCATTGATCAGGCCAAAAAGAACCTGGACTACTACCAGTACGGCATGAGCAGTTCCTACCAGACCACCCGGTACAATGCGGAAAAAGGCTACTACGACGTGCTCCAGGCCGCCAACACCGTGAACCTGGACAAGGAAACCGTGAACCGGCTGGATGAACACCTGAAGAACACCCAGGCCCAGTTTGCCGTGGGCGTGGTGGCCAAGGCCGACGTGCTCCGGTCCCAGGTGGAACTGGTGAATGCCCAGCAGACCCTGACCCAGGCGGAAAACAACTACGAAGTGGCTGTTTCCTCCCTGAACAATGTAATCGGGCTGCCCACCGCCACCCGGCTGAATCTGAGCCAGGGACTGGAATACAAACCCAATGATTACACCCTGGACAACTGCGTGACCTACGCCATGGCCAACCGGCCGGAGATCCACCAGGCGGAAGCCTCTGTGGGCATGGCCCAGGCCGCCCAGAAAATCGCCAACGCCGGCAGCCTGCCCCAGGTGAGCCTGGGGGCTTCCAATGCCTGGAGCAATGATACTTTCCCTGGACAGAACCGGGACAACTGGACCGTGGGCCTGAACATTACCCAGAATATCTGGGATTATGGCGTCAACGCCGCCAAGGTCCGGGAAGCCAAGGCCAATGTGGTGAAGGCCCAGGAAAGCTACCGGCAGATCAGTGATCAGGTGCGGCTGGCGGTACGGACCAGCTACCTGAGCATGCGGGAAGCGGAAAAACGGATCAAGACCACGGAAGTGGCCGTGGCCCAGGCGGAAGAAGATTACCGCATTGCCCAGCTCCGGTACCGGGCCGGCGTGGGGACCAACACCGACGTGATGGATGCGTCCGTGGCCCTGACCACCGCCAAGAACAACTACATCCAGGCCCTGTACGACTACAACACCTCCACCGCCCTGTTGGAACAGAGCATGGGTGTGCCTGTGGAAAACGAATAAAATCAACAGTGACCAAAGAGTCTGCGTATGCAGGCTCTTTTCTTTTACCCTCCATACCTGCTATACTTATGTTGTGCATAATCAATCAATGAAATGTGGGGCACAGCCTTTTTAAGGGCGTAAGCAGGCGCCCGACGCTTTAGCGGCGTTGGCGGTCGCTTATGCCGTAGCTGGGAACCATGCGGCATTCTTCTCTTTTTCTATCCGCCCTTTTTAAGGGCGGGGGACCATGCGGAGCATGGTGGTGGGTTCCATGCTAAACGATGAACGACCAACGACCAACGACCAACGATACGGAGGCCCCTATGGGTACCAAAGGGAAAAGACGGCTGGGCATTCTGGCCGGGGTCCTGGTCCTGCTGTACCTGGTCCTGTGGAAGGTGATCCTTCCCGCAGGACTGGAGCGGGCCATTCCCCTGGTGGAACAGACGGCCGGTGAATACATCAACGGACAACTGCAGATGGAAACCATGGACGTGAGCCCGGATCTGACCTTTACGGCCCGGAACCTGCGGCTGGAAGACGAACAGGGCAATCTGGTGGCCCAGGTGCCGGCCCTGTCCCTCCAGGTGGACCCCCTGAAATTCCTCACCGGCAGCGGTGCAGTGGGTACCGTGACACGGATTACCCTGGAAAGTCCCCGGCTGCATCTGGTCCAGAATGACCGGCAGGAATGGAATGTGGCCCATCTCCTGAAGGAAAGCCAGAGTTCCAGTACGGATTTCAAGGGTCTCATTGCCATCCGGGACGGCTCAGTGGAACTGCGTCTGCCCTACGGCACCTGGCAGGCCGGAGTGGAAGGGACCATCAATCCTTCCCGAAACCCGGATTTTGCCCTGGAACTCACGGTTACCCGGAAGGATCAATCCATCCATGTGGCCGGGACCCTGAACACGGACCGGCAGGGCACCCTGACGGCCCGGACGGAGCTGCTGGCCCTCCAGGATTTCAGCCCCCTGGCGGAACAATTCCTGCCGGTAACGGATTTGTCCGGAGCCCTGGCGGATGCCTCCGTTACCTGGACCAACAATGCCTCCGGCAGCCAGCTGTCGGGTAAAGCCCTGCTGCGCCAGGTGGGGGCCGTTTATGAATGGGAAGGGAAGGAACTGGCTCTGGGCGCCGACGGGGAACTGTCCTTTGACCAGCTGCAGCTGAAAGCCCGGGATCTGGATGTTTCCGTGGACGGACAGAAACTCCGGATTTCCGGGGGCATGGATCTGACGGATCTGGAGAACCCCCGGATGGAAAAACTCCAGGCGGAAACCGACGGGATCGACCTGGCTGCCCTGCCTCTGGATCTGCCTGTATCCGGAACCATCCAGGGCAGCATGGCCCTGGACGGCACCAAAGACAACCTGACCGGCAGCGGCACCTTTACCAGCCCGGTGCTGACTTTCCAGGGCTATGAGGCGGCCCAGGTGACCCTGCCCTTCTCCTTCCGGGACCACCGGGTGGAAACCGATGGGGCCAAAGCGTCCCTGGGCGGCGGCTCGGTGACGGTGCAGGCCTCCTATGACTGGGAAGACCAGGACGGCCAGCTGGCCCTGACGATGGACGGCGTGGACGCCGGTACCTTCCTGCCCCGGCTGGGCAGCCTGGTCCTGGACGGGACCCTCTATGCCCAGGGACAGTACAAGCACGGCCAGCTCCAGGGGGAAACGGTTTCCAGTGATCTCTCCCTTTCCTGGGGGAACCTGAAGCTGCAGCAGATTGCCCTGGACGGAACGGTGGACGGCAGCGGTTTTACCCTCAGCCGGATTTCCGCCTATACGGAAGAAGGGGGCGCCCTGGCCGGCAGCGGCAGCCTGAAAGAAGACCAGCTCCAGGGGGATCTGTACGTGACGGATCTGCCGGTGGATTCTCTGCTGGCAGCGGTTGGACAGGAGGGCAAAGGCCTTTTGTCCGCCCATCTCCTTCTCAGCGGCACCGGGGAGGATCCCCAGGCCTTCGGAGCCTTTTCCTTCCGGGAAGGGGAAATCATGGGCCAGACCATCCAGGAAGCCCACGGAGCCCTGGAATGGAAGGGCCGGAAGGCCGGTTTCCACAAAGTGGAAATCAACCTGGACAAGGGAACCCACATCCTGGACGGCACGGCGGATCTGTCCGGCAGCGAACCGGTACTGGATCTGACCCTGGAGACCCGGGGCATCCGGCTGGAGCCTCTCAGTGAGGTCTTCCAGTCCCCCTGGCCGATAACCGGCAACCTGACCAACACCCTTTCCGTCAAAGGGCCTTTGTCCAATCCCTCCTTCACCGGCCATGTCCACGGCTGGGACGGTTCCGTGAACAAGTTCCTGGTGGACGAAGTGGACGGGGATTATGCCTATGACGGAAAGCTCCTCCATCTGAACAATTTCCGGGTCCAGGCTCTGACCTGCCAGGCCCGGTTCAGCGGCACCGTCAGCCGGGACGGATTCCTGGATCTGGGCATCGATGCCAAAAACATCAACCTGCTGCGGCTGCCCTGGCTCAAGGACAGTGTGGATCTGGAAGGCAACGTGAACTTCAGCGGCAGCATCACCGGCCACACCAGCCGGCCCCTGTTCCAGGGGGTACTGTCTTCGGATTCCGTGCTGATCAACGGGGTGGAATTCACCGGACTGGCCCTGTCCTTCCAGAGCCAGGGCGGTCACGTGAACAATTTCCAGGGCACTTTCCAGCAGAAAACCGGCGGGGACTACGCCCTGAAAGCCAAATTCGACTTCGACCGGAAACTGTTCCAGTGGACGGTGGATGTGAACCGGGGCAATGTACGCTCCCTGCTCCAGATGGGCGGCATCCAGGCGGATGTGGACGGGTACCTGTCCGGCCGCATCGAAGCCAATCCTGACGGTCCCCGGACAGGCATGACCGTCATCGGCAAGGTGGAAGACGGGAAAGTGGCCGGGGTGCCCTTTGCCTCGGCAGATTTCGACCTTTACACCCATCTGGGCCTGTGGAAGATCCGGAAGCTCCAGGCTCGGGAAAGCGGCGGCGGGCTCATTGCCGCCCAGGGGAACATCGACCTGCGGAAGCGGACCCTCGACCTGGAACTGGCCACCAGTGAGGCCAATGCCAAGCTCCTTACCGTGGCCCTGGACAACCCGCCGGAAGTCAGCGGCAAACTGAACATCGTGGCCCAGCTGAAAGGGAAGCTGGACGACCCCAGCGGGAACTTCTCCCTGGAAATGAAGGAAGGGAGCATCAGCGGGGTGTCCTTCGACAGTCTGTACGGCATGGTTACCCTCCGGAATGACATGTTCCATCTGGACCAGTTTCTGATCCAGCGTGACGTGTACAAGATCAGTGCCTACGGCACCTTCCCCATGGACCTGCTCCGGGCGGCCGGGAAACGGAAAAATCCGGATGCCCGGATGAACCTGGAAGTCCATCTGGACAACGGGAACCTGGCCATCCTGCCCACCCTGACCAAATGGGTCCAGTGGGCGGAAGGGTCCACCAGCGGCCGGGTATCCGTAACCGGCACCCTGGAAGACTATAATCTGAACGGATCCATCGATCTGGACGGAGGTACGGTGAAATTCCGGGGCCTGGACAACACCTTCGACAATGTGAAGTTCCATGCGGGTTTCGACGGGAAGACCATCACCCTGAAGGAATTTTCCACCACCACCGGGAAAAAGGGCAGCATCACCGCTTCCGGGTCCTATCTGCTCCGGGATGATTCCGGCAAGCCCTACCACCTGAACCTGGCCATCCGGGATGTGGAACTGGTTTCCTCCAGCGTAAAAGGGAAACTCAACGGGAATTTCGACCTGGAACACAAAGAGGGGAAACCTTTCCTGTCCGGGAATCTGAAGCTGGACAAGGGGTATTTGGGGATCTCCTCCATTCCGGAATTCGGGGAAGGGGGCTCGGACATCGGGCTGGACATCGATGTGGACCTGGGCAACAACCTGCACCTGTACAACGCGGCCTTCATGGACCTGTGGCTGAAGGGGCAGTTCCACATCCTGGGCAGCACCGCCTTCCCCCAGATCAACGGCAGCATCCGGGTGAACCGGGGCAGCCGGCTGAAATACCTGGGGACTCCCTTCAACATCGGTTTCGGGGAAATCTACTGGCCCCGGCCGGGCACCTTCATCCCCAATGTGAACATGGCGGCCTTTACCCGGTTGGGACAGTACAATATCCTGGCCAAGGCCAGCGGGCCCCTGAGCCTGGACGACATCGTCATCAAGCTGTCCAGCGATCCGCCCCAGGATGAGAATACCCTGAAGCGGTTCCTGACCCTGAAGACGGACAATGCCAGCCTGGGGGACGATGCCTGGAAGGGCCTGGTGGATGCCGGGCTCCAGATGACCTTCCTGGCGGATGTGGAAGATGCTATCAAACAGGCCCTGGGGCTGGACGAACTGCGGATCTACAGCGGCAATGTCCAGAACACCGTGGCGTTTTCGGCGGACACCAACCGGGCCAATGATGCCACCGGTCAGGAACGGCGCCAGTACAATGTGCTGCTGAGCCGGTACTTCGGCCGGAAGCTGCTGATCGGCTACACCACCAGCTTCGACGGAGAGGAGCACAACCTGTACGCCGGGTTCCGGATCGCGCCGAAAGTCCACGTGGGCATAGCCACCGATCAGGACAACAATCACTGGTACGGTGTCCAGTACCGGACAAGATTCTGACAGCTGACAAAAAGCAGGGCCCGACCCGGGGACCTGCTTTTTTCACACTCCGGGACTGGAAATCTTGGCCTATAGAAGGTATAATAAACAAGATATGGTATCATTAATCGTTAGTGATGCTGACTGATGATGAAAGCAACCTGTACAGGGGGTACTCTATGAAGAATCAAGTAAACTGGCGGCGCCTGTCCGTCGCAGTCCTGGCTTCCCTGGCGCTGACCTCTCCGGTCTATGCCGCAGAAGTTTCCCACAGCCAGGAAGTGGAACTGGGCGGTCACAAGACCGCTGCCAAGGAAGGACAACAGGGTGTGGGGACCATCGAAGTGGCTCCGGCAGAACAGCCCGCCGTCCAGCCGGCTCAGACGGAAACGTCTGCCGCAGCCGCGGAAGAAGAACCCAGATACCGGGAAGTCCGCCGGAATGGCGTCACCTATATCGAAAAAGTCGGCAAGAAAAAGCTGGAACAGGAAAAACAGAAGGTCCAGGCTGACGAAGAACAGCTGGAAGCCCGGATGACCCAGCAGAAGGAAATCCAGGAAGCCCAGAACAAACAGCTGCCGGGCCGGAGCATCCTCCAGCAGTCCGTGTTGTCCGACTACGACATCACTACCCAGGAAAACCAGTACGCCAAAGTGGAAAAGGAATCCACGCCCTTCATCGGTCAGACCGTGACCAAAGTTACCCTGGAAGGGGCGGCCCATGAAGATGCCGCCAAACTGGCGGATGTGCTGAAAATGCCCGCCGGCACCAAATTCACCAGGGAAGGGCTCCAGGACGATATCCGGGCCCTGTATGAAACCGGCTGGTTCTATGACATCCGCCCGGTGTTCACCAAAGTGCCGGAAGGGGTCCAGATCAAATACCAGCTGGAAGAAAATCCCGTGCTGACGGATCTGGATATCGAAGGGAATACGGTGCTCTCCACCGGGGACATCAAAAAAGCCCTGGATCTGCCCATCGGCAAGGTCCTGAACTCCCGGGACGTGAACATCGGCGCACGGAAGGTGGAAAGCCTGTACAGCCAGCAGGGCTACATCCTGGCCAAGGTGGCCGACGTGCGGATGCAGCCGGACGGCCGGCTGATCGTCCAGGTGGCCGAAGGGGTCATCGAAGATTTCCGGGTCAAGGGCAACACCAAGACCAAGGATTATGTGGTCATCCGGGAAATGCGCATGAAGAAGGGGGAACCATTCAACGCCAAGAAAGCCCGCCGGGCCATGCAGAAGATCTACAACCTGGGCTTCTTCGAAGACGTGAACATCCGTCTGAACCCGGGCCAGATGCCCAATACCGTTTCTGTGGAAGTGTCCGTGGTGGAAACCAGCACCGGTACCTTCGGGATCGGCGCCGGCTACAGTGATGCCGACGGCTTCCTGGGCATGGTGAGCATCGGGGACAAGAACTTCATGGGCACCGGGGACAGCGTCAGCGCCCGTTGGGAATTCGGCGGCGACTCCGAAACCAAAGCCAACTTTGAAGTGTCCTATGTGAAGCCCTGGATCGACGACAAGGAAACCACCGCCGGTTTCACCTTCTACAACATGACCAACGAGTACGTGGACTACAATCGGAGCGGGGACGAAATCGCCCGGTACTACAAGAAACGTACAGGGGAAGAACTGTTCTTCAGCCGGGTCACCGACAACGAATTCATCACCAACAGCATCACCCTGAAGAACCGGGATGACAAATACAAGAAGCCTGTCAGCGGCTACGGCACCCAGTGGTTCGAAGCCGGACAAAACGGATATGATTATATCCACGAATATCCGGACGACTACGATTGGGACAAGCACGAACGGATGAAGAAGAACTTCGGGATCACCCGGAGCATCACCTTCGCCCGGACCCTGGATACCCGGGACAATATCTACGATCCCCGGGAAGGGAAACGGACGGCCTACTCCGTGGAAGTGGCTAACTTCGGCGGGGACTTCGACTTCCAGAAGTACCAGGCCGATTACCGGTACTACTACCGGATGGGCAAGGACAATGTGTGGGCCCTTAACCTGGGGGCCGGCTATGCCAACGGGGATATGCCCCTGTCCCAGCGCTTCAGCGTAGGCGGCAGCGACGTCCTCCGGGGCTACCGGGACGACCAGTTCAAGGGCAACAGCATGGTGAAGGGATCCCTGGAATTCCGGTATCCCATCATCAAGAAAGTCCAGGGCGTGTTCTTTACGGATACGGGCTATGCCTGGAGCAAGGAATACGACGAATCCAACTTCGACCTGGGCAAAATGAAGAACTCCGTGGGTATTGGTCTCCGGATCAACTCCCCGCTGGGTCCCATCAAGCTGGACTATGGCTACCGGCTGGAAAGCAGCGACCGTGGCGGCCGCTTCCATTTCAGCTTCGGCGGTCAGTTCTGATAAACAAATTGCATAACAAGGAAGCAGGGATAGTAAAATGATGGAATTGGCCCACAAGAAAAATGTCAAGGTCATTTCTCTGGCCATTGCGGCCATTATGGTGGTCGGGATCTTCGTCCTGGCCGTCCAGGGCAAGAACATGGGCGGTGGCGACGCCACCAGCAATTCGGCCATCGGCAAAATCAACTACAACCAGGTGATGGCGGCAGCCCCCGGGCTGGCAGAAGCCCAGACCCAGCTGCAGCAGGCCGCCGAAGACAGCCGCAAGGAATTTGAAGAAAAAAGCAAGGACATGAGCGACGCGGACAAGCAGAAACTGGCTGCGGACTACCAGAAGAAACTGGAAGAAAAGCAGAAGGAACTGATTGAACCGGTCAAAAAAGAAGTGGATGACGCCATTGTGGCCGTGGGCAAGACCAAGGGCCTGACGGTGGTGGTCAACCAGGGCGCCGTGGTGTACGGCGGCCTGGATGTAACGGCGGATGTCACCGCCCAGCTGAAAAAAGCCAAGAAATAAGGATCTGGCAGGGGACAGGAGGAATGGCTCATGGGCAGATGGCTCAGTCTTCTGCTGACCGGGCTCTTTCTCCTGACCGGCTGCGGCCTTTCCTGGGGGAAGCTTCCCTTTCAGCAGGAAAAGCCCCGGTTTGCCGTAGTGGACTGGGACCGGCTGGTTGAACAGCATCCCAAATACAAGGAATGGCAGCGGCAGAAAGAACAGCTGGAAACCGCCAAATGGCTCCGTGACCGCCAGAAGGAAAACGGCCAGCAGCAGCTGGCGCTCCTGGGACAGATGAAGAAAGTCCGGGAAGCCGGAAAGGGACAGTTCCAGTCCGCCCAGTGGTCCGCCAAAGTGGCGGAAAAACGGGCCCAGGAACAGGATCTGCTCCGGAAGAAACGGGCGGCCCTGGAAGAGGAAGCGGAAAGCCGGGTGAAGGCGGACCGGGATGCAGTGGAGGAAAAATACCGGATCCCCCTGTTCAACCTGCGGCTGAAGCTGGGCAGCGTGAAGATGAACGATACCGCCCAGAAAGCACTGCTCCAGGAACAGCAGGAACTGCTGGACAAACGGCAGAAGGACCGGGCGGAAGTGGAAGCGGAAAAGGAACAGTGGCTCCAGCAGCAGCTGGCAGCCGATGTGGCGGCTTCCCAGGCACGGCTCCAGGCCTTTTCCAAGGAACTGGCCGGCCAGGTGGTCCAGGAGCAGACGGGCCTGTCCCTGACCGGGAAAAAGCCCCGGAACCAGGAAGGCCAGCCGGAACTGGACAAGCTGATCCAGTCCATGGACAAACAGATCCAGCAGCAGGAAGACAAGGAAAAACAGATGCGGGAGGAAATCGACAGCGATATCCTCAGCGCCATCAAGAAAGTCAATCTCAGCCGGAAATACACGCTGATTTTCCGGAATCCGAGAGCCAATATCAGCGCCGACGACATTACCGATGAGGTGAATACAGTCGTCCAGCAAATTGTTTATTAAGAGGGATGGAACGAATATGAAAAAAGCAATGATTCTCTGTGTGGTGGCAGCAGCCATGCTGTCCTTTGGCTGTGGGCGGAACGCCCAGTTCGGCGTGGTGGACATGAACAAGGTCCAGACGGAAAGCCAGGTGTTCAAGGACGCCACCCAGGACCTCCAGACCAAGGGCAAGGCCATGGAAGAGGAACTGAACCAGGAAACCGCCGGGAAGAGCCAGGAAGAAGCCCAGAAGATCCTGACGGAAAAGAGCCAGAAGATGCACAGCCTCCAGGCGGAAGCCCAGGCCAAGGTCAAGGGCAGCTTCGACGCCGCTGCCGCTTCCGTGGCCAAGGAAAAGAACCTGAGCGCCATCCTGGTGAAAGAAGCCGTTCCCCAGGGCGGCGTGGATGTGACTGACGACATCATCAAAGCAATGAAATAAGATTTGACAAGGGCGGACGGTGTTCGCCCTTTTTCCCGTACCATCATGAAATGGAAAGGATGCTGGAAATGGAAAAAACCTTACAGGAACTGGCAACATTGTTGAAAGGGGAAATCCTTCAGGGAGATCCGGGCATGGTCCTCAAGGGAGTCAATGGACTGGAAGAAGCCCAGAATGATCAGATTTCCTTTGCGGTGCCTCCCTATCTGGAAGTGGCCGGACAGTCCCGGGCCGGGGCCATCATGATTCCCCGGGGCGCGGAATTCAAGGGACAGCAGGCAGTGCTGGCGGTGGAAAATCCCCGGGCAGCCTTTGCGGTGCTGCTCCAGCTGTTCCGTCCCCCGGAAGCGGTGAAGAAAGGCATCAGCCAGTACGCGTTCATCCATCCCTCCGCCAAGGTGGGGAAGAACGTGGCCATCCTGCCTTTTGCCTATGTGGCGGAAGATGCGGAAATCGGCGACAACACGGTGATCTATCCCCATGTGTATGTGGGGCGCCATGTGAAGATCGGTTCCGACTGCACCCTGTACTCCAATGTGACGGTGCGGGAAGACTGCATCGTGGGTGATCGTGTGATCCTCCAGGCCGGCTGCGTCATCGGCGGGGACGGCTTCGGCTACATCACCGCCAACGGCAAACACACCAAAGTGCTCCAGACCGGGAACGTGGTCCTGGGGGACGATGTGGAAATCGGCTGCAACACCTGCATCGACCGGGCCACCGTGGACAGCACGGTGATCGGCAAGGGCACCAAAATCGACAACCTGGTCCATGTGGGCCACAACGACATCATCGGGGAAAACTGCATCCTGGTGGCCCATGTGGGCATCAGCGGCAGCGTGACCATCGGGAACAACTGCACCTTCGGGGGACAGGCCGCCACTGCGGGGCACCTGAAGATCGGCAGCAACTGCACCTTCGCCGGCCGTACCGGGATCATCAGCGATGTACCGGACAATGTGGTATGGGCCGGTTTCCCGGCACAGCCCCATGTGGACTGGCTGCGGCAGACCGCCAACGAACGGAAGCTGGGCACCATGCTGAAACGGCTCCGTCAGCTGGAAAAGACCGTGGAACAGCTGGAAAAGGGAAAGAAGGAGGAGCCATGAAAAAACAACTGACTGCAGCGCTCCTGTGTGCCCTGGCTGCCCTGCCCCTGGCGGCGGAAGCCAAGACCACCCCCAGCGGCACCAGCGGTGTGATCAATGCTCCTTCCGGATACGTCCGGCTGCCCGGCCATGTGTCCGGGGGTCTGGACTGGACCAAGGAAGGACGGAATGTCCGGGGGAACATCGCCCTGCCCCTGGGGCTGGAAATCGCCGGCAGCCATGTGGATACCAAACATGACGGATCTTACGGCACCGTCAGTGCCAAGCTTCAGGTGCTCCGGGAAACCCCGGTGACTCCGGCCATCGCCGTCGGAGTGGAAGACATCGGCGACCGGAACGACCGCCGGGGCTATGTGGCTGTCAGCAAGGCCCTGATGGCCGGCTGGAAGCTCCATGCCGGGGTGGGCACCGGAGACCAGTACAAGCACGGGTTCTACGCCGTGGAAAAAGAAACGAAGCTTCTGGGGCTTTCCATGAACCTGATGGGAGAATATGACGGCAGCCATTTCAACTACGGCGCCGGTCTCCCGGTGGGGAAATTCATCCAGGCACAGGTGGGGGTAAGGGACCATCGCCTGTACGGAGGCATGGATCTTACTTTTTAAGGAGGAAACAGGATGGCTGCGTACAAACTCATGGAGTTCATCAGCTGGCTGGTCTGCCATCAGCCGGACTGTCTGAACCATGCCCTGGCCTGGGTGCTGGGACACCTGGGGTGGCGTGTGGTCCCTGCCTGGCGCCGGTATATGGCCAAAGAAAACATCAAGGACTGTCTGGGCGTGGATGAGACGGAAGCGGAAAAAATCGCCCGGGAAAGCGTGTACCGCTTTGGACGGATGCTCATCGAGGTACTGAAATATCCCCTGATCACCAGGGACAATTTCCGGCAGCTGGTCCATTTTGAAGGGCTGGAGAACCTGGAAAAAGCCTATGCCGAAGACAAAGGGGTGATCATGTGCACCGCCCATTACGGCAACTGGGAAATGCTGGGCGCTTCCATGGCCCTCCTGGGCTACCCCATCCTGTCCATTACCCGGAAACAGAACAACGGGGCCATGGACCGGTTCATTAATGACTACCGGCGGATGGTGGGGCAGCACGTGACCTACAACCATGGGGAAAACAGCATGCTGGCCATTGGCCGCTATTTGAAGAAAAAGCATCTGGTAGGGATCCTCTACGACCAGGATTCTGCCCATACGGGAGAACATCTGGAGTTCTTCGGCAAACCTTCCCGGGTGCCCCAGGGTGCGGCCCATCTTTCCCGGATGTTCGGATCTCCCATTGTGCCTCTTTTTATGCACAACAATCCGGACGGCACCCTGACGGCCCGGATCTATCCGGCCCTCCATACGGAGAAAACCCCTAACCGTTCCCAGGACGTCCGTGTTATAATGAAAGAACTGGTGGCCATTGCAGAGCGGGAAATCCGGTTGGATCCCCCCATGTGGTTCTGGGTCCACGACCGCTGGAAAGATGGCCGCAAACGGTATAAAGAATATCAGAAAGGCGTGTGATTTATGACCAGTGAAAAACAGCATACCCTGAAACAGGCAGCTTCCTGTGACGGGATCGGGCTCCATTCCGGAAAACTGGTGGAAATGACACTGCGTCCGGCTCCGGTGGATACGGGAATCGTGTTCATCCGGACGGACATGGAAGGCCGGCCCCAGGTCCATGCTGTGGCCGCCAACATTACCGCCACCACCCGGGCCACCACCCTGACGGAAAACGGGGCCAGCGTCACCACCATCGAACATCTCATGGCCGCCCTGGCCATCCTGAAAATCGACAACTGCTATGTGGAGATGTCTTCCGCAGAACCTCCGGTGGGAGACGGTTCCGCCCAGGCTTTCATCGACCAGATTCTGAAGGCCGGCATTGCAGAACAGGATGCGGAACGGCAGGTGTATCATGTGGACCGGGCCTTCTCCCATTATGACGGAGACCGTTCCATTGTGGTGCTGCCCTATGAAGGGTTCCGGATCACCTTTACCTCCATCAATCCCCATCCCCTCCTGGGTACCCAGGTGATGGATGTGGAAGACAAGGGGGAAAACTTCCTGAAGGAAGTGGCTGCCGCCCGGACCGTGGCCTTTGAGGACGAAATCGCCCAGCTGCAGAAAATGGGACTGGGTCTGGGAGGCACCCTGGAAAACGTGGTGGTGTTCGGCAAGGACAAGATCCTGTCCATCCCCCGGTTCCCGGACGAACTGATCCGGCACAAGATCCTGGATGTAATCGGAGACATGTATCTCCTGGGACCCATCCACGCCCACATCATCTGCATGAAGAGCGGCCATGCCTTCAACGACAATGTGTCCCGGCAGATCGATGAATACCGGAGACTCCATGAATACCAGCCCAGACACACTCCGGTTCCCGGAAAAGAGAAAAAAGAAGTAAGGAGCAAGGATATGATTACATTAGACATTCAGGAAATCCAAAAGATTCTGCCCCACCGGTACCCCATGCTGCTGGTGGACCGGATCATTGAACTGGAACCCATGAAACGGGCCGTGGGTATCAAGAACATCACCATGAACGAGCCCCAGTTCATCGGCCACTTCCCCGGGAACCCCATTATGCCGGGGGTCCTGCTGATCGAAGCCATGGCCCAGGTGGGCGGCGTAACCCTGCTGTATCCGGAAGAAAACCGGGGCAAGATCGCCGTCTTCGGGAAAATCGACAAAGTGCGTTTCCGCCGTCCCATCAAACCGGGAGACCAGCTGGTCACCACGGCCATCATCACCAAGATCAAAGGCAACATGGGTGTGGCCCACTGTGAAGGTACGGTGGACGGCGAGCCGGCCTGCGAAGGAGATTTCTTCTTTGCACTGGCAGAAAATAAACAATAAAGGTGGAGTGAAACAATGACAGCAGATTCTACTTTGATACATGAGACAGCCATCATTGCACCGGGTGCGGAAATCGGCCCCAACGTGAAAATTGGCCCGTACTCTGTGATCGGTGAACATGTCAAGATCGGTGAAGGTACCGTGATTCACCCCCACGTCGTGATCACCGGGCGGACCACCATCGGGAAAAACTGCGAGTTCTTCCAGGGTGCCAGCATCGGTGAGGTCCCTCAGGACCTGAAATACAAAGGCGAAGATACGGAAACCATCATCGGGGATCACGTGACCATCCGGGAATGTGCCACAGTCCATCGGGCTGTGGGGGAAGGCAATGAAACCCGCATCGGCAACAACGTGCTGATGATGGCCTATACCCACGTGGCCCACAACTGCATCGTGGGCAACAACGTGATCATGAGCAACGTGGCCACCCTGGCCGGCCATGTGATCGTGGAAGACCGGGCCGTCATCGGCGGCCTTACGGCTGTGCACCAGTTCACCAAGATCGGCCGGAACTGCATGTGCGGCGGCATGAGCCGGATTTCCCAGGATGTGCCTCCCTTCGTGATCGTGGCCGGGAACCCGGCCTATGTGGCAGGGCTCAACAGCGTGGGCATTTCCCGGGCTGGCATTCCCATGGAAGTCCGCCGGGAGCTGAAGAAAGCCTACAAGATCCTCTACAAGAGAGGTCTGTCCCTGTCCGATGCCATTGCGACCATGGAACAGGAACTGGACAGCTACGAAGAAGTGGAACATTTCATGCGCTTCCTGCGCACGGTGGAAAGAGGCATCTGCCGGGCATCCGCCCACGGCATCCGGGAGTAAGCCTATGGGGAAGACCTTGGGGGTACTTTCCGGAGTGGGCCATCTGCCGGTGGATGTGGTCCGGGGGGCCAAAAAGGCCGGCTACCGTACGGTGGCCATTGCCCTGGTGCCGGGGACCCATGAAGACCTGGAAAAAGAAGCGGATGTCTTCCATGCCATCAACATCGGCAAGGTGGGCAAGATCTTCAAGACCCTGAAGCAGGAAGGGGTGGACGAAGTCACCATGATCGGCAAGGTGACCAAGGAAATCCTCTATTCCGGCGGCATTTTGGTCCCTGACTGGCAGGCCATCAAGATCCTCATGTCCCTGCCGGACCGGCATGATGACACCATCATGAACGCCCTGGTGGCCAAACTGGAGGATATGGGGATCCATGTGATGGATCAGACACTGTTCCTCACCGACCTGATGCCCCAGGAAGGGGTGCTGAGCAAACGGCAGCCCACACCGGAAGAATGGGAAGACATGAAGTACGGCTTCGCCATGGCGAAAAAAATCGGCGGCCTGGACATCGGCCAGACCGTGGTGGTGAAGAACAAGGCCATTATGGCCGTGGAAGCCATCGAGGGCACCGATGCCTGCATTCTCCGGGGCGGCAAGCTGGGCAAGGGGGCCATTGTGGCCAAAACCGCCAAGCCCGCCCAGGACAACCGGTTCGATATGCCGGGGGTGGGGGTGAAGACCGTGGAATCCATGATCGAATCCGGCTGTGCCGGCATCGTCATGGAAGCCGGCCGGACCCTCCTGGTGGAACGGGAAAAGGCACTGGACCTGGCCAACCGCCACAAGCTGGTGGTCGTGGCCATGAAGGATCCGGAAGCGTGAATAAAAAGAGGGGGCTGTTGCATGAGCAACAGCCCCCTCTTTTTTGTCAGCAAAGGGGGTGTGAATTTTTTCACACCCCCTTTTTTGTTATGTGATATAATAAACTGTACATTTATGTTCAGATGAGAGAGGAGACAACAGGGTGACAAAAGTTTTCATTTCTGCTGGGGAAGCTTCCGGCGACCTTCATGCCGCCGCGCTGACCCGGGCCATCCTGCAGCAGGACCCCACGGCCCAGGTCTTTGGCATGGGTGGTGATGCCCTGGCAGCAGCCGGCGGCCAAGTGGTGTTCAACTATAAAGATTACAGCGTCATGGGCTTTGTGGAAGTCCTTCAGGCCCTGCCCCGTCTGCTGGGGCTGAAGAAGGCCTTCCGCCGGCTCATGGAGGAACGGAAACCGGATGTGTTCGTGACCGTGGACTATCCGGATTTCAACATGCGGGTGGCCAAAGAAGCCAAGAAACTGGGCATCCCGGTGTTTTCCTACATCCCGCCTTCCGCCTGGGCCTGGCGCCGGGGACGGGCCAAAGACGTGGCCCGGCTGGCCACCAGAGTGGCCTGCATCTATCCCTTTGCCGCCAAAGTCTATCAGGAAGCGGGAGCGGCTGTGGAATTTGTGGGGAATCCCCTGGTGGACATCGTCCAGCCCACCCTGAGCCCCCAGGAGGCGGAAGCCCTGGTGGGCAAGCGGTCCGGCCATCCTCTGGTGCTGCTGCTGCCGGGCAGCCGGGTGAAGGAAATCACCGGGGTGCTGCCGGTGATGCTCCAGGCCCTGCCCAAAATCCGGGCCCGGCGGCCGGATGTGGAGTTCATCCTCCAGAAAGCCCCTTCCATCGATGCTGCCCTGCTCCAGGGCATCCTGGAAACCAGCCCGGTGCCGGTGAAAGTGGTGGAAGGCCACAACTACGATGTAATGACCGCCTGTGATGCGGCCCTGGCCACCAGCGGCACCGTCACCCTGGAAGCGGCCCTCTGCGGACTGCCCAGCGTGATCTGCTACACGGCCAGTCCCCTCAGCATGTGGATCGCCAAACACATGGTCTATGTGAAATACATCGGCCTCCCCAATATCCTGGCCGGGAAGGAAATCCTGCCCGAACTGATCCAGGAAAACATGACCCCGGACCATATGGCCGCTGCCGTCCTCCATTTTCTGGAGCCGGAAACCACTGCCACCGTCCGGGAAGAGATGCGGCAGGCTGTGGCCAAACTGGGCCAGCCGGGAGCCGTGGACCGGACAGCCAGACTGATCCTTGAAACAGCAAAGGAGAATCCATGAACCTGTATCTGCGAATCTTGCGCTTCATCAAACCCTATCTGCCCCGGCTGGCTCTGGCGGGCATCTGCACCGTGCTCACCTCCGCCGCCAACCTGTACGTGCCCTGGATCGTCCGGGACGTGATCGACAAAGTATTCATCAACAACGATGCCCAGCTGCTGAACCTGATTGCCCTGGGGATCGTGGTGATCTTCTTTGCCCGGGGCATCACCTACTACGGCCAGAACTACCTGATGAACTACGTGGGGGAAAGCGTGGTCATCGATATCCGGGGCCTGGTGTTCAAGAAAATGATGGAACTGGATACCCGGTTCTATGACACCAACAAACTGGGCACCATCATGAGCTATGTGACCAACGACGTCCAGGCCATGCAGAGCGCCATGGTGGACAATTCCGTGGAAATCATCACGGAAACCTCCGTGCTCATCGGCTCCATCTGCGCCATGGTCTATCTGGACTGGAAACTGACCCTGTTTGCCTTCTGCACCTTCCCGGTGGTGCTGTTCTTCATGGATTTCTTCGGCAAGAAGATCCGGAAGACCGGCCACCGGATCCAGCAGGCCACCGCCGACATCACCTCCGTGCTCCAGGAAACCCTGTCCTCCAGCCGGGTGGTGAAGTCCTTTGTCCGGGAACCCTATGAAATCGCCCGGTTCGAACGGACCAACCGGCAGAACTTCGACGCCAACATGAAAAGCGTCCGGCTCATGGGGACCCTGTCCCCGGTGATCGAATTCATCGCCGCCCTGGGGGTCACCGCCATTATCTGGTTCGGGGGCCGGGGAGTGCTCAGCGGTGACATTACCGCCGGGTCACTGATCGCCTTCCTGGTGTATGCGGTGAACATCTCCAACCCCATCAAGCGGATCGCCCGGGTACTGGGGAACATCCAGAAAGCTCTGGCTGCGGCGGACCGGGTGTTCAGCATCCTGGACCTGGACGAAAAGATCCCCGAAAAGGCCAATGCCATCGCCCTGCCACCTGTGAAGGGCAAAGTGGAATTCCGGGATGTGTCCTTCTCCTACAATCCGGATGAACCCATCCTGAAGCACCTGACCTTCGATGCACAGCCCGGCCAGGCCATTGCCCTGGTGGGGCCCAGCGGTGCCGGGAAATCCACCATTGCCAACCTGCTGCCCCGATTCTATGATGTGACCGACGGGGCCATCCTTATCGATGACCATGATATCCGGGATGTGACTGTGGCGTCCCTCCGGGAACAGGTGGGCATCGTGCCCCAGGAAACCAACCTGTTCAACGATACGGTGTACAACAACATCCTGTACGGGCGGCTGGACGCCACCCGGGAGGAAGTCATCGCCGCGGCCAAAGCCGCCAATGCGGATGAATTCATCCAGAAGCTGCCCCAGGGCTATGACACCCAGCTGGGAGACCGGGGCATCAACGTGTCCGGGGGCCAGCGTCAGCGCATTGCCATTGCCCGGGCCATCCTGAAGGATCCCCGGATCCTGATCCTGGACGAAGCCACCTCCGCCCTGGATACGGAAAGCGAACGGATCGTACAGGAAGCCCTGGACCGGCTCATGGTGGGACGGACTTCCTTCGTCATCGCCCACCGGCTGTCCACCATTCAGAATGCCAGCAAGATCCTGGTGCTGGACCATGGGGAAATCGTGGAATCCGGTACCCATGAGGAACTGATGGCCCTCCACGGGCTCTATGCCCACCTCCACGACATCCAGTACCGGGAAAAGGCCGAACAGGCCGAAGTCCGGAACCTGGAAGAGCGGGAAGGGAACCCTGCCGGGACAGAGGCTCCCGGCAAATGACGGCCCATCCTTTTTTCACCCTAGCCCAATGAAAACGAGGTCAATGTATGTACTATATCTATAACTTCCTGGCCACCGTTCTCTTCATTTTTGTGATCCTGCCCTATTTTACCTGGCGGTACTTCCGGGAAAAAGGCTTTCCCCGCCGTTTCCGCCAGAGCATGGGGTTCATCCGGGATGAGGAAATCGCGGCTGTTGCCCATAAAAACTGTATCTGGATCCACGGTGCATCCGTAGGGGAAATCGTGGCCACCAGCCCGCTGGTGAAGGAGATCCGCAAGGCCATGCCCGATGCCAAGATCCTGGTATCCGCGGTGACCACCGGGGGCTACAACATGGCCCACCAGATTATTCCGGAAGCCGATGCCATCATTTACTTCCCCCTGGATCTGCCCTTTGTATCCGAATCCTTTGTGAAACGGATCATGCCCCGGATCTTCATGCCGGTGGAAACGGAACTGTGGCCCAACTTCCTCCGGGCCATCAAACTGCGCCGGATCCCGGTGATGATGGTCAATGGCCGGATCTCCGACAAATCCGTCAAGAGCTACCGGTATCTGTTCGGCATCCTGGCCGACATGATGGGCAGCGTCACCCGGTTCTGCATGCAGTCTTCCATCGATGCGGAATACATCCAGCATCTGGGAGCGGAAAAACGCCGGATCTTTGTCACCGGCAACACTAAATTCGACCAGACCTATGCGGAAGTCACTCCGGAAGACCTGCACCAGTACAAGGAAGAACTGGGAATAGAGGATGACTACCCGGTGATCGTGGCCGGCAGTACCCATCCCACCGAAGAAGATACCCTGTTCCAGAGCTTCCTGGACATCCGGAAGGAATTCCCCCGGGCCCGTCTCATTTTGGCCCCCCGGAAACCGGGCCGGATCCATGAAATCAGCCGGCTGGCGGAAAAATACGGCCTCACCCTGGGGCTCCGGTCCGTGCTGAAGGAGATGGATGGTCCCCGTCCCAGATACTCCGTGGTCCTTATCGACACCATCGGGGAACTGGGCCGGATCTATGCGGTGGGGGATGCGGTCTTTGTAGGCGGCAGCCTGATCGACCACGGCGGCCACAATGTGCTGGAACCGGCGGCCCATGCCAAACCCATCATCGTGGGGCCCAGCATGTCCAACTTCAAAGATTCCTTTGCCCTCCTGAGCAAAGTGGGGGCCTGTGTCCAGATCCGTGACGGCCAGGAAATGACCGCCATGTTCCTGAAGATTTTCAAAGACGATGCCCTGCGGAAAAAGATGGGGGATGCCTCCCTCCAGGTAATCCGGGAAAAC
Source organism: Acidaminococcus fermentans DSM 20731 (assembly GCF_000025305.1). NCBI lineage: Bacteria > Bacillati > Bacillota > Negativicutes > Acidaminococcales > Acidaminococcaceae > Acidaminococcus > Acidaminococcus fermentans. The sequence goes on along the minus strand of NC_013740.1, from coordinate 1,860,486 downwards.
CGGGGAGCCGCCGTACGGACCATCGGCTATCTGAAAGAACTGCTGGAGCTCACCGCCACCGAAAGCATGGTGAACACCCATTACAAGATCAACACCCGGAACATCAATGACGAAGTGAGCCCCCGGATGCGTCCCGGAGACGCGGTGACCCAGTACCTGATCCAGCTTTCCCACGGGGAAGACAACGGGATCCTGGACTGGTGCGTCCTGTCCTTCCTCCGGATCCTGTCCGTGCTCTATGAAGCCGGGGTCCGGCTGAAGCTGTTCTGCTACAATGCCGGCATCGTGCCCCGGACCAGACTGGACTGCTGTGTGATCAGCATCGGCAACATCACCGTAGGGGGCACCGGCAAGACCCCAACCGCCCAGAAAGTGGCCCTGATGATCCAGAAATTGGGCTACCGGGTGGTGATCCTGAACCGGGGCTACCGGTCCCACTGGGAAGAAAAGATCGGGGTGGTTTCCGACGGCAAAAAAATCTACATGACCGCCTATGAAGCCGGGGACGAAGCCTTCCTCATGGCCAAACAGCTGCCGGGGATCCCGGTGGTCATCGGCAAGGAACGGGCCATTACCGGCCAGTTCGCCGTGGACAAATTCAAGGCGGAAGTGATCATCCTGGACGACGGCTACCAGCACTGGCAGCTGTACCGGGATCTGGACGTGGTGCTGGTGGATACCCTCAACATGTTCGGCAACGGCTGCATCCTGCCCCGGGGCACCCTCCGGGAACCTCTCTGCAACCTGAGCCGGGCCGGGCTGTTCCTCCTGACCAAATGCGACCAGAGTTCGCCCATTTCCCGGGCCACCCTCTGCGATACCCTGCACAAATACGCACCGGCGGCACCCATCGTGGAGAGCATCCACAAACCCTGCGATTATATCGAAATCGCAGACTGGTACAAGAACGACATGTCCAAGGCACTGCCTCTGGAAGCCCTCCGGGGCAAGCATGTGATGGTGTTTTCCGCCATCGGCAACCCCTCTTCCTTTGAGCAGACCATGACCGCCGAAGGGCTGAACATCGTGGAAGCCATCCGGTATCCGGATCACCACGATTACGGCATGGTGGAAATGCAGTACATCATGGAACGGGCCATCAGCCGGGGCGTCAAGGCCCTGGTCACCACCGGGAAAGATGCGGTGAAGATCCCCACAGAATTCATCTACCTCCACCGGGATGTGCCCCTGTACATCCTGGATATGGAAATCCAGATCACCAGCGGCGAAGAAGCTTTTGCCGATACCATCAAAGCAGCCATTAAAAAGGAGAAAGCATCGAAATGAAAGTACTCTGTGTAATTCCGGCCCGTTACGGGTCCACTCGTCTGCCGGGGAAACCCCTGGCTCTGATCCATGGCAAACCCGTGATCCAGCGGGTCTATGAACGGGCCGCACTGGCCCGGATCCCGGATGAAGTGCTGGTGGCCACTGACGACCAGCGGATCCTGGATTGCGTCCATTCTTTTGGCGGCCGGGCCGTCATGACGGCGGAAGACCACCCCAGCGGCACCGACCGGCTGGCGGAAGTTGCCCTCAATTTCGAAGATGTGGATGTGATCGTCAACGTCCAGGGGGATGAACCCATGATCCCGCCCCAGGTCATCGACGACCTGGCCCAGGCTTTTGCGGAAAATCCCGACCTGGAAATGGCCACCTGCAAAACGGAAATGAACCCGGAAGACTACCAGAACCCCAATGCGGTGAAGGTGGTCACCGATCAGAACGGCTACGCCCTGTATTTTTCCCGGAGCCTGATCCCCTATCCCCGGAACGAGGAACCGGAAGTGAAGGTGTGGAAGCACATCGGCATCTATGCCTACCGCCGGGATTTCCTGCTGAAGTTCGCGGCGCTGCTGCCCACTCCCCTGGAACGGGTGGAAGGGCTGGAACAGCTCCGGGCACTGGAAAACGGCGTAAAGATCAAAGTCCTGGCCACGGATTTCCAGGGCGTGGGCATCGATACCCAGGCCGACCTGGACCGGGCCAATGAAATCTTTGCCAAACTGGACGCGGAAGGAAAGGAGTAACCCATGGAAATCGTCAAGATCGGACCCTACCAGGTTGGGCAGGGTCATCCTCTTCTCATCATGGCAGGCCCCTGTGTGCTGGAAGGCTACGAACGGAGCCTGGCCATCGGCCGCCGGGTCAAGGCCATCTGCGACAAGCTGGGGCTGCCCTATGTGTTCAAAGCCTCCTATGACAAGGCCAACCGGTCTTCCCTGGATTCCTTCCGGGGACCGGGCCTGGAAGAAGGGCTCCAGATCCTGGCCCAGATCAAAAAGGACCTGGGGGTGCCGGTGATCAGCGACGTCCATGAAACCTGTCAGGTGGAAAAGGCCGCCGAAGTCCTGGACATCATCCAGATCCCCGCTTTCCTGTGCCGGCAGACGGACCTGCTGGTGGAAGCCGCCCGGACCGGGAAAGTGGTCAACGTGAAAAAAGGCCAGTTCCTGGCTCCCTGGGACATGAAGAACGTGGTGAACAAGATCGTGGAATCCGGCAGCCGGAACCTGATGCTCACCGAACGGGGAGTCAGCTTCGGCTACAACACCCTGGTCACCGATATGCGGAGCCTGCCCATTATGCGGGATCTGGGCTTCCCGGTGATCATGGACGTGACCCACAGTGTCCAGATCCCCGGCGGCCAGGGCACCAGCTCCGGGGGCCAGAGCAAGTATGCGCCCCATATGGCCCGGGCTGCGGCGGCCGTGGGGGTGGACGGTCTCTTCATCGAAACCCACGACAATCCGGCGGAAGCCCTGTCCGACGGACCCAACATGATCCCCCTGGACAGACTGGAACAGGTCCTGGCCGACGCCAAAGCCATTGACGCCATCGGCCGCAGGGAGGCGTAAGGGTATGTTTGAAAAAGCCAAAGAAGCATTGCAGATCGAAGCGGATTCCATCCTGGAACTGCTGCCCCGGATCGATGACCATTTCGGCGAAGCCCTGAAGATGATCCTCCACTGCCGGGGCCGGATCATTGTGACCGGCATGGGCAAATCCGGCATCATCGGCCGGAAAATCGCCGCCACTCTGGCCAGCACCGGCACTCCCGCCTTCTTTCTCCATCCGGCGGAAGGCATCCACGGGGATCTGGGCATGGTCACCGAGCACGATGTAGTCCTGGCCCTGTCCAACAGCGGGGAAACCGGCGAAGTCCTGAACATCCTGCCTTCTATCCGGCGGATCGGGGCCAGGATCATCGCCATGGTGGGGAATCCGGAATCCACCCTGGCCAAAAATGCCGATATCGTCCTGAACGTGGGCGTCAAACGGGAAGCCTGCCCCCTGGGCCTGGCTCCCACCAGCAGCACCACGGCGGCCCTGGCCTTTGGGGACGCACTGGCCATGGAACTGCTCAGCGCCCGGCATTTCACTCCGGAAGAATTTGCCATCTTCCATCCCGGGGGCAGCCTGGGACGGAAGCTGCTGCTTACTGTGGACGATGTGATGCACAAAGGGGACGAAAACCCGGTGGTCCATGCGGACATCAGCGTCAAGGACGCCCTGTTCATCATCACCGACAAAGGGGTGGGGGCCGTCTCCGTTGTGGATGAGGATCAGCATCTCCAGGGTCTCCTGACCGATGGGGATATCCGTCGGGGCATCGCCCGGGATTTGGACTGCCTGAACCGGCCCGTGTCCCAGATGATGACCAAAAATCCCAAGACCATCCAGGATCACAAACTGGCCGCCGAAGCCCTGCATCTCATGGAATCCAACAAACCACGGCCCATTACCGTCCTGCCTGTAGTGGACAAGGACCGGAAAGTGGTGGGTCTGCTGCATATTACTGATCTGGTACACCAGGGAGTGGTATAAATGATTACAGAAGAACAACTGGCCAAGATCCGTCTCCTGGCCCTGGATGTGGACGGGGTCCTGACGGACGGCAGCATCATCATCGGACAGGAAGGGGAACTGTCCAAGCATTTCGATGCCCGGGACGGCATGGGCATCAGCCTGGCCCTCCGCCACGGTATCCAGGTGGCTCTCATTACCGGCCGCCACAGTGAAATCGTCCTGCACCGGGCCATGGAACTGGGCATCAGCTCCGTGTACGAAAATGTGGTCTTTAAGGGAAAGGTCCTGGAGAAGGCCTCCAACGAACTGGATATTCCCCTGGAAGAAACCGCTTTCATGGGGGACGATCTCAACGATCTGCCGGCCTTTTCCAAGGCGGCGGTGACCCTGGCTCCGGCGGACGCCGCTCCGGAAGTCCGGGAACGGGCCATGCTGGTATCTTCCTGCACAGGGGGCCATGGGGCCGTCCGGGATGTGATCGAACGGATCCTGAAAGCCAAGGGACTGTGGGAAGAAATCATCCGCAGTTACGAAATCCAGGGACAGGGAGACAGACAGTAATGCTTTACGGATTTTTGAAAGCCATGAGCCGGTTCCTGTCCCTGCTGCCCTACAAATTCGTAGTGCGGCTGGGGCGGAATTGTGGTAAACTATACTGGCATATTGCCAAAAAACAGCGGGTCCGGGCGGAACAGACCATCCAGGAACGGATGGGGGTTACGGCCCGGGATGCCCGGGAGATCATCCACCGGCTGTTCCTGAACCTGGGGATGACCGCCATGGAAATCCTCTACATGCCCGCTCTGAACAAGGACAACATCCGGGGCCTGGTAAGCTTCGACCGGCCGGATATCCTCTGGGAAGCCCTGGCCAAAAAGCGGGGCGTGGTGATGCTGGCCTGCCACATGGACAACTGGGAATGGCTGGGAGCGGCCCTGGCCCTCAACGGCTTTCCCCTCAGTGCAGTGGAAAAGCCCCAGCCCAATCCGGTGTACAGCGATTTTCTCAATGAGCTGCGCCGGGGCGTGGGACAGGAAATCTTCGCCCGGGGCACCAACGAGATCCTGGGCTGCGCCCGGGCCATGAAAAAGGGCCGGATGCTGGGGCTCATCGCCGACCAGGACGGGGGCTACCACGGGATCTTCGTCCCCTTCTTCGGGAAGATGGCCTCCACTCCGGAAGGCCCGGCCTATTTCGCCCGGAAGTTCAAAGCGCCGGTGGTGCCCATCTTCATGGTGCGGAAACCCAGCGGCTACGGCCATCAGGTGTTTGTGAAAGAACCCATTTACTATGAAGATACCGGGAATCAGGAAAAAGACGATTACCGGATTACCCTGAAAATGACCCAGGAAGTGGAAAAGATCATCCGCCAGTATCCGGACAACTGGATCTGGTTCCAGCACCGCTGGAACACTCCCTGGAACGGTTAAAGAAAGGATGCCTTCATGCACGCAGAAAAACGTACGCTGCTGGTGATTGCAGTCGCTGTGCTCCTGATGGGAGGCGTCATTGCCTGGCTCCTGAGCAGCAAGCCCACCACGGGCCCTGTGAAGGACAATGGCAAGGACGTGCTCCAGGAAGTCAACGGCTCCACCATCCAGGAGACGAAAAACGGGAAAAAAGTCTGGGAACTCACCGTCCAGTCCCTGCTCTATGACAAAAAAGCCCAGCTGGCCCATATGAAGGGCATCAACGGGACCTTTTACCAGGACGACGGCCGGACCATGACCGTGACTGCGGACGAAGGAGAAGTCCACATGGACAGCAAGGACGTGGTCCTCACCAAGAATCCCCACGGCGTAACCTCTGACGGAGGGGATGCGGTGGCCGACAAATTCACCTGGATCAACAAGGACCAGACGGTGGTGGGAGAAGGAAACGTCCGGCTGAAGAAAGACGATACCGTGGCCACGGCCAAAAAGGCAACCTTCAATGTTGCCCTGGATCAGGCCAAACTGGAAGAGGATGCACACGTACAGAAGGGAGAATTTTAATGCTGAAAGTGAAAAAATTTGCAGTGCTGGGACTCCTGGCAGGCCTTCTGTCCGTATCCACTGCCTGCTGGGCGGCGTCCTCCATTTCCGGGGACCAGGTGCAGTATGATTTCAAAAGCGGACAGGCGGCTGCCGTGGGGAATGTGAAAATCCGTCATGATGACGGCACCGCTTCCGCGGAAGAAGCCGATTACAACACCAAGACCGGAGAAGGGAAACTCACCGGATCCGTGGTGGCCGACCAGAAGGATGCCCACCTGACCAGCTCTGAACTGATCATCAGGAAAAAAGGCAAATTCCTGTCCGCCATTGGCAATGCGGTGCTCCGGAAAGCTGACAAGACCCTCCGGGCCGCCCAGGTGGATTACGATTCCGATGCCCAATTTGCGGAAACCATCGGCTCCTGGGCCCAGCTCACCATGGATGACGGCTCCAGCATCGATTCTGCCAACATGAAGTACAACATGGGAACCGGGGTAGCCAATGCGGACGGCAACGTGCGACTGATCAGTCCGCCCCGGAACCTGACTGCCCGGGCGGACCGGGCCATCTACAACACCAAGGAAGCCGACGGGACCATCCGGCTCATCGGCCATGCCACCGCCACCCAGAACGATGACACCGTCAGCGGGGATACCCTGACCATCACCGGGGCCGGCGGCAAAGTGGCCATGGGGGAAGGGAATGTGAAGATGGTGGTCCTGCCCCAGAGCACCCAGCCCCAGACGGCAGAAGCCGGGGAAGGACCGGCACCGGTGTTCAGCCTGGCCGGACTGGCCAATGTACCGGAGTTCCTGTATAAGTTCTACAACTGGCCCGGCCATCTCATGACCATCGGCCAGACGGAAATTGGATAAAGGGAGTCAAGAGTGAAGATACGTGCGGAAAAACTGGTAAAAGAATACGCCGGACGGCGGGTGGTCAACGAAGTCAGCCTGGAAGTGGAGCAGGGGACCATCGTGGGTCTCCTGGGCCCCAACGGCGCCGGGAAAACTACCTCCTTCTACATGATCGTGGGCCTGGAACATCCTGATACCGGCCATGTGTACCTGGACGACGAGGATGTCACCCATCTGCCCATGTACAAACGGGCCCTGAAGGGCATCGGGTATCTGCCCCAGGAAGCCTCCATCTTCCGGAAGCTTACGGTGGAAGAGAACATCATGGCCATCCTGGAGGAAATCGAACCGGACAAAGCCAAACGGCAGCAGAAAATGGAAGACCTGATCCAGGAATTCCACATCGACCATATCCGCAAAAGCAAGGGCAGTGCCCTCTCCGGGGGCGAACGGCGCCGGGTGGAAATCGCCCGGGCCCTGGCCACGGATCCCGGCTTCATCCTCCTGGACGAACCCTTTGCGGGCATCGACCCCATCGCCGTGGCGGATATCCAGGTGATGGTGGCCCATCTGGCCAGACGGGGCATCGGGGTGCTGATCACCGACCACAACGTCCGGGAAACCCTCAGCATCGTGAACCGGGCCTACATCCTCAGCGCCGGGAAGATCCTGGTGGAAGGCACCAGCCAGCAGGTGGCGGGAGATCCGGTGGCCCGGAAATTCTATCTGGGCGATAATTTCAGAATGTGAGGCTGCCTATGTCTATTTTGGATAAATACATTTTAAAACAGATGATGCAGCCCTTCCTCTTCGGGGTGGCTGCCTTTTCCACCATCTTTGTGGCCAGCTCCTTCCTGTTCCGGGTGACCCAGTACATTACCCAGTACGGGGCCTCCTATTCCTCCCTGATCCGCCTGTTCCTGTGCCTGATGCCGGAAGTGATCAACTACACCTTCCCCATGTCCATGCTGTTGGCGGCCCTTCTCACCATGGGCCAGCTGTCCAGCAACAGCGAAATCACCGCCATGCGCAGCGGGGGCCTGAGCTTCCGCCGGATCGCCGCTCCCATCCTGGCTGCCGGCTTCGTGGTGAGCCTGTTTTCCGTGGTGTGGGCCGAAAAAGTGGTGCCGCCGGCCAAAAGCGAATACGAACGGATCATTAAAGTGGAAATCAAACGGGACACCAAGCCCCGGACACAGAACCATGTACTGATCAAACAGGTGTCCAAGGGACAGCTGGTCCGGCTCACCTATGCCCGGACCTTTGACGAAAAGCAGGGCATGATGAAGGACATCACCATCGAAGACTGGGACAACGGGAAAGTGGCCCGGATCCAGCGGACCCCCCAGGCCAAATGGACCCAGGGGACCTGGATCATGGAAGGGGGAACCATCACCGACCTGACCGGGAAGGATGGGGTGGCCCGGACCATGACCTTCGACAAACAGGTGCTGCCCATCAGCGAGACCCCAAAGGCCATCACCCTGGATCAGAAGGATCCGGACCAGATGACCATCGGGGAACTGAAGATGTACATCGATATTTTGAAGCGGCAGTACATGCCCACCAGCAAGTACGAGATGGAAATCTACCGCCGGTTCACCGTGCCTCTGGCCAGCTTCTTCTTTGCCCTCATCGGGGTGCCCCTGGGAGTACAGTCCCAGCGGACCGGGGCGTCCATGGGCCTGGGCTTTTCCGTGGTAATCATCTTCATCTACTACTCCATCATGACCTTCATGACCGGCCTGGGCCAGGGCGGCGTGATCCCGCCCCTTCTGGCCGCCGCCACCCCCAACCTCCTCTGCGGAGCCTTCGGGTGCTGGATGATTTATAAAAAGGATAATGTATAGCAGAAAGGCTGCCGGAAGGCAGCTTTTTTGCGGTCGCGGGCCATGAGTCGCGGGTCGCGGGCCATTTGGTCTGTAAAGTCGGATGAATCGTGAACTTTTGTTCACAATATGATATAATAAATATAATATACAATGAAAAGCAGCCATACTTTTGGCTGCACCAAAAAAGCCCGCGGCCCGCGACTCGCGGCTCGCGACCCTGCCAAGGAGGGAAATCCCATGTTCCTCATCACTGCCGTCGATGATTCCGGCGGCCTTCTGTTCAACCAACGGCGCCAGAGCCAGGACTGTCTGCTCCGGGCCCGTATCCTGGATCTCACCGGGGATGCGCCCCTGTGGATGGATGCCTATTCTGCCGGTCTTTTCGAGCCGCCTGCGGCCAATATCCGCGTGGCGGAGGATTTCCTGGACCAGGCCGGTGCCGGGGAATACTGCCTGCTGGAAGACCGGGAGGCGGCACCCTATCTGGACAAAATCGAAAAGATCATCCTGTACCGCTGGAACAGGGCCTACCCCGGGGACTTTTTCTTCGACATCGACCTGAACGAGGGGTGGCGGAAAATCTCCTCCACGGATTTTCCCGGCTCCTCCCATGAAAAAATCACAGAAGAGGTATACGTAAAATGAAAAAAATCACCGCTTTCCTGGCCGCCCTCCTGGTTTCCCTGTCCCTGGTGTTCACCGCCTGCGGATCCTCCAAACCGGCTTCCAACAAAAAAGCCCCGGCCAAAAACAGCACCAAAGTCACCCAGCAGGTGGGGAAAAACCAGCCCTCCTTCGACCTGTCCTCCATCCCCGCCTTCACCAACAAGCCCTATGTGGTGCTGAACCACAATGTGCCGGATTTCCCGGACAAGGACAAGACCAGGAAATCCTTTGAACGCTACAGCGAACTGGACAGCCTGGGCCGCTGCGGCCCTGCCTACGCCAATGTGGGAAGGGAAACCATGCCCACCCAGAAACGGGGCCCCATCGGCAGCGTGAAGCCCTCTGGCTGGCAGACCGTAAAGTATGAAGGCATCGACGGGAAATACCTGTACAACCGGTGCCACCTGATCGGCTATCAGCTGACCGCGGAAAACGCCAACCCCAAGAACCTGATCACCGGCACCCGGTATCTCAATGTGACCGGCATGCTGCCCTTTGAAAACATGGTGGCCGACTACGTGAAAGAAACCAACCACCATGTGCTGTACCGGGTGACCCCCATTTTTCAGGAGAACGACCTGGTGGCCCGGGGGGTACAGATGGAAGCCTGGAGCGTGGAGGACAAAGGCGCCGGCGTCCAGTTCAATGTGTTCGTGTACAACAACCAGCCCGGTATCACCATCGATTACAAAACCGGCAAGAGCAAGCGGGCGTAGGAAAACCGAAAGGGTTGAGGATGTTGCACTTCGTGCAACATCCTCTTTTTATAAAACAAATTTATGCTATAATATTTTGTAATAAAGATGCCAGAGAAAAGATGCCAGATGTCAGCTCTGTTCGACTGGAAATCTACAGTTCTGCTGCTTGCCGAACAAGCTGACATCTCGAGGCTTTGGAAAAGCCGAGTCTGATTTCTGACATCTAAATGATTTACGAAAGGAGAGCGCATACCATGACCGGTGGAATCACCCTGATCCTGGTGCTGGCCCTGATGGGCGGCCTGATTGCCTATCTGGGCGACAAACTGGGAAGCAAGATCGGCAAAAAACGGCTCCGGCTTTTTGGCCTGCGCCCTCATGACACTTCCGTGCTCATGACCATCCTCAGCGGAATCCTGGTGGCCGCCCTCACCATCACCGTCCTGACCATTTCCTCCAAGGAGGTCCGTACCGCCCTGTTCGGCATGAAGAAGATGCGGGCGGAAATCGCTTCCCTGACCACAGCCCGGGACCAGGCCAATCAGGAACTCAGTGCCCAGAACGCCAAGATCCAGGAACTGGATCAGAAAATCGGGGAGGCCACGGCAGCGGCCGACCAGGCCAGACAGCAGGAGGCTGCGGCCAAAACCCAGATGGCCCAGGCCCAGGCCCGGATGCAGCAGGCCCAGGCCGATCTGGAACAGCTACAGGCCCGGTACAGCGAAGCCAGCGCCCGGCTCCAGGAAGCCCAGGCCCAGGTCCGTCAGGCCGAAGCCGCCCGGGATAAGCTCCAGCAGGATGTGAAATCCCTGGAAGACACCGCCAAAAAACTCCAGGCAGGCATCGTGGCCGTCCGGGAAGGGGATGTGGTGTTCCGCAGCGGCGAAATTCTCTATTCCGGAGTGCTGAAAGGCGGTCAGAAAGAAGAAGAGACCCAGAAACAGCTCCAGGATTTCCTGAACCAGGCCAACATCCAGGTGGCCGGACGCATCGGGGTGGATCCCTCCACGCCGGTGATCTGGCTCAGTCGGGAAGCGGTGGAAAGCGCCGCCGACAAACTGGGCAGTGCCAAGGGGGATATGTATGTCCGGGTCTGCGCCGCCGGCAACATCCTGTCCGGCGAAGTGGTGGTGTCCCGTCTGGAAATGGTGGGGGACAAGGTGGTCTATCCCCAGGGCACCCTGATCCTGGCCCAGGCCATTACCGTGGATCCCGATTCCAACCAGTCCGATCTGGCCCTGATGGCCTTTTTGAAGTCCGTGAACCGCACCGCCCAGGCCGATGGAGTCATCCCCAATCCCATTACCGGGGATGTGGGAGCCATTACCAGCACCGAACTGTCCAACGCCAGCGAAAAGATCCGCAGCCTGGGAGGCCGGGTCACCATTACCGCCCGGGCCCGGAAGGATATCACCGTGGCCGGTCCCGTGCTGCTGGATCTGGAGATCCGCCCGTCAGGAGGGCTGCCCCGTGAATAAGAAGGCACTCTATCTGGGCGTGGATCCCGGCCGGGACAAGACCGGTGCCGCCCTGGTGGCCGGGGACGGCACCCTGGTCCGCCAGGCCATCCTGCCCACGGACCATTTCACGGACCATCTCCGGGCCTTCCTGGCCGGGGAAAGCCCTGCCGGCTGCGTTTTGGGAGACGGCACCACTTCAACAACCATGCACCGGCAGCTGGAGGAAACTTTTCCCCGGCTGCCCCTTTTTACCGTGGATGAATACGGCAGCACCCAGGAAGCCAAAAAACTCTACTGGCAGCTGTTTCCGCCCCGGGGCTGGAAACGGTTCCTGCCCCAGGCACTTCTGGATGCACCGTCCGCAGTGGATGGACTGGCGGCCGCCGTACTGGTACGGAGATATCTCCGTGATAAAACTGTGAAATAACGACTGAAAAGTCACGAAACTGACCCAATAGTCAAGTGAAGGAACAAGGTACTATCTGATGGAAGTGGAAACTCTTCCCCAGGCACCTTGTTTCTTTTTTTGCTCCATGTTACACTGCAGATGTGAAGAAATTCACACAGTCCCGCCAAGGGGCCACTGGATGGAAGCATCCGGGATGTGTACGTAGAGGAAACAAGGATACTCGCACGGAAAAGACCGGAAAGCGCCGGAAAGGAACCCTGACAGCAGGACAAATCCAATCCAAGGGAGTGTTTTCCTATGAAAAAATCCTTAGTATTTGCCATGGCTATGGCACTGGGTGTCAGCGCAACCGCTTTCGCTGCCAACCCCTTCTCCGACCTGCCTGCCGGCCACTGGGCTTATGGCGCTGTTGCCAAACTGGCTGCCGCCGGCGTGGTTGACGGGTATCCGGATGGCACCTTCAAAGGCGACAAGACCATGACCCGTTATGAAATGGCTCAGATCGTGGCCAAGGCTCTGGCCAAAGGCGCCATCGGTGCTGATGACAAACTGGTCAGCGAATTCGCTGACGAACTGGACAACCTGGGTGTCCGGGTTGCCAAACTGGAAAAGAACGCTGACAACGTGAAGATCACCGGGAACGTTCGTGCCAGCTACCGGGACAGCAGCGGCGGCAAGATGAAGGGTGATAATTCCAGCAATTCACAGTCCCGTTTGCGTACCCGTCTGTTCCTGACCGGGGAAGTGAACGACAACTGGCATTACGTTTCCATGCTGGAAAACAACCAGTACTTTGCTGGTAAAAACGAATCCGGTGACTCCGACACTTCTTTCCAGAGAGCTTACCTGAACGGTAACATCGGTGTCTGGAACATCACTGCAGGCCGGTACCATAAGAACATTGCAGAAGGCAATGTCTATGATACCCGTGTGGACGGTGTGGAATTCAAGGTTCCCTTCGGCCAGGCTTATCTGAGCGCTGCCTATGGCAAGATGGCCAATGTTGATGCTTATGGCTATACCAACAAAGTGCTGGGCACAGTTGACGGCAGAGAATGGAACAAGAAAGATTCCGTAGCGGACAAGTTCTGGAACGCAGAACTGGGCGGCACCATCGGCAACCTGGATCTGGCCGCCACCTACACCAAGGCGGATGACCTGAATCCGTACATCGACAACGGCCTGACCGGCGACAACAAGATCTGGACCGTAGGGGCCAACTACAAAGCCGGCGACTTCAAGATCGGTGCCATGTACCTGAAAGGCGACGATGACACCCTGAAGAACAGCGACTACAAGAACGGCGACGATGACGGCTATGTGGTATCCCTGGGTTACAAGGGCGCCACCGCTGCCAAACCCGGCAGCTGGGGCCTGTTTGCCAAATACTATGATCAGGGAGCTCCGACCATGATTTACCACACCATGAACGGTATGTGGGATTCCTTCAACGGGGAAGGCTTCAAAGGCTATAACGTGGGCGGCAACCTGACCCTGGCCAAGAACATGGTGGCTCAGGTGGAATACTACGACCTGAAGGGCAAAGAATCCGATGCCCATGCCCGGACCCTGTGGTCTCAGATGGTTGTAACCTTCTAAAAACCAATATATCCGCCCTTTTTAAGGGCGGGGGACCAGCCGAAGGCTGGTGGTGGGTTCTTCCTCACCAATACAAAAAGGACGATTCTTCGGAATCGTCCTTTTTGTATACTATAAAAATAAAAATACGTGATAAAACTTAGAATAAACATAGAATAATCACAACAAAGTGCAACTGTCGGTCAAAAATACTTCACAAATTTGCTTTTTTCTGTAATCTTGTGTTAAAATAAAACCGTGACAAGAAGTTGTCACAATAGTATTGTGAAAATCCAAAGAGCTGAACGCTGAAAGAACCAGAGGAAACAAGGATACTCGCGGCAGAGGTCAGCTGGATGCTCCCAGGAAATTCACTCCGTGATTCCTAAGGAGGAATATCCCATGAAAAAGTCTTTAGTTTTTGCTATGGCTATGGCTCTGGGCGTAAGCGCAACTGCTTTTGCTGCCAACCCGTTCTCCGATCTGCCTGCTGGCCACTGGGCTTACGGCGCTGTTGCCAAACTGGCTGCTGCCGGCGTAGTTGATGGTTATCCTGATGGCACCTTCAAAGGCGACAAGACCATGACCCGTTATGAAATGGCTCAGATCGTTGCCAAGGCTCTGGCCAAAGGCGCTATCGGTGCTGATGACAAACTGGTCAGCGAATTCGCTGATGAACTGGACAACCTGGGTGTCCGCGTTGCCAAACTGGAAAAGAACGCTGACGCTGTAAAGATCACCGGGAACATCCGTACCCATTATGCTCATACTACCGGCGACTTTGGTAAGAAGAGCGTAACCAAGACCCGGTCCCGTCTGTTCTTCACCGGTGAAGTGAACGACAACTGGCATTATGTTGGGATGCTGCAGAACGAACAACAATGGAACAATAAAGGCGATAACGACTCCGGCGATAACGACACTGACTTCCAGAGAGCTTACCTGACCGGTAACATCGGTGTTGTGAACATGAACCTGGGCCGTTACAACGGTACTTATGCTGAAGGCAACGTGTACGATACCCGTGTGGATGCTGTAAATGCCAACACCAAATTCGGTGCTACCTACCTGGGCGCAACCTGGGGCAAAATGGCCAATGTTGATACCTACGGCTGGACCGGCTTTGATAAGGCTACTGCAGATGAAAAGGCTAAGGCTAAAGAATCCAAAGCTGGCGAATTCACTCAGGCTGTATTGGGCGGCGACATCGGCAACCTGAACCTGGAAGCCAACTACCTGCATGTAAAAGATCTGGATACCAACTGGGTTAAAGGTTCTGACAACATTTGGACCGCTGCAGCCAACTACAAAGCAGGCGATTGGAAGATCGGTGCTATGTACCTGCACGGCGATGCCGATGAAAAGATTGACGGTGTAGAACCCGATAACGATGGCTGGGTAGCTACCCTGGCTTATAAGGGTGCTTCTGCTGCCAAAGCTGGTTCTTGGGGCCTGTTCGGTAAATACTATGACCAGGGCGGCGCTACCTACATCGCTCATACCATGAACGGTAACTACGATGCTTTCGGCCCGGACGGCTTCAAAGGCTGGATGGTCGGCGGCAACCTGACTGTGGCCAAGAACATGGTGGCTCAGGTTGAATACTATGACCTGAAAGACAAAGGGTCTACCAGCGATCATAACAAGACCCTGTGGTCTCAGATGGTTGTTACGTTCTAATCTCCGATTGGAACCCAAAAGACGATCTCGCAAGAGATCGTCTTTTTTTATGCAAAATAATCGATAAAAAGTGTAATAAAATGTACAAAGTAAAACGTATCCTGCAAGTCTATGCCGATACTATTGTAAAATATATGTAAATATGGTACTTTATAAAAAGTTGATAGAATTGTCACAATTGATTTATCCCAGGCAGGTGGATTGATTCTTTTGCCAGGAACAGAGGAAACAAGGAGACTCGCGGGAATGGAAAGAAACGGAAAACTGCCTGGATAAAAATAACTTCTGGGAGGAATCTCCAATGAAAAAATCTTTAGTGTTTGCCATGGCTATGGCTCTGGGCGTCAGCGCCACTGCCTTTGCTGCCAACCCCTTCTCCGACCTGCCTGCTGGCCACTGGGCCTATGGCGCTGTGGCCAAACTGGCTGCTGCCGGCGTAGTGGATGGGTATCCGGATGGCACCTTCAAGGGTGACAGGACCATGACCCGGTACGAAATGGCCCAGATCGTGGCCAAAGCCCTGGCCAAAGGCGCCATCGGTGCGGATGACAAACTGGTCAGCGAATTCGCCGATGAACTGGACAACCTGGGGGTCCGGGTGGCCAAACTGGAAAAGAATGCGGACAATGTACAGGTGACCGGGGCTGCCCGTATCAGCTATGCAGATCGCAGAGGCGGCGGCTTCAAGAATTGGGATGACAAATCCGAAGCCCAGCTGCGGACCCGTCTGTGGTTCACCGGTGAAGTGAACGACAACTGGCATTACACCGCTATGATCCAGAACCAGCAATACTTCGAAGGCAAGAACGAATCCGGCGACAGCGATACGAACTTCCAGAGAGCTTACCTGAACGGGAATATCGGCGTGGTGGACATCACCGCCGGCCGTTTCAATGACTTCATTGCCGATGGGAACGTGTTCGATGACCGTGCCGACGCTGTCCGGGCTGATGTAAAATTCGGCCAGGGATATCTGTCCGCTGCCTATGGTAAGCTGGCCAACGCTGATCGGTATGGCTGGCAGGATAAAAATGGTTCTGTAGGGGATACCTACTGGAGCGCAGCCCTGGGCGGCAAATGGGGCAACCTGCATGGCGAAGCCACTTATACCAAGATCAATGACCAGGACTTCGGCGCCATGAAAGAAGGGGAAAGCACCCTGGAGAAGACTGATAACAAAATCTGGACCGTTGGGGCCGATTATACCGCCGGCAAATGGAATGTGAACGCCATGTACCTGAAGGGTGACGCTGATTCCAAGAACAATAGCTGGGTCAACAATGTGGATGATGATGGTTATGTAGTGGGTCTGGGCTATGCCGGTGCCGATGAAAAGAAACCGGGCACCTGGGGCCTGTATGCCAAATACTATGACCAGGCTGCTGTGACCGTGGCCTCTCACACCATGAACGGCGACTGGTACGTATTCCCGTACACCGGGTTCAAGGGCTACATGGTGGGCGGCAACCTGACCGTGGCCAAGAACATGGTGGCTACCGTGGAATACTATGATCTGAAGAATAAAGATGCAGAAAACGGCATCGATGCAGGCAACAAACACGCCCGCACCCTGTGGTCCGAACTGAACATCACTTTCTGATGATCCCATCAGAATCACAAAAAACGGCTCTCCCCAAAGGAGGGCCGTTTTTGTATACCGGGGAAACCAGTGCAGAGGGAAGAACGTAGAGTGCAGAGCGGGACAGCGGAAATCCAACGACCCATCGCGATGCCGCAGGGGCCGCATGCCGGGCGGCCCGCCAGTGCCGGTTCTAACGTCTTCTCCTATCCGTAGGGGGCGCAGGCCCGGCGCCCCGCATAGTTGCAGGTCCCGTCCCGGCCGCCCGGCAGGGCCATACGTTCAAAGCCAAATGCCCTGCATTTGGCATCCGAAACGATGAACGATGAACCCACAGGGCCGGTTCTGACGACCCTCCATCATGGAGTTGCAAAATAGAAACGTTTATGATAAAATGAATAAAAATTTCAGAAAATAATTCGGCAAGCATCATTGACTTTTGCCACTATTTCATGTATGATATTAGCACCAATAAGGTTAATAGTGTCCTTGGTAGTAAGCCGTCCGATAATAGGGATAGAGCCGAATCCAGGGACTTTTTTATATTCGGAGGTGTTTCCCATGATACGAACGGCAATCCTGGTGGATGGAGGTTTTTACAGACGCAGGGCGCAGGCCTGCCTGGGAGAGAAAACGGCACAGGAGAGAGCAGAAGAACTCATCCAATACTGTCATCGGCATATTAAAAGATTCCGCCATGAAGAAGCGTTGCTGTATCGTACGGCCGCTGACTGTTGACAGCTGACAAAGGCCGCCGGAGGTTCCGGCGGCCTTTTCATAAGGAAACCATATGCCGGGGGCAGATGCTTCTGAATGGAAACGCAGCCCAGAGGGCTGCTAACCCACCACCATTGCGCAAGCGCAACGGTCCCCCGCCCTTGAAAAGGGCGGATAAAAAATAGTGGTCGGGCAGAACCGTTCAAAGCCAAATGCCCGGCATTTGGCATCCGAAACGATGAACGATGAACCCATAGGGGTCCGAATTCTTCTTCCCCCCACCTTGTCAAAGAAGTTACTTTAGTGTATAATTTGTGGCGTAAAGTTATATAAAACTAACTATGCTTCACCCCAATCCATTTTTCTGCCGGAGGAAACACGGATACTCCTGACAGGCCCTGGCTGGGGGAAGCACCACAAGGAGGCTTTTATCCATGAACAAAAAACTGATCCTGGCTCTGGCCATGGCTCTGGGCGTCAGCGGTACGGCCCTGGCGGCCAATCCTTTTTCCGATCTGCCTGCCGGGCACTGGGCTTACGGCGCTGTGGCCAAACTGGCGGCCGCCGGCGTGGTTGACGGGTATCCGGACGGCACTTTCAAAGGGGACAAGACCATGACCCGGTACGAAATGGCCCAGATCGTGGCCAAAGCCCTGGCCAAAGGCGCCATCGGGGCCGATGACAAGCTGGTCAGCGAATTCGCCGATGAACTGGACAACCTGGGCGTTAGAGTTGCCAAACTGGAAAAGAATGCTGACAACGTGGCCATCACCGGGGAAATCCAGATGAGCTACCGGAACGATTCCGGTTCCGCCACCGGCAAGGGCAGCGAATCTGATCTGCGGACCCGTCTGTGGTTCACCGGGGAAGTGAATGACAACTGGCATTATGTTTCCATGCTGGAAAACCACCAGTACTTCGGCGGCCGCAACGAATCCGGGGACAGCGACACGGATTTCCAGAGAGCGTTCCTGGATGGCCGGATCGGCAGCGTGGAACTGAAGGCCGGCCGGTATGATGAATTCCTGGCGGATGGGAATATCTATGACAGCCAGGTGGACGGGGTGAAGGCCAAGGTGAACCTGGGCCATGCTTCCTACCTCCAGGCAGCCTACGGGAAAATGGCCGATGTATCCGGGTTCGGTTATATGAGCGATGACGAAAAAAACTCCGTAGCCGACAAATTCTGGACCGCTGAACTGGGCGGGGATACGGGCAACCTGCATCTGTCTGCCACCTACACCCGGGCGGACAATGTGACCTTCCTGGACGGAGCGGACAATGAGATCTGGACCGCCGGTGCCGGATACCAGGCCGGGAAACTGGGCCTTAACGCCATGTACCTGCGGGGCAGCAACGATTACGAAAAAGACCGCAGCTGGGACAAGGACGGCTGGGTGGCCGGCCTGACCTATGGCGGAGCTGAAAGCAGCAAGCCGGGCAGCTGGGGCCTTCTGGCCACTTATTACGACCAGAGCGCTTCCACGGTGATCGCCCACACCATGGATGGCAACTGGGATACCTTCGTTCCCGGTGAAAGCGGCGTCACCAATGGGTTCAAAGGCTGGAAAGTGGGCGGCAACCTGACCCTGGCTAAAAACATGGTGGCCGAAGTGGATTACTACGACCTGAAAGGCAAGGAAGGGGACCAGAACGGCAAACACGCCCGGACCCTGTGGAGCCAGTTTGTAGTAACATTCTAATTTCTTCCATAAAAAAGACCGTCACATCATTGATGCGACGGTCTTTTTTCATTCGGCTAGTGACTAGTGACAGGGCCGAAGGCCCCTTAGCTGAGCTGTTGCATAGCAAAGCTCCTATCTCCACGTATTGCACTGTGTCATCTGGTCCACCAGGGGGGTTCCGCTGCCGGCCATGAGATCCACTTTGCTGACTACCACCTGCATGATCCGGTTCTTCACCACTCCGCTGGAGGTCTCCATGCCGTAGGAGGCCAGGGAATGGATCATGTAGGGGGTGCCGTTGGAATTCCCCAGCACCATCATCACATGGTAGGGGGTAAACAGCAGGGAACCGGGAGCGGCGGTTTTGATATAGGCCAGTTTCTGGTCGTGGGTCATGCCCTGGAAGCTTTTTCCCGGGAAGGACTGGGCCTGTTCGTCCCCGTTCCGGGGCAACTGGATGCCCATGGTCTTGTACACGTCCTGGACGAAGGAAGAGCAGTCCACGCTGTTGTGCATGCCGCCCCAGCCATAGGGGGCACCCAGGTGCTTGAAGGCCATTTCAATGGTGTTGTTGGCGGTGTAGGGCAGGTATCCCTGGTGCAGGTCCGTTCCGTAGGCGGCTTTCACCGGGACAATCTGGAGATAGCCCTGGTGGTCCCGGGTGGGCAGCAGCAGGTTCCCGTTCCGGGTGGGGATGGCGGTGCCCATCTGGTACAGCTGGGACTGGCTGCCGGCCTGGAGGGTCAGCACCCGGCCGGTGACCACGGCGGGAGAAGCCGGATTGGCATAGGTCTGCCAGGTCTTGGCATCCGTGATGGCTACTTTGTTCCGGGGAACCCAGCCCCGGTAATGGGGGGTACGGACGAAGATGAAGTTCCCCTGGGGATTGGTGTGGTATACCCGCACCGGGGTGGCCGGATCCACTGCCGTTTCCTGCCAGTTGTCGAACTGGGTGTCGGATGCGGAATCGAAGGCCCGCTGGAGGGTGGGGAAGGAACGGAGATCCACCCGGTCCACCACCACTCCGTATTTCACCGTGTTGGTGGGACGGATGTTGGCCTTGGCATCCTGGACCAGCTGGGCCGCGAAGGAATGGCTCAGGGGAGCCCGCTGGACGTACTGGTCCTCATCCATGCCGAAGGCGTTCACGTAGCCGGTGAGCTTGTCCCCGGAAATTGTGGGCCCCAGGTCCTGGATGGAATCTCCGAAAATGGCTTTGTCCATCTGGGCGTTCATGGCTTTGATCCGTTCCGGTGTGGCCAGGATAGTGTTCCCCGCCGGGGTGGTCCAGGCGGACGGTTTGGTGAGAGCAGCCGGTGTGCCGGGCATGGCCGCGGCGGCAAAAGCCACCGAAGCGGACAGGCACAGGGCACCGGTCAGAAGAGAAATGCGATGAAAAGCATGCAGCAATATGATGACCTCCTTTATATAGCGTTCCTATTATACCATAAGAAGGGCTGCTGCACGCGCAACAGCCCGGTCGAGTATGTGTCAACAAGTTCTCGGTGAAGCCTTCATCGCAGTATAGTTATGCAGCAAAGTGCAGAGTGAAGAGTGCAGAGTGAAGAGCACGGACTAAACCGTACCCCTTGTCAAGGACAGTTTCTAAAAGTAGGACCCCTTGTTTTAGACAGTTCAACAATCCTGGTACCTTTAAAATGGACGTTTGGTAATTGTCTATCAGAAGGCCCCTAACCATCCAATCTTATGCACTGGCTCCTTACTCATAAAATGGCTGCTTTTGCCATTTTATGAGGTGAGCTGGTTCCCCAGCTCACAGGCTCTCCGCTTCAATGTAGGAACCTCGGGCATCTTGGGAATATCGAGCGGATAAACCCCTGTTGTTACAAATTGGTAGAACTCGTTTGGCGACAGTTTCGCCAGTTCCCACTGGTAGCGCTCGTTGTTGTAATAATCCATGTAATCATCTACGATGGCTTTCACCTCCTCGAAGCTCACTGCTGCTGCAATTTTCTTTTTCACATGGTCTTTCATACGGCCGAAGAAGCTTTCCTGCGGCGCATTGTCCCAGCAATTCCCCCGCCGTGACATGGATTGTCTGAGATTCTTGTCATGGAGGATATCGATGAAGCTGTGACTCGTGTAATGGCAACCCTGGTCAGAATGCACGATGGTTTCAGCATGCAGTGAGACGCCGTGATCTCGAATCAGGTTGTTCACCGTTTCTACCACGAAATCCACCTCCAAAGAATCGCTGAGGACATACGCCAGAATCAGGTTGTTCACCGTTTCTACCACGAAATCCACCTCCAAAGAATCGCTGAGGACATACGCCAGAATCTGCTTGGTATAGGCATCCAGTATGGTGGAAAGATAAGCAAAAATCCCATTGTAAGGAAGATAGGTAATATCTGTCAGCAGTACCATGCGAGGACCATAGTCCTCAAACTGGCGCTGCAGCAGATTATCGGCCACCGTATTGGTCTTCAGGGCTTTCGCCAGCTGCCGATAGGGATTCGCCTTCCTGATGGGGCAAAGCAGGTGGAACTTTTTCATCAGACGACGGATTTTCTTCACATTCATAATGACGGGCGGATCCATGTGGAGCAGCTCCATATAGATGCTGCGGGCGCCCTTCTTGTACCCCCGTCTTTTGTAAGCGGCAAGGATCAGTTCAAAGTCCTTGCGGTCCTGTTCTTGCTGGGCCTGCCGAAATGCTTCCGCCTTTACCCAGGCATAATAACCGCTTCGGGACACGCCTGCCATCTTGCATAAACTGCTGATGGAAAGTCTGTTCTCGCTGGTACTTACCGTCTTTTCTATGATTTCGAACATACAAGAGGAATCGTTCATGAGCAGAGAACCTACCTTTTTGTGTTCTTGATCGCGAAAATTTTTTTTAAATATTCCACTTCCTGCCGCAAGTATTCAACTTCATATCTGAGGGCCTTAATGTCATCTTCAGGCTTGACCTTGGCGGCGGTGTCAGACCTGTCGGCGGGTCTCCTGCCTTCATAGAAACAGCCATATTTGGCATATTCCTCTTTGATATGCTGGAGAGCACCGCCAATGCGTCTTTCGCCCAGTACAGCAGGATCAAAGCCGTATTTTTTGAAGATGTCTTTGGGATAGACTCCTTCCATGTATTCGGTGTAAAAGATTTCTTTAAAGGACTTCCTCAGGACCAGGGTAGAGCGGCTTACGCTATACACATAAGGGTTCTGGCGCAACGCTGCAATCTGCTCCTCAGTAAAAAGTTTTCTGCTCATGTGGATTCTCCTTGGCTTTATTGGATTTGAGGATACCACATGCATATGATTGTGTTCAATAGGTTGGGTCCAAAATGAGCACGCCAATTTTAAAGGATTCAAATTGTAGCCTGTCCAATTTTGTGGGCAGGTGCTACTCTTAAAAAGTGTCCACACTTATGGGTACAGTATAGACGATGAAAACCCAATGACCCATTGCGATGCCGTAGGGGGCGCAGGCCCGGCGCCCCGCCAGATGCACGAGGTTCCGACACCAAAACGACCAACGGTGAACGATGAACCTCACAGTTTCTCCCGGACGCTGACAGAGTTTCTTATGGTATAATATCCCTTGTGATACACAATGGAGAAAGGACGATAGCCCCTATGGGAAAATATGTGATCGCCCGGCCTGTGGCCAGTGAGCTGGTGGTGGAAAAATCCCGGTTCCTGTGTACCCTGGCCCGGGTGGAAACGGAAGGAGAGGCCCAGGAATTTGTCCGGGCCATGAAGAAAAAATACTGGGATGCCACCCACAACTGCTCGGCCTACATTGTGGGGCCGGACAACCGGGTGGAACGGTCCAACGATGACGGGGAGCCCAGTGGTACTGCCGGGTCGCCCATGCTGGAAGTGCTCCGCCGGAAGGACCTGTACAACACGGCGGCGGTGGTGACCCGGTATTTCGGAGGCATCAAGCTGGGGGCCGGGGGCCTTACCCGTACCTACGGGAAATGTGTGGCCCAGGCGGTGGACGAAGCAGGGCTGGCGGAAAGGGTGCCCATGGGGGACTATTCCTTTGTCTGGTCCCTGGACGATGTGGGACGGGTGCTGAACCAGCTGTACCAGCAGCCCCTGTTCACCGTGGGGGACGTGGAATACGCCAACCGGGCCAAAATCCACCTGGTGATGCCCCGGAACCGGAAGGGGGAAGCGGAAGCCTGGCTCACGGAAACCCTCAGCCGTCCGGTGAATTTGGAAGAAGAGAAAACTTTCTTTGAAGAATGTGCCGTGGATCCGGGCCAGCCTTGATTTTCCCTCCCCGATACAGTACACTAATACTATTGTACATCATGAGATGATGGGGAAAGAATATCTTTAGAAAGCAGGCATGATCAATGCTGAAAAAAACTTGTGCTGTCCTGATGAGCTGTCTGGTCCTGGGGGCCACCACAGTTCCGGTCTGGACGGCGGAGGCCAGTGTCTCCGTAAAGACGCTGAGCCGTACGGAAAATAAAGTAACGGTGGAATGTCCTCAGGTCAGCGGCGGCAGCCGGTCGGCGGATGACAAAATCAACCGGGCTCTCAGCAGCCAGGTGGCTTCTTTCGTCAGCGAAGCCTCCACCCTGGGGGGCGGCAAGGTCCATTACGATGTCCACAGATCCGACGAGGATCTGGTCAGCTTCACCCTGGTGATGACCCCCAACATGGGCGTGGAAGAAAGCGTCGGTATGACCTTTGACCGGAAGACCGGGGAACTGCGGCCTCTCAGCTACTACTATACCAAAGACCAGCTGGCAGGACTGGCCCAGAACGGGCTCCAGTATCTGTATGATGTGGACCCGGCCAAACTCCAGACCCTTCCGGATACCTATTATGTGGACCGGGACGGCAGCTTGATCGGGGTGTACCATGCAGGAGCCGTACTGGACAAAAGCGAGGGAGAAATCGAAATCAACCTGTCGGCGGCGGGCATGGATGAAGAGGGCAATGTGACCGAAGCTCCCATCGACCACAGCAGTGCCGCACCGGCGGAAACGGAAAATGCTTCCAGCCAGGGAACGGCGGTAAGCGGAGGGTCCAGACCGGCGGAAACCGCAGCCGGCACCGGGGAAAGCACCGGCCAGGGCCTGGCCCGGATCCGGGCTCGTCTGGCAGCCAAAGAAAAAGCTCAGGACGAAGCCAAAGCCAAAGCGGACGCCAAGGCCAGAGCAAAAGCAGAAAAAGCCGCCAAAGCCAAGGCGGAAGAACAGGCCCGTCTGGAGGCCCAGGCCAAAGCAGAAGCCCAGGCCAGAGCGGAAGCCAGAGCCAAAGCCCGGGCAGAAGCCAAAGCCCGGGCGGAAGAAGAAGCCCGGAAAGAAGCGGCCCAAGCAGCCAAAGCCCGGAAGGCAGAGAAAAAGAGAGCTGCGGAAGCAGCAGCCGGCAGCCTGACCGTGGCCAAAGGGGTGAAAGCAGCCGGAAAGACCGCTACTGCCAAACCGGCGGTGCCGGAAACCAAACTGGAAGGGGTTAAGGAACAGGCTCCGGCCCGTCCCATGACCGTGAAGGAAAAGGTGGCGGCCATCCAGGCTCAGGAAGCCCGGGAAGAAGCAGCCCGGGAAGAAGCACGGATGAAGGAACTGGTGGCCATCAAGGAAGCCGCTGAAAAACGGGCGGCGGAAGAAAAAGCCCGCCGGGAAGCGGAAGAACGGGCGGCAGAAGAAGCCCGCCGGCAGGCCGAAGCCGAGGCAGAAGCGGAACGCCAGGCGGAAGCACAGCGGCAGGCGGAAGCCGCCAGAGCCGCGGCGGCAGCCCTGGATACGGACGTAAGCGGAGCCGGGGTGATCACCGGCAGCGACGTGCGGATGCGGGACGGCGCCGGCCTGGACAGCGGCGTCATCGGCGTGTTCAGCCAGGGCGAATCGGTGGAAGTCCTGGGCAGCACCCGGGCGGACGGCATGACATGGTACAAGGTCTCCCGCAGTGACGGCTCCACCGGCTATGTGGCTGCCGATTACTGCAGCCTGGGCAACGGTGACTCTTCCAGCAGCCCCACGGGAACCATCACCGGTACCGATGTGCGGATGCGGGCCAGCTACAGCACGGACAGTGATGTGCTTGGGTATTTTGACAACGGGGAGACGGTCACTATCCTGGATGATGTGACCAGCGGCGGCCAGCGGTGGCTGAAGGTCCAGCGGAGCGATGGTTCTGTGGGCTGGGTGTCCGCGGATTTCTGTGCGGAGAACTGAGCTCCGGTTCCCTCTGGCAGGGAAACGGCGTTCGTGATACAATGATTGCAACAAAAGGAGAGGAGGCAGACCATGATGAAAAAACTGGGACGGATTCTTGCTGCACTGTGCTGTCTGCTGGGTCTGACTTTCCCCATGGAACGGAAAGTGGAGGCATCGGCCGCCGGCACCATCATCGGTACGGAAGTGCGGATGCGGAAAGGCGCCGGGACGGATACGGAGATCCTGGGCTATTTTGAAAACGGTGAAAAGGTGGAAGTCCTGAAGAGCAACGTGAACGAAGGACGGAAATGGTACGAAGTGAGCCGGAAGGACGGCACCCTGGGCTGGGTGGCCGGGGAATACTGCCGGGTGCCGGAAGGGTCCCTGATCCCTTCGGTGGCCCGTCTGGAGGACCGGAAGGGCCGGATCACCGGAACGGAAGTCCGGATGCGCAGCGACCCCAACCAGAACGGGGATGTGCTGGATTACTTCACCAAAGGGGAAATCGTCACCATCCTGGATGCAGCGGATGGAGGCGGCCTCCACTGGACCAAGGTTCAGCGGGAAAACGGAGACATCGGCTGGGTGGCTTCTGCCTACTGTGAGGAACTGTAAGCTTCTGGCCAACAGCCTTCGGAATGTGATAAAATAGGAGAAATGACAACTAGGAGGTTACACTATGAAAAAAATCTGGCAAACCCTGTCTGCTGTGGCATTCAGCGCCGCACTGACCCTGCCTGTATTCCGGCAGGCGGAAGCCGGTACCTTTACCTTCACTCCGTCCAAACCGGCGGAAACCACCACCCAGCAGCAGACCCCTGCTGCCCAGCCCCAGGTGAAATCCCTGAAATTGGCTGTGGTGCCCTTGATGATCGGGGAAAAAGTGGAAGACAACGAAGGGATGAAACCCATCGTGTTCAGCAACGAAATCGCCAAGGCCTTCCAGTATCCGGAATATGATATGGTGGATTCCGACATTGTCCGGAAAGTGGCTCTCCAGGAACAGGACAACCTGTTCACCCAGGCCGGGCTGGAAGCGGTAGCCAAAGCCAGCGGGGCCGATGTGGTCATCGTCATGGCCGTGGACAAGTTCGATGTGACGGAAGACAACTTCCGCCGGGAACCCATGACCATCCTGGATTACCGGGGCCGTTTCGCTACGGTGAACATGCTGAACCACAAGTTCAAACTGGACCACTGGAGCTATGGCCGTGAAATGGAATCGGGCGCCATCAATCCCCGGTCCGACTGGCCGCACCACGAATTCGGCCTGTTCTGCCGGAGAGAACTGAAGAAGGTTATTAAGAATAACAAATAAAAGGGTGTGTGAAAGACGTTCACACACCCGGGTCGCGGGTCGCGAGTCACGGGTCGCGAGCCAGGAGGTTCAAGCCGCTTGTTTTTTCTATAGGATGATAAGACAAAATCGGCTGGAATCTGCAAAACTGGATCTTCGGTCTGTACCAACAAGCCCGCGACTCGAGACCCGCGACCAAAGGGGCTGTTGCCTGTGCAACAGCCCCTGTTTTCATAAGGAAGGAATCACATCAATGGATTGGGCGGAAATCAAGGGAGCAGGCCGGGCCTGCTACAATCTCAAACATCTGAAGGAACGGAAGCGCTACTGGGTGTATCTTGTCCGCTGCCGGATGCATCAGGGCCAGATGGCGGGACTCCAGCAGTTCTTCCATGAGGATCCCCTGCGCCGGGAGGTGCTCCAGGGGATGCCCTGCCTGCTGGAACAGGCCACCCGGGCCTTCTTTTACAAGGGAGCAGACTGGGAGCAGCGGACAAAGCTGATCCGGGACCATGTGGCGGCCCTCCAGCAGAAGATGACGCCGGAATTCCTCCGGCAGATCTATGTCCGTCACGGACGGGTGAACCTGTGGACCGATGAATTCCAGGAAAAGCCCCTGACCCTGGACCTGCTGTTCCATCCGGGCCAGCGGAAGGAAGGGTGCCTGTCCCTGGTGCTCCACTGGGGGGACCTGGATTTTTACCAGATCATGTTCTGGCTGGGACCCTCCCCGGAAACCGGGAAGACCTGCTTCTGGGTGGGGGCTCTCCAGGGCACCAGCCTGGGGAATGATGCAGTAAAGGCCATGACCAAGAAGTTCTTCGGCTACCGGACCAAGAACCTGATCTTCTACGGGCTCCGGACCCTGGCGGATTTGATGGGCTGTGAAGCCATTTATGCGGTGACCAATGAAGGATACTACGCCATGAACCATGTGCGCATGGACCGGAAGCTGAAGACCAATTTTGGGGATTTCTGGGGAGAATGCGGAGGCGAACCCACGGCGGATCCCCGGTTCTACAAAATCCCCCTGGAGGAAAAGCGCCGGGACCTGTCGGAACTGAAACCCTCCAAACGGGCCAACCACCGGCGCCGGTACGAACTGATGGACAAAATGCGAGGGGAGATGGCGGAGAAACTGAAGCCTTTCGCCGTAGTCTGATTTATGTTACAATAAAACCGATCGTTTCTGAAAATTACCCTGACGGAGGTGTCTGGATTGAAGAAAAAAATCATCAGCCTGTTTTTGACAGCCCTGCTTTGCCTGACCTGCCTTGTCCCGGCCTTTGCCGAGGAAATGGCCGCCACCAATACGGTGGCCGGCAAACTGGAAACCGCGGAAAATTTCCTGTACGGCGCCGTGCAGACCGGATCCCTGGTTTCCCGGGTGGACAAAATGGAAACGGATATGTACGGACAGAAAAGCTCCGGTTCTGTGATGAGCCGGGTGGACAAGCTGTACAGCCGTCTGGAAGGAGCCCCGGTGGGCGGGAAGCTTTCCATGGCCACCATGATGAACGTCATCGAATGGCAGTTCTCTGACCGGATGTCCACCGATGCGGCCAAGACCCGTCTGGGGACTCTGGAAACCCAGATCTTCGGCACGGAATATGCCAAGGATTCTTTTACCAGCCGTTTGTCCCGTCTCACCAAGGCGGCTTTCCCCAACGGCAGCCTGACTTCCAGCACGGTAGTGCTGCCCAAGGATTCCCTGATCAAGGTGAAGTTCATGGAGGATATCAACAGCAAGACCAACCAGCAGGGAGATACCATCGACTTTGTGGTGGATGACAATGTGTATGTGGGGGATGCCCTGGTACTGCCCAAAGGGGCCAAGGGCTACGGCCAGATCAAAAAGATCGTGCAGCCCCGGATCTTCGGGCGGGATGCCCGGATCGATCTGGACTTCTCCCATGTGGTGGCCGTCAACGGGGGCGCCGTCCCTGTGATGGTGGGCGACCTGGCCAAACAGCAGGCCAAGACCGCTGCCGGTGCCGCCGGTGCTTCCATCGGGGGCATGATCCTCTTTGGACCGGTGGGCGTTGTGGGCGGCGCCTTCGTGAAAGGCTCCTCCGTGACCATCCCGGCAGGGACCAGCACCTATGTGCAGGTTGCGGAAGACACCAGTGTGGACGGAGTGATCCTGGCCGGCAGTGCCGTAGCCGGTCAGCAGCTGGATGGCTCCGCCCAGGACACCACGCCTGCCGTGGCCCAGCCCGCTTCTGCCGTGACCAAAGAAGCGGCTGCGGAAACCGTTCCGGCCCAGGAAGCCCAGAAGGAACCGGCTGCAGCACCCCAGCCCAAAAAGGACACGGGAGTCGCCCTGGATGAATCGGAAGAGGAAATGACCCAGCCGGCAGAAGAAAAACCGGCCGCCCAGGAACCCGCTGCCAAGAGCGGGGAAGACAAGGCGGACGACGAAACGGAGGCGGCTCTGGCGGAAGCCCGGAAACGGGACGAAGAAGCCAAGAAGCTGGCCCGGAAAGACAACAGCCAGCCCATGCTGGATGAAGACGACGGAAGCGCCTACGATACTTCCACTCTCTAAGGGAATATGCGGGACCCCTCTCTTTCACACAAAGTTGCGGAAGAGAGGGGCCTTTTGTGTTATAATATTGAAGAGTGTAACTGTTTTCCAGCCAGGGAACAGCCTGGCTGCTGCAATGATCTGAGTAAGAATTTATCCACTGGAGGACAGAATCCTATGAACAAAAAGGCGTTGGCCTTAGGCATTACATTGGCGGTCTCGCTGCCGGGCATGGCCAGTGCGGCGGTGAACTATGACGGAGGAAAACTGAGCAGCAAGGACGGTCCGGCCTTCCAGCCGGCCATCCAGAGCCTGGACGAAGTGGAATCCCTGGCCCGGACCAAGGAAGGGGTGCACCGGCTCCAGGACCAGCCGGATGCCAAAACGGAAGCCATTACCCGGGCCAGCCGGGAAACATCCAAAGAACAGAAGAAACGCCAGGAAAAAGGGGAGACCGTTCCCAGCGAATCCACCCTGCCCATAACCATTTACGGGGACCAGGTGAAGTACAATACGGAAACCGGGGATTTTGAAGCCAAAGGGAACGTGCGCCTGTACCAGGGCAGCCAGAAGCTCTACACCGCCCAGGCCCAGGGGAATTCCAAGACCGGGGATGTGTACCTCCTGACCGGGGGCCGGATCGTGGATGAGACCAGCACCGGCACCAGCGTCACCGACGGCCAGTGGGGCCATTACAATTTTCTGGACAAGACCGGGACGGTGAAAAACATTTCCGGCCACAACGGCAAGGACCTGTACAAGGCGGATATCGGGGAAATCTACCCGGACCGGGTGGAACTGACCAGCGGCGGCACCACCACCCGGTGCCCGGCGGTGAAGCATCCTCCCTGTGTGGAAATCAAGGCGGACAAAGTGGTGATCTATCCCAAGGACAAGATCATCGCCTTCAATGTGAAGGTGTTCGTGAAGGGCAAACACATCTATTCCCGGGACCGGTGGATCAACCGGATGGACGACAACGGGGGAGAACAGAAGCTGCTGCCCCATATCGGCTATGATACGGATCATGGGGTGAAGATCCGCTACAACCTGGATGTGCCCCTCAGTGACAAGAACACCCTGGATGCGGAACTGAAGTATTATTCCAAGATCGGCTGGCGGCCTCTGTTCACCGACCGGCAGGATGAAAAGAACTTCTATGTGCAGATCCAGGACGGGCATACGGAGGATTCGGACAACAACTGGATCCGGAAGGAACGGGATGTGAAGTTCGTCTACAAGGCCCACAAGTTCGATGACCGGATCCCGGTGAACTATTCCGCCTACATCAGCCACGGCCTGTGGAGGGACAACTGGAAGCGCAGCTGGCATACGGAATACGGGGTATACCTGAACCACGATTCCATCCGGCTGACCCAGGAAAAACAGCCCCTGTACCTGAACCTGGGCATGGGCCACAAGTGGGTCCGTGAAAGCATCAACGACGAAACCAAAAAGACCATGCTGTATTCCGCCACCCTGCGGAAAAACTTCGACGGGGGCTGGAATACCTGGCTGGGCTATTATTATGAAAAAGAACACAGTTCCGTATTCTCCTATGCGGATCCGGACATGTCCAAGGAAGTCCAGTGGGGGCTGGGCAAGAGACTGGGCCCCAATGACTGGGTGAACTTCGTCATGCGGTACGACCAGGGCAAGAGCAGCGTCTATGAATACATCTACCGGTGGTACCACGACTTCTGCTGCTTCCGTCTGGGACTGGAATATCGGGACAAGAAGTACAGGAATGATCATGAATGGAGTGTGACATATGACCTCTATCGGTGGTAAGGCACAGGAACTGATCGGCGCCCGGCTCCTGGAACATGAAAAACTGGTCCATAAGGTCATGGGCAGCAAACGGCTGCTGAAGGCCATTGAAGAGGCTGCCGGACTGATTTCCCTGACCCTGGCTTCCGGGGGCAAGGTGATGTTCTGCGGCAACGGTGGTTCGGCGGCGGACGCCCAGCACTGGGCGGCGGAAATCGTGGGCCGGTTCCAGAAGGAGCGGCCGGGGATGGCGGCTCTGGCCCTCACTACGGACACTTCCATCCTGACGGCCATCGGCAACGATTACGGCTACGACCGGATCTTTGCCCGGCAGGTGGAAGGCCTGGGCCGGGAAGGGGATGTGCTGGTGGGAATCTCCACCTCCGGCAACAGCGACAATGTGCTGGCGGCCATTGAAACGGCCCGGGCCAAAGGCATCCGGGTCATCGGGTTCACGGCCAAAGGCGGCGGCAAAATGGCGGATCTCTGCGACGTGCTCCTGGACGTGCCGTCGGTGAATACGGCCCGGGCCCAGGAAATCCATGAAATCATGGGACATATCATTTGTGAGCTGGTGGAAGACTATGCGTAATACCCAAAGTACCCAATTCCTGACGGAAGACATCCAGAACCTGCGGATCGCGGTGATCGGGGATGTGATGCTGGACCGGTATGTGTACGGGGAAGTGAAACGGATCTCTCCGGAAGCCCCGGTGCCAGTGAACCGGGTGCGCCGGATGGAAAGCGTCCTGGGGGGCGCCGGCAACGTGGCGGCCAACCTGGCGGGACTGGGCGTGAAAGTGTATGCAGCAGGGGTCACCGGGCTGGATGAGCACCGGGAATCCCTGGAAAAGAAAATGGCCGCGGCGGGCATAGATTATAGCGGCCTCCTGCCCATGCCGGGCCGCAGCACCATTACCAAGATGCGGATCATCGGCGCCCGGCAGCAGATGCTCCGGCTGGATTTTGAAGAACCGGGGGATCTGGCCCCGGAAGAGGAACGGCAGCTGCTGGACTGGCTGCAGAAACGGCTCCAGGAAGGCCTGGACGGCATTGTCCTCAGTGACTATGCCAAAGGGGTCTGCTCGGACCATTTCTGCCAGACGGTGATCGACCTGGCCCACAGTGCCCAGGTGCCGGTGCTGGTGGACCCCAAGGGGGCGGACTGGCGGAAATATGCCGGTTGTGATTTCATCACCCCCAATGTAAAGGAAATGTGCGAAGCCGGGGGCAGGGTGGTTCCCAACGAAACAGAACCCCTGGTGGAACTGGCGGCCAAGGCACGGGATGCCTTCCAGATTAAAAACGTGGTGGTGACCCGGTCGGAAAAAGGGGTATCCCTGATCAACCGGAAAGAAGTGATCACCGAAGCCGCCACGGCCCGTGATGTGTTCGATGTGTCCGGGGCCGGGGATACGGTGGCGGCGGTGCTGCTGGCGGCGGTGGCCGGAGGCCTGTCCCTGGGAGAAGCCCTGAAGCTGTCCAACAAGGCGGCGGGAATCGTGGTCTCCAAAGTGGGGACCTATCCGGTGCACCGGGAGGAACTGCTCCGGGAAGTGCTGGCCAGTGAGGAACGGGAAGGCCGGGATTACCGGCCCCTGAGCTGGGACGAAGTGACCAGCCTGGCCCGGACCTGGCAGGCTGCCGGCGAAAAGATCGTCTTTACCAACGGCTGTTTTGACATCCTCCACACCGGCCATGTGACCTACCTGGAACAGGCGTCCCGGCTGGGACAGCACCTGATTGTGGGGGTGAACACCGATGCTTCGGTAAAACGGCTGAAAGGGGAAACCCGTCCCCTGAACCAGGAAAACGACCGGGCGCGGCTGCTGGCCGCCCTGGGCTGCGTGGATGCGGTGGTACTTTTTGGAGAAGATACCCCCACCGAGCTGATCCGCCGGATCCGTCCGGATATCCTGGTGAAAGGCGGGGACTATAAACCGGAAGAAGTGGCCGGACGGGAATATGCCGGACGGGTGGAGATCCTGCCCTTCAAGGAAGGGTATTCCACCACCGGTGTGATCCGGAAAATCGCTGAACTGGTCAAGGAGGGCAAATTATGATCATTGTAACCGGAGGTGCCGGTTTTATTGGCAGCAATATCGTCAAGGGTCTGAATGAACAGGGCCGGGATGACATCCTGGTGGTGGACAATCTGACCAATATGGTGAAGTTCAAGAACATCCAGGGGCTGAAGGTCATGGACTACCTGGACAAGGTGGACTTCATCCAGCGGGTCCGGGACGGGAAGTTCGACCACGAACCCATTGAAGTGATCTTCCATGAAGGGGCCTGCTCCGATACCATGGAATACAATGGCAAGTACATGATGGAAAACAACTTCGAATACACCAAGACCCTCATGCACTTTGCCCTGGACCGGCGGATCCAGTTCCTGTACGCTTCTTCCGCATCCACCTACGGCAGCGGGAAGAACGGGTTCCGGGAGGAACCGGCCTGTGAAGAGGCCCTGAACGTGTACGCCTTCTCCAAGCTGTTCTTCGACAACTATGCCCGCCGGTATTTCGACAAGGCGGAAAGCCAGATTGCCGGGTTCCGGTATTTCAATGTGTTCGGACCCCAGGAAAACCACAAGGGGAAAATGGCCTCCATGGTGCGCCAGATGTTCCTCCAGTGGCAGGGGGAACACAAGGTGAAGCTGTTCGGGGAATACGACGGCTACGGGCCGGGGGAACAGACCCGGGACTTCATCTATGTGAAGGACGTGGTGAAGGTGCTGTTCTATTTCTGGCAGCATCCGGAACTGAAAGGGGTCTACAACCTGGGGACGGGTCATGCCCATACCTTCAATGACATGGCCAGAGCGGTGCTGGAATTCTTCGGCAGCGGAGAACTGGTCTATGTGCCCTTCCCGGAAGTGCTGAAGGGGAAATACCAGAGCTATACCCAGGCCGATGCCACCAAGCTGCTGGCCACCGGCTACGACGGCGGGTTCACGGATTTTGCCCAGGCGGTGAAGGAATACTGCCAGGTGCTCCGGGATTCTGACGGCTATTACAAGGCATGAGCGGGAAACGGAAAGCGGTGTTCCTGGACCGGGACGGGGTCCTGGACATCGACAAGGGATATATCTGCCGTCCTGACCAGGTGGAATGGGTGACCGGCGCCAGAGAGGCGGTGGCCGCCCTGGTCCGCCGGGGCTATCAGGTGTATGTGGTGACCAACCAGAGCGGTATCGCCCGGGGCTACTACACCCAAAAGGACATGGAGCATCTCCATGCCTATATGGCGGAAGAAATCAGGAAAGCCGGCGGCCAGATCGACGGCTTCTATTTCTGTCCCCACCATCCCACCAAAGGGGTGATACCGGAACTGACTGTGGCCTGCAATTGCCGGAAGCCCAAACCGGGGATGATCCTGCAGGCCCTGGCAGACCATGATCTGGACCGGGAAGGATCCTTCCTGATCGGGGACAAGGAAAGCGACGTGCAGGCGGCCCTGGCGGCGGGAATCCCGGGCTACCGGTTCACCGGGACGGATCTGCTGGCCTTTGTCCGGCAGGTGCTGGCCCGGCAGGAGGGGGCAAAGTGACCTACAAGAACATCCTGATCATCAAAATGAGTTCCCTGGGGGACGTGATCCATGCCCTGCCCTTTGCGGCGGCCCTCCGGGAAACTTTCCCGGACAGCCGGATCAGCTGGCTGGTCCATCCCCAGTTCAGCGCCTTTGTGCCGGAACCGCCCATCATCGACGAAGTGCTGTATTTCGACAAGAAGGCTTTCGGGAAAATGGGCTGGGGGGACAAGTGGAAGACCCTACGGGAAACCCGGGCTCTGCTCCGGTCCAAAAATTTCGACCTGGTGATCGACCTCCAGGGGCTGTTCAAAAGTGCGGTGATGGCCTGGCTCACCGGCTGTCCCAACCGGATCGGCTACTGTGAGATGCGGGAAGGGAGCCGGCTGGTATCCCGGCCCATTGCGGGGGCCCATGCCCACGATCATGTGATCGAACGGTACCTGGATGTGGCCCGGTATCTGGGGGCAAAGGTGGAGAAGATCACCTATCCCATGCCGGCGCTCCGGGAAGAGGGGGAAACGATCCGGCAGAGACTCCGGGAAGCCGGGGTGCCGGAGAAAGAAAAAATGCCCTATGCGGTGCTGGTGCCCGGAGCCCGGTGGGAAACCAAGCGGTGGCCCCTGGAGCACTATGCCGCCCTGGCCCGGAAGTTTCTCCAGGACGGGACCTGGGTGGTGCTGGCAGGGGGACCGGAAGACAAGCCCCTGGGAGAAAAGATCCGGGACCTGGTGGGGCCGGAACCCCGTCTGCTGGACTGGATCGGGAAGACCAGCCTCCGGGAACTGGGGGCCCTGATCAAAGGGGCCCGGTGCTATGTAAGCGGGGATACCGGGCCTCTCCACATTGCCACGGCGCTCCAGAAGCCCCTGGTGACCATCTACGGCCCTACACGGCCGGACCGGACGGGTCCCTACGGCAATCCCCGGGCCACGGTGCTGGTCAGCCCGGCAAAGTGTGCCGGATGCCTGAAAAAGCACTGTGACCACTGGACCTGCATGGGGGAAGTGACTCCGGACCAGGTGTATGCCCTGTGCCGGGAAAAGGAGGAAAACAGCTGTGATTGAACTGGCAGGCAAGAAAATCATCGTGACATTCCTGATGCACCTGGGGGACCTGGTGCTCACCACTCCTTTCCTCCATGCCCTGCGCCAGGCGGCGCCGGGAGCGGACATCACCTATCTGGTGGATGAGAAGCTGAAGGAAATCGTGGAATACAATCCCAACATTGACCATGTGTGGACCATCGACAAGAAGGGGAAGGACAACAATCTGCGGGCCCTGTGGGCCATGAGCCGGAAAATCACCGACGCCCATTTCGATGTGCTGATCAACCTGCACCCCAATGAACGGTGCTCCTTCATCGATGCCATGGCGGTGGTGCCGGTGAAGGTTGGGGCTTCCCATTTCCTGTTTCGGGGCTTCTTCCGTCCCTGGCTGAAGCTGAACCGGAAAATCCATGCGGCGGATATGTACCTGGATGTACTGAAACGGATCGGGGTGGAGAACCTCCGGAACAATGGACTGGAAGTGTTCCCGGGACCGGAGCACAAACAGGCGGCGGAAGCCTATTGGGCGGCCCAGGATCTGAAGCCGGAAGAAAAAGTGGTGGGATTCAACATCGGCAGTGCGGTGGTGACCAAACGGTGGGCCCCGGAACGGTTCGCCCAGGTGGCGGATACTCTGGCCGGGGAAGGATACCGGACGGTGTTCTTCGGGGGCCCCATGGATGAGGAGATGGTCCGGGAGGCGGTTTCCTTCATGAAGAGCCGTCCCATGGTGGCCACCGGGAAATTTTCCCTGGGAGAACTGGCAGCGGCCATGAGCCGGTGCAGCCTGATCATCACCAACGACAGCGGCCCCATGCATGTGGCCATCAGCCAGAAGGTACCCATTGTGGCCATGTACGGGCCCAGCCATCCGGAACTGTACGGTCCCTATACGAAAATGGCCATCATTGTCCGGGCGGAACCGCCCTGTGACGGGTGCCGGAAGGGGATGAAGCACCACTGCGATGACATGCGCTGCATGCGGGATCTGACGGTGAAACAGGTGCTGAAAGCGGCCCACCGGTGGCTCCGTGAAAAAAAATAAAGTTTTTTTGAAAAAAGGCTTGCAATATTTTAGATTATCTTGTATACTAAACAAGTCAGCGGTTGAGAAACCAAAGACATGATGGTCCGCTAGCTCAGCTGGTAGAGCACCTGACTCTTAATCAGGGTGTCCAGAGTTCGATCCTCTGGCGGATCACCATTTTTTTTGGCCGGATGGTCAAGCGGTTAAGACACCGCCCTTTCACGGCGGTATCGGGGGTTCGATTCCCCCTCCGGTCACCAACTTATGGGCGCTTAGCTCAGCTGGGAGAGCGTCTGCCTTACAAGCAGAATGTCAGCAGTTCGATCCTGTTAGCGCCCACCACAAAAGAAGACGATACATGCGTAACGCTGTATCGTCTTCTTTATTTTGTTTTTTTTTTGTCAGGAGGTTGATACCCTGTGGAACCGGGAGTCGTGCAGGGCCTCTGGCCAAACCCTCTACCCGCTGACGCGGGTCCTTTCTCTCTTTCAGGGAGACACAGCCCCCTGACTACCTGGCTCATTTGCGGGCGGCCGGGCCTGCCGCCCCTGCGGATGGGTGCAGCCTGTCCCCTAACCACCTAACCACCTAACCACTTAACCACCTAACCACTTAACCACTTAACCACTTAACCATGCCCCCTCCCAAATAGCAGGGATTTTCCTTTCTGCCTCGAATATACTCATCAATCCCTGTTCATCCTTGGGAAAGGAGGGTTCTTATGGCAATGCAACTGTTTTTTGTGGGGGTTGTGCTGCTGATCATTGAGGGATTGATCCCCGGGTTCGGGGTCTTTGGCATCAGCGGCATCCTTTGTCTTCTGGGTTCTTTGTATTTTATCCTGGGAGCCACGGCCCAGGCGGCGGCCCTGGTGGGCGGTCTTTTGCTGGTACTGGTGCTCCTGGGGCTGTGGCTGATCCGCCGGGGTCCCGGAAGCTGGCTGGGCCGTCAGGTGACCCTCCATCTCCGGTCCACGGCGGCCCAGGGCTATACGGGCAGCCAGGAACGGCAGGACCTGCTGGGGAAAACCGGCGTGGCCCAGACAGTGCTCCGTCCCTCTGGCCGGGCCCTGATCGACGGTGAACTGGTGGATGTGATTACGGAAGGTGAATTCTATGAACCGGGGACGGCTGTCCGTGTGGTGGCTGTAACCGGAGGTCGGACCGTAGTCCGGAAGGAGGAAAAGAAATGATTGCCGTATTGGGAAGTACCGTATTTCTGGTGGCCGTCCTGGCCCTGATCATCCTGTTCCTGCATTTTGTCCCTCTGGGGCTGTGGATCTCCGCCATGGCCGCCGGGGTCAACGTGCACATCTTCACCCTGGTGGGCATGCGGCTCCGCCGGGTCATTCCTTCCAAGATTATCCTGCCCCTGGTAAAGGCCAACAAGGCCGGGCTGGATGTGAATGTGGACCAGCTGGAAGCCCATTACCTGGCCGGCGGCGATGTGGACCGGGTGGTGGATGCCCTGATCGCCGCGGAACGGGCGGCTATCCCCCTGACCTTTGAACGGGCGGCGGCCATCGACCTGGCCGGCCGGGATGTGCTGGAAGCGGTCCAGATGAGCGTCAATCCCAAGGTCATCGAGACCCCGCTGATTTCCGCCGTGGCCAAGAACGGCATCGAACTGAAGGTTCGGGCCCGGGTCACCGTGCGGGCCAACATCGACCGGCTGGTGGGGGGCGCCGGGGAAAGCACCATCATCGCCCGGGTGGGGGAAGGCATCGTCACCACCGTAGGGTCTTCGGAAGAGCACACGGATGTGCTGGAAAATCCCGACCACATTTCCCGGACGGTGCTGAGCAAGGGCCTGGATGCAGGCTCTGCCTTTGAAATCCTGTCCATCGACATCGCCGACGTGGACGTGGGCCGGAATATCGGGGCCCAGCTGATGACGGACCAGGCGGAAGCGGACAAGAACATTGCCCAGGCCAAGGCGGAGGAACGCCGGGCCATGGCCGTGGCCAAGGAACAGGAAATGCGGGCTTACACCCAGGAAATGCAGGCCAAGGTGGTGGAAGCCCAGGCCCAGGTGCCGGAAGCCCTGGCCCAGGCCCTGCGGGAAGGCCATCTGGGGGTCATGGATTACTACCAGATGAAGAACCTGCTGGCGGATACGAAAATGCGGGAAAGTCTGGTGGCCGGCAGCCAGGACGAGCTGCCGCCTACCCGGAAACCGGAAAAATAACAGGAGGCGCCTATGCGGAGTGATCTGCTGCTGTTCCTGGTGTGGATCCTGTTCCTGCTGGGGACCCAGCTGCTGAAAAAGAAAAAACGGCCTCTGAAGAAGGTCCTACCGCCGGTCAGGCGGCAGGATCCAGGGTCTTTTGTCTGTGAGGAGGCACAGGCTCCGGCGGTAAAGGAACCGCCCCTCCAGCCCTCGGTAAAGCCGGTGCGCAGCGACCTGGTGGAAGAGATCCGGGACCTGAAGCCTTCAGTGGCGCCCCAGGTGGCGGAAACCCGGCAAAGACGGCCGGAACCGGTCCGGCACCCGGCCCTGTCCGGAGGCCTGCGCCAGGGGATGCTCTGGTCCCTGGTGCTGGGAGAACCCCGGAGCAAAAAGAGCTGGGCCCGGGAGCAGCGGGAAAAAAAGGACTTTTGAAGCGGGCGTTTGTATAAAACCGTAGGGGGCGCAGGCCCGGCGCCCCGCAAAATACACGGACAACCGGTTGTCTGGCGGGCTGCCCGGCGTGCAGCCCCTGCGGGTCCGCTTGATATATTTAGAGGAATAGGTTTTATGTTGATTCGAAATCAATTTGCAAAATTGATTTCCAACGGCCATTGACCGCTGACAATCAGAAAAAAGGAAGGGATAGGATGATAGAAGACACGCAACAGACACGGGGCAGCTGGGTGGACCGGTTCCTGAACGGAGTGGAGAAGGTCTGCGACAAACTGCCCCCGCCGGCCATTTTGTTCTGCATTCTGTTTGTTATTACGGCCCTGGCGGGAGCGGCCCTTTCCGCCTCCGGCATGAGCCTGGTGAACCCGGCCAACGGGAAGACAGTGGTGGCTCAGAATCTGTTCACCAAAGAAGGGGTCACCTGGCTTTTGAGCAATATGGTGAAGAATTTCTCCGGCTTTGCGCCGTTGGGCCTGGTAATCACCATGACCCTGGCCATCGGCTTCTGTGAGGAAAGCGGCCTGCTGGTGAGCCTGCTCCGGCGGAGCATGCGCAATGTGCCTCCCGGAGTGGTGCCCTATCTGATCGCTTTTGTAGGGACCCTGGGAAATATCGCTTCGGACACGGCATCGGTGGTGATCCCGCCCCTGGCGGCCCTGGTGTACATCGGCGTGGGGAAGAACCCGCTGGTGGGGATGATCGTGGGCTATGCAGGGGCCAACGCCGGCTTTACCGCCAACCTGATGATCGCCGGCACCGATACCCTGATGCAGGGGCTCACCAACCAGGCCCTGGACGGGTTCCTGGGCAAAGGGGCCTACGCCGTGGACGTAACCTGCAACTGGTACTTTATGGCGGCTTCCACCTTCCTGGTGGCCCTGGTGCTGGGGTACACCTCCAAGCATCTCATCGAGCCCCGGTTCGGGAAATATGAGGCCAAGGAGCTGGAAGCGGTCCAGGATCTGACGGAGGCGGAAAAGAAGGGCCTCCACCGGGCCGGCTGGGTGAGCCTGGTGTACGTGGCCACCATTGCAGTGGGCTTCTTTACGGGCATCCTGTCCAAGGACGGGCACACCCTGGTGGGCTCCCTGCTGCTGAAGGGGCTGATCCCCATCCTGTTCTTCCTGATGAGTTTCGCCGGCATTGCCTACGGGCTGACCACCGGTAAATTCAAAACCGTGAAAGACATCAACGGGGCCATGGTGAAACAGATGTCCCATATGGGTTCCTATGTGGTGTTCTGCTTTTTCTGCGGCCAGTTCCAGGGGCTGTTCAACTGGAGCAAAATGGGGACCCTGCTGGCCATCGGCGGGGCGGATTTCCTGAAGAACATGGGCTTTACCGGCCTGCCTCTGTGTGTAACCTTTGTGCTGGTCTGCGCCTTTGTGAACATCTTCATGTCCTCCGGGTCCGCCAAATGGGCCATTTTCGCCCCCATCTTCGTGCCCATGTTCATGCTGCTGGGATACCATCCGGCTTTTGCCCAGCTGCTGTACCGGCTGGGGGATTCCCCGGGCAACAGCGTGACTCCCATGATGCCCTATCTGTGGATGATGCTCAGTGTGGCCCAGGAAAAATATGATCCGGACTGCACCGTGGGGACCTTTATCTCCAACCTGATCCCCCTGGCGGCGGTGCTCCAGGTGGCCTGGATCCTGTTCATGCTGGTGTGGGTGGCCCTGGATATCCCTCTGGGACCGGGGGTAAGCGTACACCTGCCGGCGGGGATTTTGTAAAAAAGCATGGCTGTAGGCCGGTTGTTTCTCTGGCCGGCAGCCGGTATAATTGAGATTGTATTTTCATGAGGGGAGAATGATCCGATGAACGAAACATCCAAACGGGCCGAACAGGCCGTGGAACTGAAACATACCACCGATGTGCACACCAACTGCGCCCAGGCGGTGCTTCTGTCCTACCAGGACAAGCTGGACAAAACCACGGAGGAACTCCGGGCCCTGGGATCCGCCTTCGGAGGCGGCATGGGCGGCATGGAAGCCACCTGCGGGGCTTTGACTGGTGCGGCAGTGGTACTGGGCCTCCTGGACAAAAGCGGCCGGGAACCCAAGCAGGTGATGAATGAAATCCTCCAGGGATTCAAAGAAAAAGCCGGGGCTACCCTGTGCAAAGACCTGAAGGGCGTGGAAACCGGCAGGATGCTCTGCTCCTGCGACGACTGCGTACGCCTGGCCGTCCTGGGCCTGGAAAAACACCTGGGCTGAGAAGGTTTGGAGGATAAATGTTGATAAAGTGGGGAGTTATCCACGAAAACGTGGATAACTCCCCACTTGTCTACATGCCCACACGTCGGGCCTGCGCCCCCTACGGCAGCGCAATGGGTCATTGGATTTTCATCGTCCGTGCTCTTCACTCTGCACTCTTCCCTTTTGCTTCCAAATACAGTATAATTTAAATTTGTGAGTCTGCACGGAACTGTTTTTTCCGGCTGCGGATCTTTCCAGAACTGTACTTTTTGGAGGAATGAACGATGAGAACTGAAGAAGAACTGCGCGGCGTAACCAAACTGGGCAGCGGCCATACGGTGTACCAGAATACCTATGCCCCGGAAGTGCTGGAATCCTTCCCCAACAAACATGAGGAAGCCCCCTACATGGTGAAGCTGAACTGCCCGGAATTCACCAGCCTCTGCCCCAAAACCGGCCAGCCGGATTTCGGCCGGATCGTGATCAGCTACATCCCGGACCACAAGCTGGTGGAAAGCAAATCCCTGAAACTCTACCTGTTTTCTTTCCGGAACAACGGGGATTTCCACGAAGACTGCGTGAACATCATCAAAAATGACCTGGTGAAGCTGCTCCAGCCCAAATACCTGGAAGTGGCCGGCTATTTCAATCCCCGGGGCGGCATCAGCATCCTGCCCTTTGCGGTGTATTACCAGCCGGACTACAAAGACATGGCCCAGCGGAGAATGGAGGCCTTTGTCCATGAATAAGAAAGCCCTGGTCCTGTCCAGCGGCGGGGTGGATTCCACCACCTGCGTCTCTGTGGCAGTGGAAGAATTCGGGAAAGAAAACGTTTCCACCGTTTCCATTTTTTACGGCCAGAAACACCGGAAGGAACTGGAATGTGCCCGGAAGGTGGCGGAGTATTACGGACTGCCCCATTACGAACTGGACCTGTCCAAGATTTTCCAGTATTCCAACTGCTCCCTGCTGGACCATTCCACGGAAGAAATCGTCCATGAAAGCTATGAACAGCAGATTGCGGAAAACGGGGAAGGGAAGGTATCCACCTACGTGCCTTTCCGGAACGGTCTGATGCTGTCCGCAGTGGCCAGCCTGGCCATGAGCATCTATGAAAAGGACGATGTGTCCATTTTCATCGGCGCCCATGCGGACGATGCGGCGGGGAACGCCTATGCGGACTGCAGTGAAGCCTTCATCGGAGCCATGGGGAAGGCCATTTCCCTGGGCACTTACAACCAGTGCCATATTGTGGCCCCCTTTGCCAGCTGCAGCAAGGCCGGCGTGGTGAAACGGGGGCTGGAGCTCCATACTCCCTATGATCTGACCTGGAGCTGTTATGAAGGCGGGGACAAGCCCTGCGGTACCTGCGGCACCTGCATCGACCGGGCACGGGCCTTTGCTGCCAACGGGGTAAAAGACCCGGCACTGGAGGATTGAACATGTATACGGTAACCAAACGGATCGAAGTCAGCGGGGCCCACTGCCTCCGGCTGCCTTATGAAAGCAAATGCACCCGTCTCCACGGCCACAACTGGATCATCGACGTGACCTGCCGGCGGGAAGAACTGGATGCAAACGGGATGGTGGTGGATTTCACCCACATCAAGGATGTGGTGATGAAGCTGGACCATGCCTTCATCAACGATATTGTGAAAACCAATCCTACGGCGGAAAACATTGCCAAATGGATCCATGACCAGATCCCCTTCTGCACCCGGGTTTCCGTCCAGGAATCGGAAGGGAACGTGGCCATTTATGAAGACTGAAACATTTCCCGTGGTGGAACTGTTCGATTCCATCGAAGGAGAAGGAAAGCGGACCGGAGCCATGGCGGTGTTCGTCCGTTTTGCCGGCTGCAACCTGCGGTGCAGCTACTGTGACACCGGCTATGCCCTGGAACCGGCCGATGCCCGGGAACATCTGACGGAGGAAGACCTGATGGGGCGGATCCGCCGCTATCCCTGGAAAAAGGTGACCCTTACCGGGGGCGAACCGCTGCTCCAG
Organism: Acidaminococcus fermentans DSM 20731; assembly: GCF_000025305.1. Taxonomy (NCBI): domain Bacteria; kingdom Bacillati; phylum Bacillota; class Negativicutes; order Acidaminococcales; family Acidaminococcaceae; genus Acidaminococcus; species Acidaminococcus fermentans. Next base: position 1,817,363 of record NC_013740.1, on the reverse strand, counting down.
CCTCTGGACAGCCTGTGCCGGACCCTTTCCCGGGAAGGATACGAAGTGAACATCGAGACCAACGGGGCGGTGCCCCTGCTGGAAGAGCGGCCCAGGGGCCTGTTCTACACCATGGATGTGAAATCTCCCTCTTCCGGGATGCGGGGACGGATGCGGATGGAAAATCTCACCCGGCTCACCGGGGAGGATGTGGTGAAGTTCGTGGTGGGCAGCCGGGAGGACCTGGAGGATATGGACCGGGTGCTCCGGGAGTACACCCTCCGGAGCCAGGTGTACGTATCCCCGGTGTACGGAGCCATCGAACCCAGGGAACTGGTGGAATTCGTCCGGGAACACAAACTGGCCCAGGTCCGCGTCCAGGTCCAGCTCCACAAGATCATCTGGAATCCGGAGATGAGAGGGGTATGAAAAAGGGGGTGTTGCTCATGCAACAGCCCCGTCAACGGTCAGCTGTCAGCAGCCGATGGAAATCAATTTTTGCAAATTGATTTTGAAACAGCATAAACCGTAGGGGGTGCAGGCCCGGCGCCCCGCAAAACACATGGTCAACTGCTGATTTGGCGGGCGGCCGGGCCTGCCGCCCCTACGGAAACGATTTATATAACGGTTGCCGTTGTCCAAAGCCAGCTTTGCTGGCTTCCTTTGGCCGTTGACAGTTGACAGCTGACCGCTGACCAAAACGGGTTTCTGCACATTTTGTGCAGAAACCCGTTTTTTACACCCTGAACCGGGTGGTGCTTCCCTGATTGGTGGGAATGATTTCCAGCTGGGCGGAGATCCTTTCTTTCAGTTCGGCCACGTGGGAGATGATCCCCACCAGCCGTCCTCCTTTCTGGAGTTCCAGCAGGGCGCTGATGGCGCTGTCCAGGGTTTCCGGATCCAGGGAACCGAACCCTTCATCCACCAGGATGGTATCCAGGTGCAGGCCTCCGGCGTAGGATTCCAGCACATCGGACAGCCCCAGGGCCAGGGAGAGGGAGGTAAAGAAGATCTCCCCGCCGGACAGGGTGGTCACCGCCCGGGCCTGGCCGGTGAAGGCGTCCATGATTTCCAGCCCCAGTCCCTGTTCCTTCCGGGCATCCACAATGTCCTGGCTCCGGTACAGGCTGTAGCGGCCCTGGCTGATCTTGCTCAGCCGCAGGTTGGCGGTCTGGAGCACATCGTCCAGGACGGCCTGGAGCACAAAGGAGGAGAAGGTCAGTTTCCGGCTGTTGTCCCCTTTGGCGGTGGAGGCCAGGAGACCGATGGGCCCATAGGCTTCCTGGAGCCGGTCCAGTTCCTTTTCCAGTTTTTCCAGCTGCTTCAGGGCCGCTTCTTCCCGGCGGAGGGTTTCCTGGAGGGCACCGGTCCGGGTGGCCAGGGTGTGGGCGGTGCTGCCGGTCTGCCGGACGGCTTCCTGGAGGGGAGCCAGGTCCGGAGGGGTCTTGTCCTTCAGCTGGTCGGCCAGGATCTTCAGTTCTCCCTGGAGACTGTCCGCCTGCTGCCGGTACCGGTCCACCTGTTCCTGCCACAGGGGTTTGCTGGCCAGGGCCTTGTGGGCCGCCACGAAGGTGTGCTGGTCCGGGAAGGGGGACTGGTCCAGGGCGGTCTTGTAGGCCTCCCGGTCTGCTTCAAAGGCCTTCTGGGCGGCAGCCAGGTTCTCTTCGGCGGTTTTGCAGGAGCCGGCGGCCTGGTCCGCTTCTTTCTGGGCTTTTTCCAGAGCCTTCTGCTTCCGGTTCAGCCGGGCGATTTCCTCTTCCATGGCCCGGGTCTTCCGGGCCAGTTCCTCCTGGGCCTTCCGGGTCTGGGTGGCAGGCTGGGGATGGTCCGGGGATCCGCACACCGGGCAAGGCTCACCGGGAACCAGGGTCTGGGCCAGCCGCACCGTTTCCCCGGAAACGGCGGTCATCCGGGCCAGCTGTTCCCGGACCCGGACCATCTGTTCCTGGAGGGCGTGGGTGTTGGTTTCCGTGGCAGAGGCCAGCTGCTGCCGGAGCCGCTCCTGGGCGGCCTGGAGGTCTTCCCGGGCTTTCTGGAGCAGGGCCTGGGCGGTATCCAGCTGGGCCTTGGCTTTCCGGGTCCGGTCGTAAATGGGATGGAGCTTCAGGGCTTCGTCCAGCCACCGGATCTTCTGCTGCAGATCCCGGATGGTGTCCGCCTGGGCGGCCAGGGCCTCTTTCCGTTTCTGGCCTTCCTGCCAGCGCTGGAAGGTGTAAGCCAGCTGCTGTCCCTGCTGGAGGGCTTCCAGGGCGGCGGAAGCGGCTTTCTGGGCCTGGGCTGCCTGGGCTTCCAGGTCTTTGGCCTGCTGCTGCTCTTCCTGGATCCGCTGTTTCAGGGCGGCAGGGCTGTCGGTGCCGGCACTTTCCAGGAGCAGCTGATATTTCTGCCGGCATTCCTCGTGCTGCTTTTTCAGGACTTTGGCCCGGGCATCCAGGGCATCTTCCAGGGCACTGTACTGGCCGGTCTTGAACAGGGTTTCCAGGATGGTCTTCCGCTCCTTGGAATCAGCCACCAGGAACCGGCGGAATTCTCCCTGGGGCAGCACCATCAGCTGCCGGAACTGCCGGGCCTGGAAGCCCAGGAGCTGTTCCACCGCCCGGGTCACGGCGCTGTTGGAGGTGCCCAGGACTTTCCGTTCGCCCTCCGGCAGGATCTCCACCAGGGAAGCCCCCGCCGGCACCGTCCGGGTCCCTTCGCCCCGCTGTTTGTTCAGCACCTGTTCCGGGGTCCGGGTCACTTCGTAGGTCCGGTCCTGGTTCCGGAAGGTGAACCGGACTTCCGTCTTCCGGTCCGGGGTGGCGTAGTCGCTGCGCAGGGACCGGTTGTCCCGGAGATCCCCGCTGGCGGTGCCGTACAGGGCAAAGGTGATGGCATCCAGGATGGTGGTCTTGCCGCTGCCGGTGGGGCCGGTGATCAGGAAAAACCGGTTCTCCCCCAGCCGGGTGAAATCAATGGTTTCCTCCCCGGCGTAGGGGCCGAAGGCGTTCATTACAAGTTCCAGGGGACGCATCAGGCATTCCTCCCTTCCTGGCTCACTTCATCGGCGATCTGGTGGAACAGGGCTTTTTCCCCTTCCGTCAGGTCCCGGCCCTGGACTTCCCGGAAAAAGGCCTGGAACAGGTCGTCGGTGGAAAGACCCTTCCGCTGGGCGGTGGCGGTTTCTTCCTTTTCCAGGGGCTGGAGCCGTTCATAGCCCAGCTGGAGGATCTGGGGGTACACCTGTTCCAGCCGGTGCTTGGCATCCAGGATGGGCACGCCGTCCGTCAGCTGGATCTGGAGATAGTCCTGGAGATGGTCGGTACGGGGATTTTCCAGAAGATCCCGGAATTCCCCCTTCAGCACCGCCAGTTCGTGGGGGGCGGTCAGGGGGACGGTTTCCACGGAAACATCCCCTTTGGCGTCCAGGTCCACAATATGGACGGCCTTTTTCTGGCTGGCTTCCGCAAAGGAATATTTCAGCAGGGAGCCGCAGTACCGGATCCGGGGACTGTTGTTCTGGCAGGCATGGAGATGGCCCAGGGCGGTGTAGTGGAAGTCCCTGAAGCAGTCCATGCTCACGGTGGTGGCCCCGCCGGCGGCCAGGGGCCGTTCGCTGTCCGGGGTGGTCCGGGCGCCGGTGAGGAATACATGGGCCAGGGCCACTTTCCGGGCCCGGGAGGGAATCTGCCGGAGGATGGTCTCCACCTGCCACTGGAGGGCCGCTTCGTGGGTGGGCTTCTTTTCCCCGCTGAGTTCCGTGGCGGTCAGGGGTTCGCAGTAGGGCAGGGGGGCAAAGTACACCGGGCCGTCGGCATCTTCCAGCACCACCGGATGGGCGGCCGGGTCCACAGGCCCCGTAATGTACAGCTGCCGGGCGGCAAACAGGGCCTGGCCGAAGTTCAGCCGGTCCGGATTGTCGTGGTTCCCGGCAATGAGCAGGGCGGGGATCTTCAGATCCAGCACCAGACGGCGGAGGGTCTCATCCAGCAGGTTCACCGCTTCCGTGGGGGGGACGGCCCGGTCATAGACATCCCCGGCCACCAGCAGGGCATCCACCCGGTATTCCCGGGCCAGGTCCAGGATCTGGTCCAGAGCCGCCCGCTGGTCCTCCAGCAGATGGAGACCATGGAAAATCCGGCCCAGATGCCAGTCAGAAGTATGTAAGAATCGCACAGCAATGCCTCGCTTTCGTTCAAGTCGTTGCTATCATCATAACACGAAGGGGAGTGCAGAGTGAAGAGTGCAGAGCTTGGACGATGAAAATCAACTGCCCCATTGCGATGCTGTAGGGGCTGCAGCCCCGGCTGCCTTCCTTCGACCAGTGACCGGGCTGTAAAAAATGATTCTTTATTTTTTCACAGCCCCTTCTCCCTTCCATCATGTATAATAACTAGATATGGATGCAGGAGGGATTGCTATGCGGAAACTGTTTGGAATCTTTTTGTTCTGTCTTTTGATGGTGCTGCCGGTGCCCCAGGGGCAGGCGGCCATGATCAGCCAGAAACAGGAGGTGGAAATGGGCCAGCAGGTGGCCCGGAAGCTGGAGAACCAGTACGGCCTGGTCCAGGATGACGAGATCCAGGACCGGGTGGACCGGATCGGGAAGAAACTGCTCCAGCACGGCACCCGGCCGGATCTGGCCTATTCCTTCAAGGTGCTGAACACGCCGGATGTGAACGCCCTGGCCTGCCCCGGGGGCTTCATCTATGTGTACAAGGGGCTCCTGGACTACATGACCAGCGACGACGAACTGGCGGCGGTGCTGGGCCACGAAATCGGCCACATCGAAAAACGCCATACGGTCCACCAGATGGAACAGCAGATGGCCCTGTCCCTCCTGACCCTGCTGGCGGGGGTGGCCTCCGGGGACCCGGGAGCCGGGATGGTGCTGGCTTCCACTGCCAGTCAGGCCCTGATGGCCGGTTACAGCCGGAAGGACGAGCGGGAGGCGGACCAGGAGGGCTTCCGGCTGTCCACCCTGGCCGGGTACAATCCCTACGGCTCCTATGTGACCATGGCCAAACTGGAAGACATGAGTAAAGATATGGGGAACCCGGGGTATGGGCTCTTCGCCTCCCACCCGGAACCGGAAGTCCGGATGGCCAAGGCCCTGAAATGGACGGAACCCCTGGCCATCCCGGAAAAAGTCACGGTGAAACCGGACGGCACCGCCGTTGTGAGCCTGGGCAGCTGGTCGTTCCCCCTTACGGAAACCGCCGGCTACGACAAACCGGAATACCGGGCACGGCTCATGGCCGGAGCCCTGTACCTGGCCTGGAAACGGGGGAACCTGGATGAATCCCATTTCATGACCGTGGACGGGGAACGGTGGAGCGACATTTATTATGAAGACATCCGGGTGCTCCGGGTCTATCCCCAGGACAACCAGGCAACCGGGAACACCGGGGAACTGGCCTTGAAAATCGCCGGCCGGCTCCAGGACTGGGCGAAAATCGCCCGGCAGCAGCCGGTACCCAAAGGAACCCCGGCGGCCGTACCGGCTGCCGGAAAGAAAGGAAGCAACCATGACAACCATTGAAGTACTGGAACAGGAACCCTTTCTCTGGGACTATCTGCCCAGGGTGGAAAAGCCCATCGTCCTTTATGGCATGGGCAACGGAGCGGATGCCATCCTGGACCGCTGCGCCGCACTGGGCATCCCGGTGGCCGGGGTCTTTGCCAGCGACGAATTCGTCCGGGGCCAGGAATTCCGGGGGTACAAAGTGAAGACCTACAAGGAAATGAAGGCGGAACTGGGGTCCTTTGTGATCCTTATCGCCTTTGCCAGCGAACGGCCGGAAATTCTCCGGCGTTTCTTCCACCTGGCCCGGGAACAGGAAACCTACGCCCCCCATCTGCCCCTGTTCGGGGATAGCCGGGTGGTGACTCCCGGCTGGATCCGGGAAAACCGGGGGGTGCTGGAACGGGTCTATGAGAAGCTGGCGGATGATGCCAGCCGGCAGGTGATGGAGGACATCCTCCGGTACAAGCTCACCGGGAAACTGGAGTACCTGGCCCGGACCTCGGACCGGCGGCAGGATCTGGAAACCCTGTTTTCCTTTGGGGAAGAGGAAAGTTACGGGGATCTGGGGGCCTACAACGGGGATACCCTCCGGGAATTCCTGGAGCTGACCGGAGGCCATTATGACCATCTGTACGGGGTGGAACCGGATCCGAAGAATTTCGCCAAGCTCCAGAAGTTCGTGGAAGAAGAACAGCTGGGCCGCTGCACCCTGGTCCCTGACGGCATCTGGGCCCAGTCGGCGGCGCTGCCCTTTGCGGCCCGGGGCGGCCGGATGTCTTCCCTGGAACAGGGGGGAAAAAAAGAGGTGAAGGTCACCTGCCTGGACGATCTGGTGGGGGACCGGCCCCTGACCTGCGTGAAAATGGACGTGGAAGGGGTGGAGAAGGAAGCCCTGGCCGGAGGGGCCCGGGTGATCCGCCGCTGCCGGCCCAAAATGCTCCTTGCAGGCTACCACCACGATGACGATCTGTGGGAAATCCCCCTGGAGGTGTGGAACCTGGTGCCGGAGTACAGGATCCATCTCCGCCGCCATCCTTATGTTCCCTGCTGGGAGATTAATTTTTTCGTGACTTTGTAAAAACTCCTTTCCATGTTACAAAACAAAATGAACGGCAGAAAAAAACGGGGCAAAATGCCCCGTTTCGTTGCTCCCGGGGCCGGGATATGTTAGAATGAAACAATAGACCAACCCGTGATCTCAGAAACGTTCACAGGAATCAGGAAGGAAAGAAGGAAAGCAGAGATGAAAATGTGGAAGAAAGGGGTTCTCCTTATGGCGGCACTGGCTGTGGGACTGACGGCAGGCTGCGGGAGCACCCAGAAGACCGGGGAAAAGAAGAACGTGAAGGTGGGCGTGGTCCAGCTGGTGGAACACCAGGCCCTGGATGCGGCCAACAAGGGGTTCGTGGACGGCCTGGCTGCCGGAGGGTTCAAGGAAGGGCAGAATCTGACCCTGGACCGGCAGAATGCCCAGGCGGACCAGTCCAATCTCCAGACCATCGCCCAGCGGTTCGCCAACAACAAGGAGGACCTGATCTGCGCCATTGCCACGCCGGCAGCCCAGACCATGGCCAATGTGACCCGTGACATCCCCATTGTGGGCACGGCCATCACCGACTACAAGGAAGCCAAGCTGGTGAAGGATCCGGAAAAGCCCGGCACCAACGTCACCGGCACCACGGACATGAACCCCATCGACAAGCAGCTGGATCTGCTGCTGAAAATCGTGCCCAAGGCCAGGACCATCGGCATCCTGTACAATTCCAGTGAAATCAACTCCCAGATCCAGGTGAAGAAAATGAAGGAACTGGCGGAAGCCAAAGGCCTCACCGTACGGGAAGCCACGGTTTCCAGCGTCAACGACATCCAGCAGTCCGCCCAGAGCCTGGTGGGCCAGGTGGACGCCATCTACGTGCCCACGGACAACGTGATCGCTTCCGCCATGCCGGTGCTGGCCAAGATCACCAACCCGGCGAAGATCCCGGTGATCTGCGGGGAAGAAGGGGTGGTCAAGAGCGGGGCCCTGGCCACCATCGGCATCGACTACTACAAACTGGGCTACCAGACCGGACTCATGGCGGCCAAGATCCTGAAAGGGGAAGCCAAACCCCAGACCATGCCCATTGAAAAGCAGAAGGACATGAAGGTGACGGTGAATGAAGCAACGGCCAAGGCACTGGGCCTCACTCTTCCGGAAGATGTCCTGAAGGGTGCCAGCATCGTGAAGTAAAGCAGGAGGGGATGCATCATGAAGAAAAGCGCAAAAGCGGCGGCAGTCCTGGCCATGCTGGCCATGCTGGTGGGGGTGGCAGGCTGCGGCGGCGACACCAAGCAGGCCGGAAAAGACAAGACCTGCAATGTGGGGATTTTGCAGCTGGTGGAACATCCGGCCCTGGATGCGGCCAACAAGGGGTTTGTGGACGGCCTGAAGTCCAAGGGCTTTGAAGAAGGGAAGAACATCAAATTCGACCGGCAGAATGCCCAGGGAGACCAGTCCAATCTCCAGACCATCGCCCAGCGTTTCGTCAGCAACAAGGTGAACCTGGTGTGCGCCATTGCCACCCCGGCAGCCCAGACCATGGCCAATGCCACCAAAGACATCCCCATTGTGGGGACGGCCATTACCGATTACAAAGTGGCCAAACTGGTGAAGGACAACAGCCAGCCGGGTACCAACGTCACCGGCACCACGGACATGAACCCGGTGGAAGCCCAGATCGACCTGCTGGTGAAGATCATGCCCAAAGCCAGGACCGTGGGCTTCATTTACAATTCCAGTGAAGTGAACTCCCAGCTCCAGATCGACCTGGCCAAAAAGGCGGCAGCCGCCCGGGGCCTGAAGACGGTGGAAGCCACGGTTTCCAGCGTCAACGACATCCAGCAGGCTGCCCAGAGCCTGGTGGGCAAGGCCGATGCCCTGTACGTGCCTACGGACAATGTGCTGGCCTCCGCCATGCCCAACCTGATCAAGATCACCGATGAAGCCAGGATCCCCGTATTCTGCGGGGAAGCCGGGATGACCAAGGCCGGCGGTGTGGCCACCCTGGGCATCGATTACTACAAACTGGGCTTCCAGACCGGGGAAATGGCAGCGGACATCCTGAGCGGCAAAGCCAAACCCCAGAACATGGCCATCCAGGCCCAGAAGACCTTTACGGTGACCCTGAACGAAGCCCAGATCAAGAAACTGGGACTGACTGTCCCGGATGATATTCTGAAAGAAGCCAAAGGAGCCAAATAATCCATGATCGATCTGTTATTGCCAACTGTTTCCCAGGGCCTGCTGTGGTCCCTCCTGGCCCTGGGCGTCTACATCACCTTCCGGGTCCTGGACATTGCGGACCTGACCGTGGAAGGGTCCTTCCCCCTGGGGGCCTCGGTGGCCGTTACTCTGCTGGTGAAGGACGTGAACCCGGTGACGGCCATCCTGGCCGCCGCTCTGGCCGGGGGACTGGCCGGGGTGGTCACCGGACTGCTCCACACCAAACTGCGAATCCCTGCTCTCCTGGCAGGGATCCTCACCATGATCGCCCTGTATTCCGTGAACCTGCGGATCATGGGCAAGGCCAACGTGTCCCTTCTGGGGAAGGAAACCGCCTTTACCCTGGTGGAAAGCACCCTGGGGGTGGCCTATTCCCAGGCGGTGCTTCTGGTGGGCATCCTGTCCTGCCTGCTGTTCTCCGTGCTCATGTACTGGTTCTTCGGGACGGAAATCGGGGCCGCCATCCGGGCCACCGGGTACAATCCCCAGATGATCCGGGCCCAGGGGGTGGATACCAACATCATGCTGCTGATCGGCCTGTTCTTCAGCAACGCCCTGGTGGCCGTGGCCGGCGCCCTGGTGGCCCAGAGCAACGGCTTTGCTGACGTGGGCATGGGGGTGGGGACCATCGTCATCGGTCTGGCCTCCGTAATCATCGGAGAAGTGCTTTTCGGCACCCGCAGCTTCAAGAACTCCCTGATCTCCGTGATCCTGGGGTCCATCGTCTACCGTCTGGTCATCGCCATTGTGCTCCAGATGGGGATGCCTCCCAATGATCTGAAACTGTTTACGGCGGTGCTGGTGGCCATTGCCCTGAGCCTGCCCATGGTCAAAGGGAAGTTCCAAAGCAGAAAGGCGGGAATCTGATGCTGGACATCAAACATTTATCCAAAACCTTCTTTCCGGGAACGGTCAACGAAAAGAAAGCCCTGACCGATGTGAACCTGCATATGGAACCGGGAGATTTCATCACCATCATCGGGGGCAACGGGGCCGGGAAATCCACCCTGCTGAACTCCATTGCAGGGGTCTTCCCCATTGATGCGGGCCAGATTCTCATCGACGGGGTGGATGTGAGCAAAATGCCGGAACACAAACGGGCCCGGTATATCGGCCGGGTGTTCCAGGATCCCATGATGGGCACCGCCGCCGGGATGATGATCGAAGAGAACCTGGCCATTGCCTCCCGCCGGGGCAAAACGCCGGGGCTCTCCTGGGCCCTGAAGGACGGGGACCGGGAAAAGTTCCGGGAAATGCTGAAAGAACTGGACCTGGGCCTGGAAAACCGGCTCACCAGCCGGGTGGGGCTGCTCTCTGGCGGCCAGCGGCAGGCCCTGACCCTGCTGATGGCGGCCATGAACAAGCCCCGGATCCTGCTGCTGGATGAACACACCGCCGCCCTGGATCCCAAGACGGCGGAAAAGGTGCTGACCATGACGCAAAAAGTCATTGGGCGGGACCATTTGACATCTCTCATGATTACGCATAATATGAGAGATGCCCTGCGCTTTGGCAACCGGCTGATCATGATGAACGCCGGCCGGATCGTGGTGGATGTGAATGCAGAAGAAAAGGCCAAACTGACCATTCCGGATCTGCTGGCCCTGTTTGAAAAAGCGTCCGGCTCTGCACTGGACAATGACCGTATGATGCTCAGCTGAAACATGAGCCAAATTGAGGGGGAATAACCAATTATGAAAAAAGTTCCATTCGTAACCAAAGAACAGGTGGAAAAACTGGCGGAAACCTATCCCACGCCGTTCCATATCTACGATGAAAAGGGCATCCGGAATACGGTGCGCAGCATCAACAAGGCTTTTGCCTGGAACAAGGGCTTCAAGGAATATTTTGCCGTGAAGGCCACGCCCCTGCCGGGGATTCTGAAGATCATGAAGGAAGAAGGCTGCGGCACGGACTGCTCTTCCTATCCGGAACTGCTGCTCTCCGATGTGTGCGGCTTCAAGGGCCATGACATCATGTTCTCTTCCAACGATACCCCTGTGAAAGACATGCAGGAAGCCTACAAGCTGGGGGCCATCATCAACCTGGACGATTTCACCATGATCGATTTTCTGGAACAGGTGGCGGCCATTCCGGAAACCATCTGCTGCCGGTTCAATCCCGGGGGCGTGTTCGCCCTGGGCAACGACATCATGGACAACCCGGGGGATTCCAAATACGGCATGACCCGGGACCAGCTCCGGGAAGCCTTCAAGATCCTGAAAGCCAAGGGCGTGAAGCATTTCGGCATCCATGCCTTCCTGGCCAGCAACACCGTGACCAACGGATATTATCCGGAACTGGCCCGTCAGCTGTTCCAGCTGGCTGTGGACATGAAGAAGGAAACCGGTGTGGCCGTGGACTTCATCAACCTGTCCGGCGGGGTGGGCATCCCCTACCGTCCGGAACAGACACCCAATGACATTGCCGCCATCGGGGAAGGAGTCCGGAAGGTCTATGAAGAAGTGCTGACGCCGGCAGGCATGGGCAATGTGGCCCTGTTTACGGAAATGGGGCGTTTCGTCACCGGTCCTTACGGGGGCCTGGTCACCAAGGTCCTCCATTTCAAACACATCTACAAGGAATACGTGGGGGTGGATGCCTGCGCCGCCAACCTGATGCGGCCGGCCATGTACGGGGCCTATCATCACATTACGGTGCTGGGGAAGGAAAACGAACCCTGCGACCATACTTATGATGTGACTGGCGGCCTCTGCGAAAACAACGACAAATTCGCCATCGACCGGAAACTGCCGAAAATCGACAAAGGGGATTACCTCTTCATCCATGATACCGGGGCTCACGGGTCTGCCATGGGCTACAACTATAACGCCAAGCTGTGGTGTGCCGAACTGCTGCTGAAGGAAGACGGCAGTGTGGAACTGCTGCGCCGGGCAGAAACGGAGAAGGACTACTTCGCCACGCTGGACTTCACCGGCCTGTTCAAGGATCTGTAAGATGGAAGGGCAGGAAAGGGAAAAGACCCTCCAGGGGATGCTCCATGTTCCCAACCTGAAACTGAAGCTGGCTTTTGAAGGAATCCTGGTGGGGATCACCACCGGCCTGTGCATTACGGTGCTGCGGCTGTGTCTGGGCTTTGTGGCCCGGAACCGGGCGAAGATGGTGGATTTTCTCCAGAATGTGCCTCCCGCCTATACCCTGCTGTGGGTGGGGGCCCTGCTCCTGATTGCCATGGTGATCGCGGCCCTGGTCCGGTGGGCTCCCATTGCCGGGGGCAGCGGCATCCCCCAGGTCCGGGGCATTGTGCTGGGCCTGGAGAAAAGCACCCACTGGGCCCGGGTGATCCTGGTGAAACTGCTGGATACTTCCCTGGGCATCGGGGCCGGCCTTTCCATGGGCCGGGAAGGACCTTCGGTCCAGATTGGGGCCATGACCGGCCAGGGGGTGGGGAACGCCCTGAACAACACCAACCTGGAAAAGCGGGCCCTGATCAGCAGCGGTGCCGGAGCCGGGCTGGCGGCGGCTTTCAACGCACCCATGGCCGGGGTGATGTTCACCATGGAAGCCATCCACAAGAATCTGTCCGCCATTGTCATGGCACCCACCCTGATGGCCTGCATGACCACCACAGTGCTGGTCCATTGGGTGTTCGGGGTGGAAACGGTGCTGACCATTCCCAAGATGCCCATCCTGCCGGTGGAACTGCTGCCCCAGGTGATCGTCCTGGGCCTGGTATCCGGGCTCATCGGGGTGGCCTTCAACAAGGGGTCTCTGAACATCGGCCGGTTCTACAGCCTGCCGGTGTTCCGAAAACCCTGGATGAAGATCGCCTTTCCCCTGCTGCTGACCATTCCCCTCACCTACCTGCTGCCCCAGATCCTGGGGGCCGGGGACAACATCATCGAAGCCATGGTGGACCTGGAAGGGACCCTGGGGATGGTACTGGTGATCCTTCTGGGGAAATTCTTCTTCACCATTTTCAGTACCGGGTCCGGCGCTCCCGGGGGCAGCCTGCAGCCCATGCTGGTGCTGGGGTCCCTGGTGGGGAGCCTGTACGGGAACCTGCTGGTGCAGCTGGGGCTCCTGCCGGAAGCCTACCGGCTGAATATGGTGGTGTTCGGCATGGCCGGCTTATTTGCCGGCTCCGTCCGGGCACCGGTGACGGCCATCCTGCTGCTTTTGGAAATGACCGGCCGGTTCTACCATCTGGTACCTTTGGGCATTGTGACCCTGTTTGCCTATGCGGCCGGGGAAATCGTCCATGATACGCCCATTTTCGACGCCATGCTGGAACGGTCGCTGAAGGACAACCCCAAGGTGAAGAATATCCTGGAGGCTCCGGAAGAGCAGATGCTGGTGGAAATCGCCGTGGAAGGGGGAGCCCGGGTGGAAGGGAAGACCCTCCAGGAAATCCGCCTGCCCGGCCGGGCCCTGGTGGTCTGCGTCCGGCGGGGGGATCAGGACATGATCCCCCAGGCCGATACCGTCCTGCTGGGCGGAGATTACGTCTATCTCATCCCCAACCACGCCCGTCTCCATCAGCTGAATGAGCTGTTCAAGACGAAGACGGGGGAGTAGGGGGCGAAGGGATTCGCCCCCTGGTCGCGGGTCGCGAGCCATGAGTCGCGGGCTTGTTAGTGCAAATCGAAAATCTGATTTTGCAGATTCTGATTGATTTTGCTGTATCATCCTATAGAAGATAAACAAACGGCTTAAACGTCCAGGCCCGCGACCCGTGGCCCGTGACCAAAGGGGACTGTTGCATGGCAACAGTCCCCTTTTTCATGGTATAATAAAATTTAGAGTATACGGGAGGTGATATCCTTGGAAGAAGACAGTCTGTTTGCGGCGCCGGCGGATGAGCCTCTGGCGGCCCGGCTGCGGCCCCGTACCCTGGACGAATTCGTGGGCCAGGAGCAGCTGCTGGGACCGGGGAAGATCCTCTGGAACCTGATCGAGGAAGACCGGATCTCCTCCATGATCTTCTGGGGGCCGCCGGGGGTGGGGAAGACCACCCTGGCCCAGATCATCGCCCACACCACCCGGGCCAATTTCATTAATTTTTCCGCCGTGACCAGCGGCATCAAGGAAATCCGCACGGTGATGCAGCGGGCCGATGAGAACCGGCGGTTCGGGGCCCGGACCATCGTGTTCGTGGACGAAATCCACCGGTTCAACCGGGCCCAGCAGGATGCGTTCCTGCCCTTTGTGGAAAAAGGCGCCATCATCCTGATCGGCGCCACCACGGAAAATCCTTCCTTTGAGGTGAACGGGGCTCTTCTGAGCCGGTGCAAGGTCTTTGTGCTGAAGGCCCTGGATGAAAAGGCCATCAAAGGGATCCTGAAACGGGCCCTCACCGATCCCCGGGGATTCGGGAAAGAAACCGTCCATCTGGCGGAGGAAGACCTGACCTTCCTGGCCCGGCTCTCCAACGGCGATGCCCGGTCCGCCCTGGCCACCCTGGAAATGGTGGTGCTCAACGGGGAACGGAAACCGGACGGCATCCATGTGTCCCGGGAGCTGATTGAACAGTGTACCGGGAAAAAGGCTCTCCTGTATGACAAAACCGGGGAGGAACACTACAACCTGATTTCCGCCCTCCACAAATCCATGCGGAATTCCGATCCGGATGCGGCGGTGTACTGGCTGGCCCGGATGCTGGAAGCGGGGGAGGATCCCCTTTACATTGCCCGGCGGGTGGTCCGGTTCGCCAGCGAAGACGTGGGCCTTGCGGATTCCCGGGGGCTGGAGATCGCGGTGGCAGCCTACCAGGCCTGTCATTTCCTCGGTATGCCGGAATGTTCCGTGAACCTGACCCATGCGGTGATCTACCTTTCCATGGCGCCCAAATCCAACGCCATGGAACTGGCCTACAACGAGGCCAGGGACGATGCCCGGCAGCATCTCAACGAACCGGTGCCCCTCCAGATCCGGAACGCTCCCACCCGGCTGATGGGAGAGCTGGGCTACGGCAAAGGGTACCAGTATGCCCATGACACCAAAGAGAAAATGGCCGCCATGCAGTGCCTGCCCGACGGGCTGAAGGACCGGAGCTATTACCATCCCACGGAACAGGGGCTGGAAGCCCGGTACAAGGAACGGCTCCGGCAGATCAAGGACTGGAAAAAACAGCATGGGATGTAAATGGAAAAGAAAGAGCACAGTTTTGCCATAGTTTTGTAACATTGTTTCAATAAGATAGAAAAGCGTGAAAGAAGGAATTGGATATGATTCTTGGCATGGGTGTGGATATCCTGGAAGTGGGCCGGATGGAACGGGCCCTGAAACAGGCCGGGTTCAAAGAAAAGACCTTTACCCGGGACGAAATCGAGTACTGTGAAAGCAAGGGCGCTCACAGCAGCGAATCCTACGCGGCCCGGTTTGCGGCCAAGGAAGCCCTGGGCAAGGCCCTGGGTACCGGCCTGACTCCGGGACAGCTCCAGCAGGTGGAAGTGCTGAACGAGGAAAAGACCGGGGCGCCCCGGCTCCATCTTATGGGCCAGCTGCGGGTGGCCGCTCTGGTGCGGGGCGTGGAACGGATCCATGTAAGCCTGAGCCATACGGCGGAAAATGCCATTGCCCAAGTACTGTTGGAGGGATAAGATGAAACTCATTGCAAGTGAAGCCATGAAAAAAGTGGATGCCAAGGCCATCGGGGAAATGGGAATCCCGGAGGCCGTCCTCATCGAGAACGCCGGACGGGCCGTGGCCGATGTGGCGGCGGACCTGATGGGGAATCCCCGGGAAAAACGGGTGATCCTGCTGATCGGGAAAGGAAACAACGGGGGAGACGGCCTGGCCGCCGCCCGGTTCCTGCTGAAACGGGGGGCTCTGGTGACCCTGGTGCTGGCGGAAGCCCCGGAAAGCTTCGGCCCGGGAGCGGCGCTACAGTACAAGATCTGCCAGAGCTTCCCTTTTACCATCCTCCGGTGGGAAAAGGACCAGAATGAAGTGCTCCAGGCCTGTGCCCAGGCGGATCTGTTCATCGACGCCCTGCTGGGGACCAGCTTCCATGGTAAAGTCCGGGAACCCATCCGGTCCCTCCTGGAAACCCTCCAGATGGTGCCGGTACCGGTGCTGGCGGTGGACATCCCCAGTGGGGTGGAAGCGGATCATGGGTATACGGACCTGGCCCTCCACGCCCGGGCCACAGTGACCATGATCGCCCCCAAACCGGGGCTGTACCTGTATCCCGGAGCCGGGTACACCGGGAAGATCATCCTGGCGGATCTGAATACCCCGCCCTCCCTGGTGCTGGAAGCGGAAAGCAATGCGGAGCTCCTGACGGAAGACCTGGTCCGGCACGTGCTGCCCAAACGGCCCCCCAATGCCCACAAGGGCATGAACGGCCGGGTGGGGATCCTGGCCGGGAGCCTGGGGTATGCCGGAGCGGCGGAACTTTGTTCCAAGGCGGCGGTCCGGGCCGGGGCCGGTCTGGTGACGTTGTACACCCAGCCGGAAGTGCTCCAGCCCCTGATCATCAAATCCACGGAGGTGATGGTGCGGCCGGTGACGGAAGCCAGCCTGAAGGCCTTCCGGAGATTTGACGTGGTGGCTGCCGGTCCCGGAGCAGGGAAAGCCCCGGAAACCGTCCAGTACCTCCGGGAACTGCTGCCCCAGCTGTCCCAGCCCCTGGTGCTGGATGCGGACGGCCTCAATGCCCTGGCTGGGGATGATGCCCTGCTGCAGTCCCTCCAGAAAAAAATCTTTACCCCCCATCCGGGAGAAATGGCCCGGCTGCTGGGGAAATCCACCGGGGAGATCCTCCAGGATCCGGTCCGGGCGGCCCTGGAAGGGGCGGCCAGATGGCAGGCGGTAGTGGTGCTGAAATGCACGCCGGTGGTGGTGGCCCTGCCCAACGGACAGGTGTTCATCAATACCACCGGCAATGAAGGCATGGCCACCGGGGGCTGCGGAGACGTGCTCACCGGGACCATTGCCGCCCTTTTGGGACAGGGACTGGACCTGGGCCAGGCCGCCTGCTGCGGGGTCTATCTCCAGGGGCTGGCCGGGGATCTGGCGGCGGAAGGCGGAAAGATCGGTCTTGCGGCCGGGGATCTGGTGACCCACCTGCCTGCAGCCCTGGACAAAGTGAAAAAGAGATAAAAGATGGCCGGCCCGCCGGGGCGGTCAGCCGGCCTGATTTGCATGGAACCTGGGAAAGTGTTACAATGGCCGGGTAGTCCGGGAGGCAGAAGACAGCCTGCTGCGTCCCAAGAGGAGGTTCAACGTGTTCAAAAAACTGCTGTTATTCTTTTTCTGCCTGGTGGCATGCCTGGGAACGGGAAATGCCCAGGCGGCGTCCAAGATCCAGGATGTGGTGTACGGGGTCAATCCCAACGGACGGCTGCGGATTGTCCTGGATACCAACCAGGCCACGAAATACAAAACGGAAATGCTGGACAATGAACTGCGGGTCACCGTCTACGGCAACCTGAAATCGTCCATTCCCCGGGTCACTACCCCCAAAAAGGCCACCTATGTTTCCAAGGTGTATCTGGAACGGAAAATCAATGCCACGGTGGTCCATGTGATGATGAAGAGACCCCTCCAGAAGGGGATGTTCAACGTGTTCAGCCTGAAGGAAGACAAAGTGGCCAAGCGGCCCACCCGGGTGGTGGTGGATGTGATCGCGGCGCCGCCCCAGAAGACCTTCAC